>CAYTME010000141.1:0-10511 GCA_964438415.1 uncultured Pleurocapsa sp. | reverse complement strand
GAGCGACCTGAACATCGGCATCCTCGATGCCATCTACCGCTTCGACAAGAACCTCACCGAGCGAGATCTGGCCGAACTGGCCCGACTGCGTGAAATCGTTGGATCGTAGAAAAGGCGAGAAGGACAACCCGTGACCAACATCACCATCAGCGAGGCGGCACCTGCGGTTCCGGCGGCGCTCGACCCTGAAAAAGTGCGCAAGCAGCTTCTGCGCCCATTCCCAAAGATCAGCGGCCGTACGCTCCTCATCTTGCTCGTCGTCATCGGCATCCTCTCCTGGAGCTTAGCCGGGGTCGGACCGAGTGACGTCAACCGCATCACCTCGTTCTGGGATCCATTCGTGGCGATGGGCAACTTGCTTCTGCGCATGCTGCCACCTGGCTGGGAAGTAGCACGCGAACAGCCGGTCGTCATCAGCCTCTTCGGCCAGACGCTGGTTGACTTCACGATCACGCGCAGCACCATCGAAATCCCGACGTTCATCTATCGCGGCCGCGAGATCGGCGGCACGATGGAGCTGGGCTGGCTGCCGGTGCTGACTGCGCTGTTCGAGACGATCCAAATGGCGATCATCGGCACGTTGGGCGCGGTGATCATGGCGCTGCCGATGTCACTGCTCGCGGCGCGCAATACGTCGCCTCATCCGCTCATTTACAATCTCACGCGTCTGCTGCTCAACTTCCTGCGCTCGATACCGGAGCTGGTTTGGGCGCTGCTGTTCGTAGCCGCGGTCGGCCTCGGCCCATTCACGGGCGTGCTTGCGCTGGCATTCGGCTCAGTGGGGTCGATCTCGCGCGTCTTCTCCGAGGCAATCGAGCAGATCGACCCCGCTCAAGTGAATGCCGTCAGAGCCACTGGCGCGAGCGGGATCCAGACATTCGTCTACTCGGTCATCCCGCAGGCTGTACCGCTCTTCATCTCGTACACGATCATCTACTTCGAGTCAAATGTGCGCCACGCCACCATCCTCGGTCTGGTCGGCGCGGGCGGCTTGGGCTTTCTGCTCTTCAAGTATACCGGCACGAGTGCCTACGACCGCGTGCTGGGGACAGCGATAGTCTTGGTTGTGGCTGTAACGATCATCGATCGTTTTAGCAGTTGGCTGCGTCAGCGCTTCATCTAGGCGCCGCCGCCAGCGGGTGTCCTGCATCAGTCCTATACCTAAGGGAGTTGTGGACAGTATGAAGAAGTTCGTGCTCGTGACTGTAGCTCTGCTGATCGTCGCCATGCTCGGTTTCAGCCTGGTGTCGGCTCAGGAAGTCGACCGCACCGGTTGGCCGGAGACGTTCATCATCGGCGTCTACCCAGGTGACAATGTGGAAGAAGCGCTGGCCGCGGTCGAACCGCTGCGCGCCTATCTTGAAGAAACGCTGGGCGTGCGCACCGTTCTCATCACTGGCACCAGCTACAACGCCGTCATCGAGGCGATGGCCGCTGGCCGCGCCGACGCGATGGAGGTCGGTCCGTTTGCGTATATCCTGGCTGCCGATGTCGCCAACGCTGAGGCGATCGCTGTGGCCAACTATGAGGTCGAGGTCGACCTGAACGAGATCCCGGGCTACTTCAGCTTGATGTTCACCAAAAAGGGTTCGGGCATCATGAGCATCGAAGATCTGGAGGGCCGCAGCTTCGGCTTCACTGACCCGGCTTCGACCAGCGGTTACCTGGTACCCGCCAACGACATCATGATCGCGATGGAATTCGACGATCCCGCGCAGATCGAAGCGTTCGCGAACGTCAATTTCGCTGGCAACCACCCGACCGCCGTCATCTCGGTCTTCAACGATACGCTCGACGCAGCCGCCACCTTCGATGCCAATCTTCCACTGCAGGTCGATGGCGGTGCGGTCACGGATCTGTGCGGCTACACCGACATGGGCATCGACGGCCCCGCCACCGTCGAAGAATGGCCGTACCTGGCACCGATGACGCGCGAAGAGATCATGGCCATCTACGACGAGTGCCCGGAGGGCAGCCTGGTTGTCTTCCACCAGTCGCCGCTGATCCCGGAGACACCGTTCGCTATCAATGCGGCGCTGCCCGAGTCGTTCAAGATGGCGGTTCAGGACGCGCTGCTGAACGTGGCCAACGATCAGGAACTGGTCAACGCGGTCGAGCGCTACTACGTCGATCCGTCGGAAGCTGCCGGTGTGGAGAGCATCGACGCGCTCTACAACAGCCTGCGCGCTATCGCGGCCAACCTCAATATCGACCTGCGCGCTCGCTAGACCGCTCAGCTCGTTTTGGGTGAACTTCGGGGGCGGCTGCCGCAGTCGCCCCCGCTTCACGCACAAAGCATCTGTCTCGTCTCTGTGTGCAGCGGCGTGTGTTACACTGACCTTCTGTTTGCAGCAAATACCCCTTGAAGCAGGGTTATGGGAGTTCTCCGATGCCGCTGTCACAGTCTGAATATCTCTCAATCCTCACGCATACCCCCGCTGAACAGATCAAGCCGATAGCTGAGTCGATCATCGTCTCGCTGGGAGAGGTCGTGGTGCTCACCAACCGCACCGGCCTGGTCATGCTGCCGTACACGGATACCGCAAGCGGGACGCGCTTTCATCTCGGCGAGGTGCTGGTCAGCGAGGCGCGCGTGCGAATCTCGGGCGGTGTCGAAGGCTGCGCACTGTGTATCGGGCGCGATTTGGAACAGGCGCTGGCGATCGCTCTCATTGACGCAGCCTTGCAAGCGGGTATTGCACAAGATCTGCTGTCCGCATTCATCGACGAGCAGGCGGCCTTGCAGCGCGCAGCCGATCAGGCGCTGCTCAGCCAGGTCGAGGCGACGCGCGTCGAGATGGAAACGTTCTGAGGCTGCCGCGATGACCCTGACGCCACCGACGTACCCCCCAGACGAAGCGCTCAGCCGCGAGACGTTCCTCGCTTTGATGTGGGCGCTCAGTTATCCCGGCCGCATTCAGGTGATCCGGTGGGCAGCACATACACACGATACGCTCCTGCGCATCGGCGCGGCACTCCTCGACTTGGAAACGAGCTTCTTCACACCGGATGCCCAGCTCGCCGACGAGTTGAGCCGGACGGGGGCGCGAGCGCTGCCGCCAGCTGAAGCGGCCTATCACTTTTATCCGACGCTCGATGCAGCCGCGCTCGACACACTCGCCCAGGCAAAATGCGGCACCATGCTGCGCCCTGACGAGGGCGCCACGCTCATCATCGGCTGTGCGTTTGCCAGCGGCAGCATCCTGCGCTGCACAGGTCCAGGGATAGATGGCACCATCGAGATGCGCCTGGGCGGCATCCCTGCGCGTTTCTGGTCGATCAGGGCACGCGCCATCCGGTTTCCGCTCGGCTGGGATGTCTTTCTCATCGATCACGGCCAGATCACAGGTCTGCCGCGCACGACGCGGGTGGGATGATGGCAGACCATGGCTAAACAAGTTCGTCGGAAGCGCGGCTGGATCGTCCGCACCTTCGCCGCCGTGGCCGGACTCTACGGCCTGATTGCGAGTGCGTTTCTGCTCTTGCGGCTGGTCGTCGATGACCGCTTCTTACCGATGGCACTCTACTCGACCACCGCCCACCTCCTGTGGCTGGCAGCGCTCGTCCTGTTCGTGCTGAGCCTGCTGCTGCGCACCTGGCGGACGGCGCTCCTGCTCCTGCTGCCCGCCGCGGCTTGGTTGATCTGGTTCGGGCCGCGCTACGTCATCAACCGGACCGAGCTGCCACGCCGCAGCGGCGAGACTGTGACGGCTGCCACGTACAATCTGCTCTGGCGCACGAGCGATTACCGCGAGAGCATCGCCCTCATCCGCACCATCGATGCCGATGTGATCGCGCTGCAAGAAGTCGGCTTCGATGCCGCGCGGCGAATCGAGACGGCGCTCAGCGATCTCTACCCGTACATGGCGCTCGATCCACAGGAATGGGGCATCAACGGGCAAGGCGTGCTGAGCAAATACCCGATCGTCGAGCGCGTCGCCTTTGAGTTCGACAGCAACCCGCGCTCTTTCCTTCAGCAGCGCGTCATCATCGAGCATCCCGGGGCGTCGCTCTTGGTCTACAACGTGCATCTGTTCCACCCGTTGATCGGCGGGCTGACCTTCGATATCCGCCGCGCCGAAACGCAGGAGCTGATCGAGCGCGTCCGCGGCGACCGAGGCGGCGTTCCGATCCTGCTGGGCGATTTCAACATGACCGAATTGAATGACGACTATGCCGCCATCCGTCGCTACTTCACAGACGCTTACCGTAACGCTGGCTACGGCATGGGTCTGACCCACGCACTGCGCTTCGGGCGCTTCGACCTGCCGCGCTGGATGCGTCTCGATTACATCTTCGCCGGTGTAGGCCTGGAGCCGCTCGAAGCGCGCGTGCATCCCGTCAGCGGCGGCAGCGACCATGCGCCGGTCTGGGCGCGACTGGAATTCTACGACACCAGCGTCTCATATCCACCTTAGAGGTGCGCGCGAGGAAGGCATCAGCATGTACATAGCA
The DNA here is from genome assembly GCA_964438415.1 of uncultured Pleurocapsa sp. Taxonomy (GTDB): domain Bacteria; phylum Chloroflexota; class Anaerolineae; order Aggregatilineales; family Phototrophicaceae; genus Flexifilum. The sequence goes on along the minus strand of CAYTME010000141.1, from coordinate 6,056 downwards.
GCCAAAGGCGGCGAAGAAGCGATCCAGCGTTCGGAAGCGCTCTATCACGCGCTCAACGGCGAGCTGACCATCGAGACGGTGCGCATGATCGAGCGCAAACTGCCCTATCTGGTCGATCGCGTCATGGGCGAGGGGTCGCTGTATGCCCCGGAATTGGCCGCGCTCGCGCTGGCGCAAACGGGCGGCGATCTGTACGAGGCAGTGCTGCTGCTGCGCGCCTACCGCGCCACCCAGCCGCGCATCGCCTATGCGCATCCAGCCAGCGCCGCCTCTCTGCTGACGGTGCGGCGCATCTCAGCGGCGTTCAAGGACATCCCAGGCGGGCAAGTGTTGGGGCCATCGCTCGACTACAGCCATCGCCTGCTGCGGCTGGATGTTCTGGACGAGACCGCACATGTCGATGCACTGCCCGCAGCCGCAGACGCGGGTGAGTTGGATAAGTTCGAGCAGGAAGCCCAGCCGCTCTCCGGACTCTACCCGGCCTTGGCCGACTGGCAGCGCGATCAAGGGCTGCTGCCGCCGACCGAGCCAGAGGCGATCGATGCGGCGGATATCCCCGACGTGACCACCGACCATGTGCTCTTTCCTGCGCCGCGCGCTCACCGCTTGCAGGCGATGGCGCGCGCCGATACGGGCGGGGTGCTCGCGCTCGGCTACTCGGTCATGCGCGGGTACGGTATGATTCACCCGACAGTCAACGAGCTGCGTTTGGGCTATGTCGAAGTCGAGGTGACACACCCAGTCACAGGTGCGCGCTACAGCGCCGGACGCGTGCGCGTCAGCCAGTGCGAGGTCATCTCGCCGGATAACAGCGAGCAGGGCTACACGCTCGGTTTTGCGGCGACGCTCGGCTGGAACGAAGTCAAACTGATCGCCGCCTCGACGCTCGATCTCGACATGCGCTCCAATTCAGGTCAGGGCGATGGACATCCCGCCCACAGCGAGGAATTCGTCCTGTACCACACCGAGCCGGTCGAGTCGTCTGGGTTCTGCATCCACTTCAAGCTGCCGCACTACGTCACCTTCGCCAGCGGGCTGGATAACATCCGCAAGATGGTCTCAGCGATGGGCTGGGATGAGGGCAAGAACGCGCCGCAGCCCGAAGGACAGCCAGCACAGGAGGCTGAGCCGTCATGACCAAGCTTCAATCGCTGACACAGTCGCGCCAGAGCTACAGCTACGCCTATCTTGATGCCTACGCCAAGCGCGAGCTGCGCCGGCGGACGCTCAAGGCGATAGCGATACCGGGCTGCCAGGTGCCCTACGCCAGCCGCGAGCTGCCGATCGCGCGCGGCTGGGGCACCGGCGGCCTGCAGGTGACGCTCGCCCTGGTCGGGCCGGAGAGTGTGGTCAAAGTCATCGATCAGGGGGCGGATGACAGCGTGAACGCCGCCAACCTGCGCCGCTTCATCATGCGCATGAGCGGCTGCGCGACGACGACCGACACCCTGCAGGCGACGCTGCTGCAGAGCCGCCACCGCATCCCGGAAGAGATCATGCGCGAGAGACAGGTTCTCATCCTGCAGGTGCCCGACCCCGAGCCGCTGCGCCGTGTGCAGCCGGATATCAGCAAGGCCGCGCAGCTCCACGCGGACGCTGACTACGGGCAGATGTGGCTGGCGCTGTACGAGCAGCTCGTGCGCTTCCGCCAGTACGTCGAGGGCGCGAGCTATCCGTCGCTGGTCAACGGGCGCTACATCATCAGCCCCAGCCCGATCCCGCGCTGGGATACCCCCAAGCTGCACCAGGCCGCACATCTGACGCTGCTTTCGGCAGGGCGCGAGAAGCGGCTCTATGCCGTGCCCCCGTACACGGATGTGCGCCCGCTCGAATTCGACGATGTGCCGTTCCAAGTCGAAGATCAAACAGGGCGCGTGTGCAAGACGACCGGCGCGCGCCACAAGTTCATGAACGAGCTGCCGCAGGCCGACGGCACATCGCAGTTCGAGCTTTCCGACAGCGGCTACGCGGAGAAGCTCGCCAATGGGCGCAAGCCCGGCCGCACCTATTTCGATGACCAGGGGAACTTCTACCATGACGGTTATCTCAAGCCGCCCATCCGTCCCGCTTGAGCCGCCCCAACTGCTCACGACCCCGCCGCTGCTGCGCGCGAGCGGCCTGACCAAGCGCTACGGGCAGCGGGCGGCCGTCGACGACGTCTCGCTCGAGGTGTATCCCGGCGAAGTCGTCGGCATCGTCGGCGAGTCGGGGTCGGGCAAATCGACGCTGCTGCGTCTGCTCAACCTGGAAGAGATGCCCGACGCAGGCGAGTACACGCTCGATCTCGACGGGGTGCGCGAGCGCAGCTTGTTCGCCCTCGACCGGTTCGACCGCCGCGCGGTGCAGATCCAGCACATCGGGGTCGTCTACCAGAACCCGCACTTGGGACTGCGCATGAAGTTCACGAGCAGCGGCAATGTGGCCGAACGCCTGTTGATCGCCGGTGAGCGCAGCTACGCCGCGCTGCGCGCGGCCGCGCGCGAGTCGCTGGCGGCCTCCGAGTTCCCGCTCGACCGCATGGACGACCCGCCGCGCATCCTGAGCGGCGGCATGCAGCAGCGCGTGCAGCTCGCCAAGGCGCTGGCGATGAAGCCGGCCCTGCTGCTGCTCGACGAACCGACCACGGGCCTCGACGTCAGCATCCAGGCAGCGGTGCTCGATACGCTCAAGCGCTTGCAGCGCGAGCGGCGCATGACGACCGTGCTCGTCTCGCACGATCTGGGCGTCATCCGCACGCTGGCCGACCGCGTGCTGGTCATGCGCGGCGGGCGCGTGGTCGAGCGCGGGCTGACCGACCAGATCCTCGACGATCCGCAGCACCCGTACACCCAACAGTTGGTACACGCCAAATTGTGAGGATCGCCATGCCGCTGCTTCAAGTTGACCGCCTGGCCAAACGGTTCGATATCCATCATCTCGAGCGCGAGATCGGCGTCTTCGCCGAGCTGTCGTTCACGCTCGACGCCGGCCAATTCCTGCTCGTCACGGGCATCAACGGCGCGGGCAAATCGTCGCTGCTGCGCTGCCTCTACCGCACCTACATGCCGACCGGCGGCCATGCCTGGTACGAGAGCCGGCGCGGGCGCATCGACCTGGCGGCAGCGGCGGACGTCGATATCGCCCTGCTGCGCCGCGAGGAGATCGGCTTCGTCACTCAATTCCTGCGCCCGCGCCCGCGTGTGAGCGCGCTCGAGCTGGTCATGGAACCGCTGCTCGACGCCGGCAGCACGTGGGACGAGGCGCGGCATGAGGCCGAGACCTGGCTGGCGTCGCTCGACCTCAAGCGCGAGGTCTGGCGGGCATACCCCACCACCTTCAGCGGCGGCGAGCAGCAGAAGGTCAACCTGGCGCGCGCGCTGATCGCCCCCCGCCGCCTGATGCTGCTCGACGAGCCGACCGCCTCGCTTGACCGGCTGGCGCGCGAGTCGCTGGTCGCGCGGCTGCGCGCGCTCAAGGCGGCGGGCGTTGCCATGATCGGCGTGTTTCACCATCCAGAAGATATCCTGTCCCTCGTCGACGGCGAGATCGCGCTCGCCCTGACGGTGCCGAATGGAGTGGCTCACGATGTGGTTGAGTGATCTGCGGCTGGTTTTGGTTGACCGCATCATCGAGCGCGGTGCGCTGCGCATCGAGGATGGGACGATCGCGCAGGTCGTCGAGGGCGGCCCCCCCACTGCCGATGCCGTCTCCGGGCGCGGCCTGACCGCCATCCCCGGCCTGGTCGATCTGCACGGCGACATGCTCGAGCGAGACATCGAGCCGCGCCCGCGCGCCCGCTTCCCGGTCGAGCTGGCCATGCACGAGCTGGATAAGCGGCTGGCTGCGACCGGTGTCACGACCGCCTACGCGGCGGTCAGCTTCGCCTGGCGCAAGAGCGACCTGCGCACGCAGGAGAGCGCAATCGAGATCATCCGCGTGCTCAACCGCATCAAGCACACGCTGCTGACCGACTGCAAGATCCATGCACGCTTCGAGGTCAACAACGAGAGCACGGTGCCGGTGCTGGACGACATGCTGCGGCGCGGCTGGGTCGATCTGGTCTCGATCATGGATCACACCCCGGGACAGGGGCAGTACAACGACACCGAGCGCTACGTCACCTTCCTCAAAGAGTGGCTGAGCTTCACTGAAGAGCAGCTCGCGCCCGTCTACGCGCGCATCGCCGAGAAAGTCGAGATCCAGCGGGCGGCGCCGCGCGATTGGACGCTGGCCAAAGCGATCATCGACACCGCGCTGGCGCACGACGTCAAGGTCGCCTCGCACGACGACGACACCGAGGAGAAGATCGCCACCCAAGCTGAGATGGGCGTGACGATCGCCGAGTTCCCGATCAACCTCGCGGCGGCGCGGGCGGCGCGCGCGCGCGGCATGCACACGATCATGGGCGCGCCCAACGCCTTCCGCGGCGAGAGCAACACCGGCAACCTGAGCGCGCTCGAAGGCATCCGCGCCGGCGTGGTCGATATCCTCGGCTCGGACTACTATCCGGCCGCCATGCTCCAGACCCCGTTCAAACTGGCGCGCGCGGGCGTACTGCCGCTGCCAGAGGCCGTCCGCTTGGTGACGCTCAACCCGGCGCGCGCTGCCGGCCTGCACGACCGAGGCCAGATCGCGGCCGGCCAGCGCGCCGACCTCGTCTTGGTCGAGCCGGGCGACGAGGTGCGCGTGCGCGTCACACTGCGCGACGGCGAGGCGATCTACTTGGATGCGCACGGCGCGCGCCTGTGGCAAGCGCTGCCCACCCCCGCCGACCTCGCGCCGGACGACCGATGAAGCACATCGCGCATTTCAGCAGCCTGGGCGACCAGACTCACATCGGTTCGAGGCCGCTGGACCTCGAGCCGGTCTTTCACAGCGGGGTCGTCATCTACGACAGCCACTTCGGCATCTACACCGAGATCGGTGCGAACAGCAGCATCGTCGAGACGACCTTCGGCGACTACAGCTACACCGCCGGCGATAACCAGATCATCTACGCCGAGATCGGCAAGTTCAGCAACATCGCCTCGCACGTGCGCATCAACCCAGGAAATCACCCGATGGAGCGCGTCACCCTCCATCATATGACCTACCGCCGGGCGCTTTACGGCTTCGGCGAGGACGACGACGCCTTCTTCGCGTGGCGGCGCGCGCACCGCTGCGTCATCGGGCACGACACCTGGCTCGGCCACGGCGCGCTGATCCTGCCCGGCGTGCGCATCGGCACAGGCGCAGTCGTCGGCGCGGGCGCGGTGGTGACCAAAGATGTGCCGCCGTACACGATCGCCGCCGGCGTGCCGGCGCGCGTCATCCGCCCGCGCTTCCCGGCGCACATCGCCGAGGCGCTGCTGCGCATCGCCTGGTGGGATTGGGATCACGAGACGCTCAAGGCGCGCCTGGACGACATGAACGACGTGCACGCCTTCATCGCCAAGTACGGGTGAACGCGTGCAGGCGCAGCGCTGATCCCTGCCCTCATCCCCCGGCCCCTTCTCTCGAATGGAGAAGGGGGCCAGAGGAGTGATCCAAGTTCCTCGCCATGACGCGCGAGCGTAGGGAACAACCGCCGCCTGCAAAGATACCGGGAATGGCTGACCCCGCCCCCACACCCCCTCAGTATTCAGAAACACAGCAGTCAGAATTCAGAACCTTCGTTCTAAGAGCAAATGAGCCGAAAACCCCAGATACCGCGGAAACCACCCCGCCCGCCGCCGGCGAGCTGACTCGCCGGCTGCACGGGCGCTTCCACCGCAGGGGACGCGCGGAAAGCGATGCGAGTCCCGTCAAAGACCTATGCATCACACAATATACGGCGTCCCTTCAGTGGACGAACCCTTGCACGGCCTGCCGATCCGTTGGCCATATTTGGACATACACACACGCCGCTCGATCCGTAGAGTTGGTTCCATCAACAGGCTTACAAAATGAGGCAGAGGCAATGAGCGAGAACGGACACACGACCAACGGGCATCGCAGCGGCGCGCACGGCGAAACCGGCACTTTCCGCGTCAAGGCCGGGCTGGCGCAGATGCTCAAGGGCGGCGTGATCATGGATGTCGTCACGCCGGAGCAGGCGC
>CAYTME010000140.1:0-10518 GCA_964438415.1 uncultured Pleurocapsa sp. | reverse complement strand
AACATCTCGACGAATTCCGAGCCGGAGATGCTGAAGAACGGCACGCCCGCTTCTCCCGCGACCGCGCGCGCCATCAGCGTCTTGCCCGTGCCCGGCGGCCCGATCATGAGAACGCCTTTGGGGATGCGCGCGCCCAGGCGGATGAACTTCTCCGGCTCTTTGAGGAACTCGACGATCTCCTGCAGCTCCATCTTGGCTTCTTCGGCACCGGCGACATCGGCAAAGGTCACCTGCGGGCGCTCCATGTCGCGCACGACGCGGGCGCGGCTGCGGCCAAAACTCATCGCCTGATCCTGCCCGGTGCGCACGCTGCGCATCATCCGCCAGAGCAGCCAGACGATGATCAGCGTTGGCACAACCGCGATCAGGAGCTGAAACAGGAAGCCAGAGGTGTTATCGCCCGGCTCCTCGAAGAACTCGACGCGCTGAAGCTGCTCGTTGCTGACGCCGAAGGCCTGCAGCGCCTGGAATAGGTTCGTCTCGCGCTCTTTATAATAGTAGACGGTATTGCCGCTGCGCGTCTGGATGAAGACATCGGTGCCGGCGCGCACACGGATCGAACTGACGTTGCCAGCGGCGATCTGATCCGCCAGTGCATCCAGCGTGATCAGGTTGCCACGCTGGCGCGACCCCGGCTGGTTGACGATGACGACGAATAAGAGAAGGGCGATCACCCCCAGAATCAGCAGCATGCGCTGCCCATTCCGCCCTGAGAACGGCGAATTGCCATTGTTCTGTTGTGGCTCTGGTGGTTTGCTGTTCACGCGCACGTAACTCCACACGCTATCCGTAAGATCGGGCGAGTCTGCGGCAGCGGCACACAGCCATCATCGATGCCCCCGTCCTGCCGACACTCACAACCGGACGATATTGACACTGTAGACGAGCTTACACGTCCGAAGTGAGAACGAGGTGAAGATCGCATCCGCAGCGTATAGGAGAGTATACACGCTTTCGGGTCTGCTTACGAGAGTGCCGGGGCTGGTTTTCGCTGATTGCAATCCTTGAGCCTATGCGCCGGCGATCGATGATACAATGATTCCGAAATATGGCCCGATATTTGCGTTCTATGATTTATCGGGCCATCATATTGAATATGCCCAGACTGTCAGACGAAGGCGCAGCAGCGTGAGAGAGTGTCCCCAGTGCCACAACAAGATCGATGATGAGGCGATGATCTGCCCCATCTGCGGTGAGCTGTTGGTTCCAGCCGTCGAGGCGACGCGCGCGTTGGGCAACACCGATTTCGAGGAAGGCATCCCGCGCTACGGCACCGCTCACCTGGGTTCGCGCACACACTTGATCTTGCAGGTGCGCGGCACGGGCAAAATCTTCACCTTCGACGCCGACCAGATCGATGAACTGGTCATCGGCCGGCTCGACCCGGATACGGGTGAGTCGCCTGAAGTCGATCTCAATGACTGCGGCGGTATCGACAAAGGCGTGTCGCGCCGCCATGCCGCCGTCATCAAGCGCGATGGCAAGCTTCAGTTGGTCGATCGGGGCAGCCCAAACGGCACCTTCCTCAACGGCCTGCGCTTGGTCGCCAACCAGCCGCGCGTCGTGCGCGATGGTGACGAAATCCGGCTGGGTCATCTCGTGCTCGTCGTCTCCTTCGAAAAAATCTCACCGCTGCAGATGCCGCCGCTGTAACTCTGGTGATGAGCACCGGTTTCAAGCTATAGTTTGGGGCGTCCAACAAAGCTGCGGGTTTGGCCCGATGACCGAACGCACAAACGAGCAGTGGCTGTCCGATCTGCGGGGCACAGCGGATGTCCAGGCACAGGCGATCGAGGCACTGCAGAAGCGGCTGCAGCGCGGCATTCTCTATTACCTCAGCCGCGAACGCAGCGATCTCAATCATCTCTCCGCCCAGGAGCTGGCGCACATGGCGAACGACCTGGCGCAAGATGCGACGCTGCGCGTCATCCAAAACCTCGATACCTTTCGCGGCGACAGCCAATTTACGACGTGGGCGACCCGCATCGCTGTACGCATGGCGATCAGCGATCTGCGCCGGGTGCGCTACCGCGACTTCAGCCTCGATGACCTGACCGCCGATGGGGACCTGCTGCCGAGCGCGTCTAATCCGCTGTTCAGCACGCCGCACCCTGGGCCGGAACGGTCAGCGGAACGCGAGGAAGTGATCAAGCACATCGACGAGGCGCTGGCGCAGGCGCTTACCGAACGCCAGCGCCGCGCCCTGATCGCGGTTGTCGTGCGCGGTGTGCCGCTAGAGATCATCGCCGTCGGCCTCAACGGCGTTCCGCTCGAAGTGGTGGCCGAGCGCATGGGATCGAACCGCAACGCGCTCTACAAGCTGCTGCACGACGCGCGCCGCAAGCTCAAATCGGTGCTCGAAAGCCAGGGCTTGAGCCTCGACTACGTGATCGGTCTGTTCCAGGATTGAGGCTTGACCGGCTGCGTGTAAGATCGGCTGTGAGCGCAGCGTCCAGTGATCGATACGCCAATCAGGTGATTGAGACCGTGACGACCGAGGAACTCCAGAAACTGCTCGACTCGATCTTCAACATCCACATGGGCGGCTCGGAGATCGATTGTGATGGTTGTGATCTCCAGATCGCCTATCTGGCCGAGCGCGTCGCGAACGGGGCCACGCTGCATGAGCTGCTGCCCGCGATGGAGGCTCACCTGCACTGCTGTGCGGACTGCCGTGAGGCGTTCGAGGCGCTGGTCGCCGTCATCCGCGCGCAGCGCGCCTCCGAGGAGGCCGAAGGCTGACGCCTCGACCCGGTCTCGACCCGATATCGACACGAATCAGATCAACATCGCCTTGAGGAGAATGATGACCATGAACAATGTGGAACGTGTGCGCGTCGTGGTGATCGGCTCTGGCCCCGCCGGGCTGACCGCCGCGCTGTATACGGCCCGCGCGCTGTACGACACGGTGGTGATCACCGGCAAGTATCTGGGCGGCCAGATCGCGACGACCAACGAAGTCGAGAACTTCCCCGGCTTCCCCGACGGCATCACCGGCCCAGAGCTGACGGAGCGCATGCAGGCGCAGGCGGAGCGGTTCGGCGCGCGCTTCGTATTCGATGAGGTCACCGAAGTCGATTTTGAGCACGGGTCGCCGTTCCGCGTCAAAACGTACAACCAGGAATATCTGGCCGACACCGTGATCGTCACCATCGGGGCCAGCCCGCGTCACTTGAACATCCCCGGCGAGATCGAATATACCGGCTTCGGCGTCAGCTACTGCGCCACCTGCGACGGCTTCTTCTTCCGCGGCAAAGAGATCATCGTCGTCGGCGGCGGCGACTCGGCGCTGCAAGAGGCGCTTTTCCTGACCAAATTTGCCAACACGGTGACGATCGTCCACCGGCGTGACCAACTGCGCGCCAGCATCGCGCTGCAGAAGCGCGCTTTCGCCAACCCGAAGATCCGCTTCGTCTACGATACGGTGGTCGATGAGATCAAGGGCGAGCGCGAAGGCGAGGTCAAGCGCACGACCGGCGTCGTCCTGCGCAATGTCAAGACAGGCGAGGTGCGCGAGCAGCCGATCGACGGCGTATTCATCTTCATCGGCTACGACCCGAACAGCAAGATCTTCGGCACGCAGCTTGCGACCAACGACGACGGCTACATGCTGGTCGATGACCACATGCGCACGAGCGTCGACGGCGTCTTCGCCGGCGGCGAGATCCACGATTTCACCTTCCGCCAGGCGATCACCGCTGCTGGGCAGGGCTGCGCAGCGGCGCTGGCTGCGATCCACTGGCTGCAAGACCGCGAAGACAGCTTGCAGCCGCTGGGTGATGGCGAGGCGACGAGCGTCACTGCCGCCGGCGCTTGAGCCGAACTGAGCAGGTGGGCGGGTCAGCCGCCCACTACGTACAGGTGCACATCTGACGCCAGGGAACTGCAGGCGAACAGCCGGCTGTCCGGGCTGAAGGCGATCGGCGCGCCGCAGTCGCGCCGGCTGAAGAGCGGGTTGCCTGTGCTCACATCGAAGATGACCAACCCCTCGCCGATGAAATCTCCGAGATACGGGAAAGCAGCCGCCAAGAGCGAGCCATCCGCGTTGAAGGCGAGCGCATTCGGTTCGATTACGCCATCCACCGAGAAGGCGGAGCGCAGCAACGGCTGTGCGCCGCTCAAGTCCCACAGGCGCAGCTCACCCTCGGCGAAATCTCGACCGAGCGCCACGGCCAGCATCCGCGAGCCTGAGTGAAAGGCGATGCCGCGCACCATCTTGTCTTGATCGATCGCCCCGATCTCCGTCAGTGACGGGGTATCGAGCAGGCGGATAGTATTCCCGATGACGGCGATCAGCGTGCTGCCGTCCCACGCTATCGGATCGCCGTGGAACGGTCCGCCGCCCGTGAGCCGAGCGAGCGGGCGCAGCCGCTGGTCGAAGAGCACGTAGCTGCTCATCCCATGAGCGGCGATCAGCGTGCCATCTGGGCTGAATTCGATCTGCTTGAAACGATCGTAGTTCTCCGCATCGGAGTAGGTGTATGCGCCCGACTCGTCCTGCAGGTGGACGCTCCATCTCGTGGTGAGCGTGTACGCAGTCTCACCGGAAGCGCTCAATGCCACATGGTACGCGGGCGCATCCAGGTGTTCGAACGCGAGCCGACCCGAGACGAGGTCATAGCGGTACAACCCATTGCCCGGATCGGCAGCGGCGAACTCGAACGGAGATGGGTTGGCGTGCGCGATCACGATCTGTCTGCTGTCTGGCGAGAAGGCGAAGTCGACGATCGGGGTGGCGAAGCCGCCGACGCCAGGCAGAAGCTCACCGCTGGCCACATCGACGACATAGATCGCGCCGAAGGGTATGGTCACGACGTACAGACGCACGCCGTCGGGGCTGAAGATCAGCTTGGAAACGTAATTTGGCGTTAAGCCCCCGAGCGCCGTCGAGTGGACAGAGCCGGTATCGAGCGACCGGAGCGACAGCGTCTGACCGTCGAGATACGCAGCGGTGCGCCCGTCGGCGCTTAGGGTGTAGAGCGGATACGGCTGCTGCTCGATCAGGTCGAGATCGGGGACGCGGTAAATCGCCGTGCCGTCTATGGTTTCAACGCTGAGCTGCGCGCCGTCATCACTGAATGCGACTCGGCTGATGCGTCCATCCTCCAGCGCAGCCTCGGCGATCTTTGTGCTGGACGCCACATCCCAGATCTGAAGCGCGCTGCCGCTCTCCAGCCGAGCGGCGAGTGCCAGCAGCGTGCTGTCGGGCGAAAGGGCGATCGAGCGGCTGTTAAGGCTGCGGACGCTGCCGTGAACTGAGCTGACGTCGATCGAGCCGATCGGTGCGCCGGAGACGGCGTCGAGCAGGCGGAGAGACGACGAGTCCCTGACCTCTACGCGCACGCCGGCTCCCTCCGCCATGACGCGCGCACCCGTCTGCAGGTCGAAAGTTCCCCCAAAGACCTGGTCTCGGTAGGTGAGATCGATCGTGACAGCATTCCGTCCTGCGCTGTAGGTGACGCCGGGCTGGAAGCTCAACCCATAGAAGCCGTCCATCGGATCGCCCGCGAAAGGCACGAATGTGAGTGCGGCAGTCAAGTCAGCCGCGGCGTAACGCCAGATCCCGCGCGCACTGATGACGGTCAGCGTCGCACCATCAGCCTCGAGGAAAGCATCCAGCAGTTGGCCGCGCCCCAATTTGGCTGCGCGCTCCATGCGGGCGGCGCTGCTCGCCGTGATCGGCTCGAGCCTATCGAGGGCGAGCCCACTGCCGTCCTGCGCTTGCGCCGGCAGAATGATGATAAACAAAACGAACAACGGGAGCAGTCGTGACATCGCGGCAGTCCTCACGTCACTATCGGACGATAGGTGAGCGAGGGCAGTCTGCTCATCAACACTGCTTCGCTCACACCCTCGACTTTAGCACACAGAGCAGAAATGACCTGCACAGCGCACTTTAAGGAATTGTCAAGGGAAGGGGGGCAATTGCTGCGTACTGGCTTTGCCATGAGGATGACGGCAAATCCCTGCTGCGCATTGTGCGGTCAGCGCACAGCGTTCGCGCCAAAGGTGCGACATGCGCTTGGCAGAACTGGACAGCATCTATGACGCCCGCCGTCCTCGCCGGTTGATAGCCTGCGCCAGCGGTGGCATAATTGGCGCACGTCGATCGGTCACTCTGATGAATAGGACGCCTCCATGCCAGAACTTACCGCAAGCAGCGGCTCGCTCAGTGTATTCATCAACGGCGGTACCAGCCTGCTCGGACGCGCGCTCATGCGCCAGCTCATCGCTGCCGGACATCGCGTGACAGCGACCGTCCGCAGCAGCGCCGAGGCGGCTCAGGTGCGCGCCGACGGAGCGCTGCCCGCGTACCCCGACCTGCTGCGCGCGGGTGAGCTGCGCAGCGCCATCGCCGTCGCCAAAGCGAATGTTGTCGTCAACTTCGCGCCCACCTATTCCCTACAGCCGCCGCATCGCGTGACCGATTGGGATGCGCAGTTTCCGGTGGTTGACAGGGGGACGGCGGCGCTGCTGGAGGCGGCGCAGGCTACCGAGGTCGAGTTCCTGGTGCAGGGCAGCTTCGCCTTTCTCGGCGGCGATGAGAGCCATCACGGCGACCACGAACCGCCGTCCACGCCGTTCGTCGATGCCGCCCGCCGCGCCGAACAGCACACTGCACGGTCGGGTGTGGCAGCGTGCGTGCTGCGCTTCGGCTTCGTCTACAGCGCCGAGTCGCCCGCGCTGGCGGAGCTGCGCACGGCGCTCCTGCGCGGTCGGATGGTGATGACTGGCTCCGGCCACGCCCGCGCCAACTGGATCCACGCGGAGGACGGCGCGCGTGCAGCGGCGCTGGCGCTGATGGTGCGCCCGGCGGGCGAGACGCTCTACGTGGTCGATGACCGGCCGATGACACCCGCCGCGTTCGCCCAGACGCTGGCCGAGCAGCTCGGCGTGCTGCTGACAGCGCAGCCGCCCGCCCTGGCGCGCGGCTTGTTCGCCAACCCGGCGCAGCTCGCCATGCTCGAACAGCCGTCCGGCGCTTCGAACGCCGAAACCAAAGCGCGTCTCGATTGGACGCCACAGTACCCGACGGCCAGCAAGGGGCTGGAGCAGGCGCTCATGGTCTGGCGCGCCTCGGAGCCGATCCGCGCCTAGCGCGGTTGAAGCGCAGCCACCCGGATGATGTGTGGAGCCGCGACCGGCTCTTTCGGACAGCGCACGCAGGGGAGATGAGGTCACCGCGTCTATGCAGATGTTGAAAGCTGTTTTGTTCGATCTCGATGACACGCTCCTCGATTGGAGCGGTTTTCACGGTGATTGGGCGCGCATGGAGACTTTCCACCTGCGCCGTGTCTACGATTTCGTGCGCGCCAATACCCACCCGCTCGGCGAATTCGATGCGTTCGTGACCGAATTCCGCACGCGCACGATGGACGCTTGGGCGGCAGCGCGGACATCGCTGCGGGCGCCCAATCTCGGATCGGTGCTCGTCGAGTCGGCGGTGGCGCTGGGCGCGCCCGCAGGCCAGATGGATATGCGGCGGCTGCTGGAGGTGTACGCCTGGGACGCGGTCGATGGGACGCGCATGTTCCCCGACGTGCCCGATGCGCTCAAGCTGCTGCACCAGCACGGGATCAAGGTCGCCATCGTCACCAATGCCTACCAGCCGATGTGGATTCGCGATATCGAGATCGAAACACATGGCATCCTGCCGTTTTTCCCGGACTGCCGCATCTCGGCGGCGGATATCGGCTATCTCAAGCCGCATCCAGCCATCTTTCAGGCGGCGCTCAACTGCCTGAACGTCCAACCGCAGGAGGCAGTCTTTGTCGGCGATGATCCTGAAGCCGACATCGTCGGGGCAAAGGCGGCAGGTCTCTACGCGGTGCTGCGCCAATCGGCGCGCCAGCAGTTCAGCGGCTCAGTCGCGCCTGATGCACGCATCCACTCTTTGGCGCAGCTGCCGGCCATCCTCGACGGCTGGTTTCAGGGTTGGCGCGCATGATGCTGCTGCCAACGCTGACCGATTACAATCTCGTCCTGACCGGTTCGCTCGGCCCCAACCAGCTCATCGTGGCGCGCCGGGCAGCCGACCGGCTGCATCTACCGTTTGTCGATGCTGAGCGCGAAGTCGAACGGCGGGCGGAGATGGCCGTCAGCGAATTCAAAACGCTGTTCGGCGATGCGCGGCTGCGCGCCCTTGAAAACGAAGTCGTGCGCGACCTTGCCTTGCACCGGGGTTCCATCATCCACATCAGCGGGCAGATGCTCTCCTACAGCGATCATCTGGAGCGGCTCCGCGCGTGCAGCTATATCTTGTGCCTGGTCGCCACGCTCGATGCGGTGCTGACGCGGCTGCATGTGGCGTTGGGCGCGCGCTATCACAATCCGGCTGAGCGGGCGCTGGCGATCGGACAGTTGAAACGTGATTGGTCGATTCGCGGGCGGCCGGGGGTGGTCGAACTCGATACCACCCGCTTGAATGATAACCAGGTCGTCGAACACATCGTCCAGTTGTGGATTCAGCAGGTGATCGACTTCACACGGGTCGGCTGAAGTTACAGGCTTTGGCGCTCGGCAGCATGTTAAAATCGTGCTCGGACGATCGACCGCGAACAAGCGCGTATTGATCGCCATGAGGAAGCTGGTAAGGGAGGTTGAAGCGTGCCGAAATTGACCATCAGTCTGGCGCAAATGCAGATCGCTTTGGCGGACGTGCGCAAGAACACGAAGACATTTGAAGATCTGACGGCGGAAGCGGCGCGGCGCGGATCGCATCTCGTCGTGTTCCCGGAGCTGTGGTCAACGGGCTACGCACTCGATCAGGCGCGCGAGTTCGGGACGGCGCTCAACGCTGGGACGTTCGCCCATGTTTCGACGATCTCGACCCAGCACCGGATCAGCGTGGTCGGCTCTCTGCTGGAAAAGCGCGGCATGGAAGTCGCCAACAGCGCCACCTTTTTCGCGCCGACGGGCAAGCTGTTGGGCGTCTACCGTAAGATCCATCTGTTTCAATTGATGGACGAACACAAATGGCTGCAAGCCGGGGCGTCACCGCTGAAGATGGAACTGCCCTGGGGACTGACCGGCATCGCCATCTGCTACGATCTGCGCTTTCCAGAGCTGTTCCGGCGTTATGCGGTCGAGGGTGTGGGCTTGATCATCATCCCCGCCGAATGGCCGCTGCAGCGTATCGAGCACTGGCGGACGCTGCTGCAGGCGCGGGCGATCGAGAATCAGTGCTACATGATCGCCTGCAATGCCGTCGGCCAGACGGGCGACACCGTGTTCGGCGGTCACTCGATGATCGTCGATCCGTGGGGCAAGATCGTCATCGAGGCGGGCGAAACGCCGGCGCTGCTGACAGCGGAGATCGAACTCGACCTGATCGAGGAAGTGCGCAGGCGCATCCCGGTCTTTGAGGACCGGCGCGAAGATGCCTATTGATTTCATGGTAAATTCAGACATTCTGCTGGATCTGCCCGCTCGCTCAGGCGCTAGGATGAAGCGTAGATAGGGGAACGACGGAGTCTGCCGCTGGCGTGCACTTGACCCGCGCGAGGCCGGATGGCTGCGGACTCTGTGAGCGCCCTCACTAAATACGCAGTGTGTTTGCGCGTGGGGATGCTGCACTGCGCGTGGGTGGGAACACAGGATATGGCATTCGAAGCGGTATGGCTGATCCCTGAGCGGGTGTTCTGTATTCGGCTGTCCGGTACGCTGACTGCTGAGGCATTGGATGAGGCATTGACTCGGTTCCAAGCGGTGCTGAAGCGCGAGTCGTCGCTGGCGACCCACGTCATCCTCGACCTGACGCCCTCGCAGCGCGACGAGACGCTGCTGCCCAAGCTGAAGAAGACGATCGACGAGCTGCGCAATATGCACCCGCCTGCGCCTCGCGCCGGCTGGACGGTGATCGTCGATACGATGCCGAACCAGATCGTCAAATCGATCGGGGCCAGCATCACCCAAGTCATCCGCATCCGCACGCGCTTTCTGACCAACGTGGACGAAGCGCTTCCGTTTCTCCGCCAGATCGATGCGACGCTGCCGCCCGTCAGCTAGTGGCGCAGGGGCGTTGGAGTTATGCTACAGCCTATTGTGGGGAAGGTGCGAGCGACGTGCGTAATCTAATCGGCCGCAAACTCAAGAATCGGTATCAGGTGCTCCAGCATCTTGGCGATGGATCGACGGCGACGGTCTACAAGGCGCTCGATACGCGGTTGGGGCGTGAGGTCGCGCTCAAAGTGCTGCTGCCGCACGTCCGCGAGACGACGCGCAAGCGCTTCTTTCAAGAGGCGATGGCCGCTGCGCGGCTCAACCACCCCAATATCATGGCCATCTACGACATGGATGACGAGGATGAGATGCACTTCCTGGTCATCGAGTATGTCGAGGGCGATACGCTGACGCGCTTCATCCCGTCGCCGCCGGATACCGTCATCCGCATCGGCAGGCAGATCGCGCTGGCGCTCCATTACGCGCATGAGCGCGAAGTCATCCACCGCGATATCAAGCCAGCCAACATCAAGGTCATGCCCGACGGCATGGTCAAACTGATGGATTTGGGGCTGG
>CAYTME010000139.1:7310-10526 GCA_964438415.1 uncultured Pleurocapsa sp. | reverse complement strand
CGAGCTTCGGCTCGACAGCGACGCCAAAGTCGCGCTCATCGCCGGGCGTCTGGCCGCGCGCGGGCTGGAGAATCCGCGCATCGCCGGCGAGGTCGAGCCGCACGCCGTGCATCACAACGTCACCTACGGCGCATGGGCGACGCGCGAATGCCGCACCTGTCACGGAGAGGAGTCGCGCCTCAACGCTCCGCTGCAGCTCACCGCCTACGTCCCCGGCGGTGCAGCGCCGACTTTGCTGACCGGCAGCACCCATCTGAATGGGATGCTCACCCGCGCCGACGACGGCTCGCTCCAGTATCGGCCCGTCAGCCAGATACCGCCCACCAATCTGTACGTCTTCGGTCATGACAGCGTGGCCTGGATCGACACGCTCGGTCTGCTGCTCTTCCTGGGTGTGCTGGCCGGGGCGGTGCTGCACGGCGGCCTGCGCTTGCTGGCCGCTCGGCGGATGGCGTCGAGCGCGGCTGCGCCGGCCACACGGCAGGTTTACATGTACAGCGTCTACGAGCGGCAGTGGCACTGGCTGCAGACGGTCGCCATCGCCGGGCTGCTGTTCACCGGGCTGGTCATCCACCGCCCGAACACGTTCAGCATGTTCAGCTTCGAGTGGGTCGTGCCGGTGCACAACGCGCTGGCGGTGCTCTTGGTGATCAACGCCGCGCTGTCGGCCTTCTATCACCTCGTCAGCGGCGAGATCCGGCAATATCTGCCGCGGCCTTACGGATTCTTCGATCAGGCGTTCGCGCAGGCCAAGTATTACCTGGGCGGCATCTTCCGCGGCGAGCCGCACCCGTTCGATAAGACGCCGGAGCGCAAGCTCAATCCGCTCCAGCAGATCACCTATCTCGCCATCCTCAATATCCTGCTGCCGCTGCAGATCATCACCGGCGCGCTGATGTGGGGCGCACAGCACTTCCCACAGCTCACGCAGCAGCTCGGCGGGCTGCCCTTCCTCGCGCCGTTCCACACCTTGATCGCCTGGCTGTTCGCGTCTTTCATCGTCATGCACGTCTATCTGACGACGACCGGCCATACCCCCCTCGCCAGCATCAAAGCGATGATGCTGGGTTGGGATGAAGTTGAAGCACACAGCCACGAGACGACTGCACACCCGCAGACGGGAGAAGGGAGCGCCTGATGACCACGCTCAACCGGACATTTGTCGAAGCCAGAGAGGAGACGCGCGCAGGAGCGCGCCGGGTCGAAAAATCGTACGTCAATCCGTACTTCGCGGGCATCCTGCTGGGGGTGGTGCTGTTCCTGGCGTTCTTCATCACCGGGAACGGCTTGGGCGCGTCCGGCGGGATGAACCGGCTGCTGGTCTTTTTTGAGGACTTGATCGCGCCGGGGCATGTCAACCGCGTGCCCTATCTGATCGACATGGCGGGCGGCGACCGCAACCCGCTGGACAGTTGGGTCGTCTTCATGACCATCGGCACGATCGCGGGCGGCGCGTATTCCGGCTGGCGGCATGGACGCCTCAAGCCGGAGATCAACAAAGGACCGCGCATCTCCAACCGTACTCGCTTGATCGCTGCCTTCATCGGCGGCGCGGCGATGGGCTACGGTGCGCGGCTGGCGCGCGGCTGCACCAGCGGGCAGGCGCTCTCCGGCGGGGCTGTCCTCTCGGTCGGCAGTTGGGCGTTCATGCTCGCCGTCTTCGCGGGCGGCTACGCGCTGGCCTATTTCGTCCGCCGTCTGTGGAACTGAGGAGGATCGCTCATGGCACCGTTCCCCCTGCCGCTGCAAAGCATCCTCGGCCATTGGCCGGCGTACATCGTCTATCTGATCATCGGCTTCGCGTTCGGCTACGTGCTGGAGATCGCCGGCTTCGGTAAATCGACCAAGCTGGCCGCGCAGTTCTACATGAAAGAGATGACCGTGCTCAAGGTCATGTTCAGCGCCATCATCGTCGCGATGGTGCTGATCTTCCTGGCCTCCGGTCTCGGCCTGCTCGATTACAACCTGATCTGGGTCAACCCGACGTACCTATGGCCGGGCATCGTCGGCGGGCTGCTGATGGGCGTCGGCTTCATCATCGGCGGCTTCTGCCCCGGCACCTCGCTCGTCTCGGCGGCGACGCTCAAGATCGACGGCATCGTCTTCGCGCTCGGCGTCTTTTTCGGCATCTTTCTGTTCGGCGAGACCGTCAGCTTGTTCGAGAACTTCTGGTACTCGTCTTACATGGGGCGTTTCACGCTGCCGGAGCTGTTCGGCGTCGATACCGGCGTGATCGTGCTGGCGGTGGTGCTGATGGCGCTGATGGCCTTCTTCGCCGCCGAGCTGGCCGAGCGTTACATCGGTAAGATGGACATGAGCAAAGCCCCGAAATGGCGCTACGGCGCGGCGGTCGGCCTGGTCATGGTGGCAGGCTTGGTGCTCGTCATTGGGCAGCCAACCAACGCTGATCGCTGGACGGCGATGGCCGCCAAGCAGGAGGCGCGGCTGACCGCGCGTGAGGTGCAGATTCACCCCGGTGAGCTGCTCCATTACCTGCGCGACAGCAAGATCATCACCTACATGATCGACGTGCGCAGCGAGTCGGACTGGAATCGCTTCCACCTGCTCGACGCGCGCCACATCCCGTTCGACACGCTGCTCGACCGTGTCGATGAGCTGCATCTACAGCCGGAAAACACGCTGTTCGTACTCATGAGCAACGACGAGGCGCTGGCGACCGAGGCGTGGCGCAGACTGACTGCCGAGGCCGTGCCCAACGTCTACATCCTGGAGGGCGGCATCAACGGCTGGCTGGCGACCTTTGCTGGCGCGGACTTCCAGGCGCAGAACCGGCTGGCATCACATACCGACGATCAGCTCGCCTATCGCTTCGATGCGGCGCTCGGCGCGCGCAGCCCGGCCGCCAATCCGAACCCGGATGTGTTCGCGCTGGAGTACACGCCCAAAGTGCAGCTCGCCGTCAAACGCGGCCCAACGAGCGGCGGCTGCGGCTGAGCAAACCTCTGCATCGAGATGGCAGCATGATCAGCGATTGTGTGCGATCATCTCATCATGCTGCCCATCCAGCCTGATCCCGTCGCTGCCGCCGCTGCGCTCGACGGCTGCGCCCTGGTGACGGCGGAGTTCATGTATCGTCCGCCGCCGCAGGAGCCGCGCGCCCGCCGCGTCTTCGATTACGCCCTCGGCTCTCGGCTGGCCGAGCTGAGCCGCTGCCCCGATGCGGGCGTCCTGCTCATCTGCGATGCCGCCGCGACC
>CAYTME010000139.1:7050-7295 GCA_964438415.1 uncultured Pleurocapsa sp. | reverse complement strand
TCGCGGCGATCGGCCTATCCCCGTCCGCGCCTCGCCGCCGCCATCGCCAACCCGGCACCGCTGCCAACGCCCACCGCGGACACCCCACGCCGGTGCGGTTGGGACTCACCCGACGACTGGCAGCAGTACGACCTGACCGACCGCTGGGCGCGCATCCACTTCGCCATGCAGACGGCGCAGGCCATGCGTAGGCCCGGCAGCCTGATCATGCCGGCCCACGACGCCGTTTGGGGGCGCGGCCTGAT
>CAYTME010000139.1:5253-7026 GCA_964438415.1 uncultured Pleurocapsa sp. | reverse complement strand
AGCACGCCCGGCGCGGACTGCCCGCCGCCGTCAGCCCGGTGACGCCGCATCAGCACTCGTCCGTGCCCGGTGCCGATATCCCCCAGCCGATCATCGACGCGCTCAACGCCGCTTTCAACCGCGACTCGCGCCTGCCGCAGCGCCTGCGATCGGGGCGTTTTCAAGGCTTCTGGGGCAAGATGGGGTTGATCCCGTATGCGCTTTGCGCGATCGCCCTGCCGCAGTTGGAACTGTTCGTCTGGGAGGATGATCTCGAGATCGACCGGGCGCTGCGAGCGGAGGGCTGCGGTGTGTACGGCTGGTGGGTGCGCGATGCGCGGCTGTACCGCCACGCGCTGCCAGTCTTCGATGCTGGCGACCTGCGCCGCGTGATCGAGCGCACGCTGCACTATTCGCTGTCCATCCCTGGCGCTGGCTTGGCTTCCAGCAGCCTCCTGCTGCACCCGCTCGATGCCTGGGGGCGCTGGCGGCGGCGGCTCGACCAGCGCTGTGCGCGCGCGCTGGCGCTTTCCGAGTCGATCACACAGGCGTGCCTGGCCGAGATGCAGGCGCGCATCGACCGCTGCGGCTGCTCGTGGGTCGATTGGGGTGCGTACCGCTACGTCGCTCGCGTCGGTGACCCGGTCGTCGAGGTCTGGCGCAGACGCCGCCTTGTGCTAGAATGAGAGGCACTCTCAATCGATCAAGTGGGGTAAACACAAAGTCATATGATCCCAGCGGGCGATCTGAAAAAAGGCACAGTCCTCGACATGAACGGGACGCTGTACCGCGTCGTCAACACGCAGTACAACAACCCAGGGCGCGGCGCAGCGACCATGCGCGCGCAGTTGATGGATATCCGCACGGGTGCGACCCAGTACCGCGTCTTTTCCGCCGAAGAAAGCCTGAACAACATCTATGTCGAGCAGGAAGCGGTCAAGTTCCTCTACAGCGACGGCGAAACGCTCCATTTCATGAATATGGAGACGTTCGATCAGTACGAAGTGCCGGTCAGCTTGTTCGGCGATGAAGCGCTCTACCTCAAAGACGAGATGGAGCTTGAGCTGCGCCTGCACGACGGCAATGCTATCGACTATGTGCTGCCGACGACCGTCACCTTCACCGTCGCCGAGGCCGAGATTGCCATCGCGGGCAACACCGCCGGCAATGTGACCAAGCGAGTCAAGACCGAGACCGGTCTGTCGGTGCAGGTGCCGGCGTTCGTCAACGAAGGTGACCTGATCAAGGTCGATACGCGCGACGGTTCTTACGTCGGGCGCGGCTAAGCCGAGCTGTCCTGCGGCAGCATCTCGATCGCTGTGCGCACGATCCCGGCGCTGCGCGCCAGCGCCGCTTCTTCATCTGCCGCCAGCATAAGCGGCAGCCGTGCCATCACGCCGTCGCCGCCCAAGATGTGCGGCATGGCGACGGTGACATCTGGCACCCCGGCGATCTCGTCCGCCGGGGCGCAGATGGTCAAGATCGAGCGCTGGTCGCCGAGGATGACCTGGACGATGCGCGCCAGCGCGCTGCCGATGCCGTAGTAAGTCGCGCCCTTGCCCTCAATGATGCGGTAGGCGGCGCGCCGCACCCCCTCGTCGATCGCGGCGCGCTCCGCATCGGCCAAGAGGATGCCGCGCGCATGGCAGAATTCATCCAGCGTCAGCCCGCCGATTTCGACCTGCGACCACGCCAGCACTTCCGAGTCACCGTGTTCACCGACGACGTAGGCGTGAATGTGCGGCGTATCCAAGCCCAGTGAGCGCGAAAGCAGTGCCCGGAAGCGGGCGGTAT
>CAYTME010000139.1:0-5217 GCA_964438415.1 uncultured Pleurocapsa sp. | reverse complement strand
CGCCGCCGCGATCCGGGCCGCCAGGTGCGTCATCACATCGACCGGGTTGGTGGCGACGACGATCACCGCATCGGGCGCGTTCCGCACGATCTGCGGGATGACCTGGTTGAAAACGTTCGCATTGCGCCCCAACAGCTCCATGCGCGTCTCGCCGGGACGTTGGTTGACACCCGCCGCCATGATGACGACACGCGCCCCGGCAAGGTCGGCGTAGCCGCCAGCGGAGATGTTGACCGGGTGCGAGAAAGGGACTGCATGGAAGATGTCGTCGGCTTCGGCCAGCGCCCGCTTCTCGTTCAGATCGACCAGGACGATTTCGCGCCCGACCCCGCGCATGACGCAGGCATACGCCGCCGATGCGCCGACAAACCCACTGCCTACAACCCCGATCTTCATGCTGCCTCCGTGCTTGTGCGGCTTGTGCTGCAAGAGTAGCAAGCGCAGCGCAGCGCCACAAGAGCCGCCCAACGGCTCTCCGGCTTGCCAACCGCTGGCGGATCGTTGTACCCTTTGCGGCACGAGCCGTATCATCATGGGCAGGGACAAGCGTTCATGTCGTCACTGAATACCTTCGGCGCGATCATGACCTTCGCGATCGAACTTGAAACGCAGCTTCGCGACTTTTATCAGGCGGCGGGCAGCGCCGACCGCGCCGCCGAGGCCGACAAGCGCCGCCTCAATCTGGAGCGCGTGCGCCGCGAGAATGTGACTGAGATCAAGCTGGAACCGATCGAGGGACTCGACGAGACCGATTACCGCCTCGATCTGACCGATCTCAGCGCGGCGGGACAAGCCAGCGCCGCGCGCACCGCCGCGCGCTTTTACCAAGATGTCGCGCCCAAGATCAACGTGCGTGAGGCGCAGCGCGCGCTCGAACGCTGCGGCCGTCAGCACGCGGAAAACGTCGGCGCGTAGGGGCGGTGTTCGGACTGCCCGGAGAGAAGCTGCTCATGCGTACATGGACTCGCGAACTGATCGCGGTGCTGGCGGCTTTGCTGCTGGCCGCGCAAACGGCCTATGCTCAGGGCGATGCGCAGCCGCCTGCGCCACCGGTGGCGGTCGCGCAGACTCTGTTCGAAAGCGGACGTGCGGCGGTGCAGAACCGCGATTATGACCGAGCGCTGCGCGATCTGAGCATTTTCATCCTCTTCAACCCCAATTTCAGTCAGGCTTATTACCTGCGCGCGCTGACCTACGCTGGGCGCGGGGATCAGGCTGCGGCGGCCGATGATCTCGAGGCGGCCATTCGCTACGCCTACGCCGACATCTACCAGCCCGAATACCGCGCTGGTCTGTACGAGGCCTACGCGCAGCTCTACGTCTCGATCGAGGATTTCAACGCCGCCGAGGCGGCTGTGACGAGCGCGCTCGACATCATGCCCAGCGTCGATAATTACGTCTTCCGCGCGCTGGTGCGCAGGCAGCTCCAGGCGTATGAGGATGCGCTGGCCGACGTGGACTCGGCGCTGGCGCTGGCTGAGGCGCAAGCGCTGCCCTCGCTCTATTTGACCCGCGCCAGGATCAACACCGCGCGCGCCGATGCCGCAGCGGCCGCCGCCGACTTTTATGCGTATATCGCGGCCATCGAGACCGATACGCGGCGCGGCAGCTCGCTGCCGAACGGGACGCTGGTCGAGCTGGAGATGGTGCCAGGGCGCGTCTACCGCATTGCCGTGTCATTGGAGCGCGGCCAGCGGCTGTCACTGCTGGCGACCCCGGCGGAAAACAGTCAAGTCGATCCGCTGATCGTGCTGCTCGCGCCCGATGAAACGCCCATCATCGCCAGCGACGATGTGCAGGCGCAGGAACTCACCGCGCTGATCGAAGGCTACACCGTCACCGCCGGCGGTGACTACACATTCATCATCAGCCACGCAGACGGCGGCAGCAGCGGCCTGCTGCTGGCCGGTTTCATGACCGAATGAGGCGGCCGCGCCCGACCCCGACGTCGATCTTGCAGCAGGTGCGCAGCCTGCGCGCCCAGCCGCTGCAGATCAAGCTGGCGCAGATGCTCGACTCGCTCGACGCTTGGCGCGCTTTGGAGTCGGCGCTGCAGGCGCTGCCGCGTTTGCACGCCTGGGGACCGAAAACCGTCAGCGGACTGCTGCCGCTGCCCTGGGTCGGTGCCGTCATCTGGCGGCGCGGCGGCGGCTTCACGGGCTACAAGACGCTCATGATCACGGGCGTGTGGGCGCAGCAGACGGTGGACGGCGCGCACGTGGTCGTCGGTCACAAAGTCCTGCCGTATGGCGCGCCGTTCTACGAGGCCGAAAGCTACCACAAGCTGATGCGCGACGGCTTCGATGTCTACTACCAAGACGACGGCAGCCCGCCGCCGCCCGCCAGCCGCGCGCTCGATGTCGTATACCGCGAGGGCGAACGGCTGGCGCTGCGCATGTCGATCCGTCAGGCGCTCGGCGACTGATCCTGCATGATTTGGAGCGAGGTTTTATGCTATACTTTTTCTCGAATGCTTCAGACAGAGTACATTTGTTCTTAGTGGGATACGGCATGGCAAAAAGCGTGTGGCTGCAGCCAGTTGATGGCTACGAGGCATGGCTCTTGGTTTGGACACGCAACGTGCTTAAAGAGGATGTCGCGCCCGTCTTCGCCGAGCTAACGCAGATGCTGGACACCAGCCCAAAACCGCTCTGGGTGATCGTCGATCTGCGTGCTGATCCCGTTTTCCCATTCATCGAGACCGTTACTGCGGCGCTGAGAGGGCCGTTCCGGCACCGGAACTTGCGCGAATGGCTCGTCGTCGGTGCTAATGTTCAAGCACTTATCATCGGACGCACACTGTCCTCGCTCTCGTCTCGCACCAATATCCGCTGGTTCACGACGATAAGCCAAGCTTATGCGCATATGAGCGATCAAACGCCGTCACCATCAGATTTATCTGCCGGCAGCAGCTGATCGGTGTGTCTATTCCCCTTCTACCTCGAAGTATTCCTCCGTCTCCTGCAGCGCTAGGTCGATGAAGACCGCCGATGTCCAGCCGAAGATCGGCGCAGCTTTCGGCGGGCGTTCGCCCGTGATCGGGTTGTAGTATTCGTAGATGTCATCGTGCTGCATGATCAGGTCGAGCGTCTTGCGCCGCAGCGTCCGCGCCAGGTCGAGCCGTCCGACGCGCTTGAGCGCCTCGATGAACAGGTAGTTGATGTTGACCCAAGTCGGGCCGCGCCACATCTGCATCGGATCGAACTTGGGATCGCTGATCGAGACGGTCGCCAGCGGCCACTGCGTCCAGAAGCTGTGCTCATCGGTCAGATGCGCGATCAGGCGATCGACGATCCGCGTCGGCAGCCGCCCCGTCCACAGCGGCAGCAGATGGAACGGCGTGAAGACATCGACGGGCTGGCCGTCGTGCAGCGCCTCGAAGCGGCCGCGCTCCTCATTCCACAAGTGCGCGATCATGGCGCTGGCGAAGCGGTCGGCATCAGCGCGATGCTGCTCAGCTTCCGACTGCATCCCCAATAGTTCCGCGATCTGACCCAAGCTTTCGCACTGCAAGCAGAGGTAGGTGTTCAGATCGGGCGCGACGACTGGCATGCCCGCGTCCCAGAGCGGGCTGTCGTCGAGACCGGATGAGAACGGGTGGCGGTATTCGCACAAACCGATGCCGTTGGCATTAGAGAGCAGCCACCAGCGGTGCCAGCGCACCAGCGGCTCGTAGACCTCCTCTAGGAAATCCGTGCGGCCGGAACGCTCGAACAGCTTGAGCACCGTCCAGGCGGCCAGCGGCGGCTTGGTCACGTTCTCCTCGACCGGGTAGTTGAGGCGCGTGACCGTGCCTTCATCGTGAATGGCATCCGGCAGCATCCCATCTTCGCGCTGATGATCGAGGATGATGCGTATCTGATCCTCGGCCAGCCGCGCATCGATATGCCGGTAGGCCAGCGCGTGGAAGAATTGATCCCAATGCCACACGCCGACATAATGCAGCTTTGACGGCACACACGCCTCGCGGGTGAAGAAATAGCGTGTCGTCAGTAGGCCGACGCGCATGACCCACCAGGCGTAATCGTACTGCGGGCGCAGGCGGTCGAGCACGGGCGGCGCTGCGGCGAACCAATCCTCCCAGCGACGGCGCGACTCGGCGACGGCCGCCTCCGCCGGCGGCAGCGACCGATTGAAGGCGATGCGCGGGGTGACATTCAGCAGCAGCGTGCTGCCCGCGTGCGCGTCCACCGTCAGCCGTACGCGAATGAACGGCTCACTGCTGCTGCTGACTTCGTTGGTGACGATATGGGCATTGGTGGTATAGGCGAGGTTGCGTCTGCCGCGCAGCGTGCCGCCGCGCCGGTCGGGCTGCGCCTGCTGCGCGAACGCTTTGAACTCGAGGGTGATACGTCCGGCGGGCAGGCGGATGAGCAGCGTCTCGGTATCGACGAACGTCCAGTCGAAATCGCCGGAGCGCGTGTGCAGCGTGACCACGTGTGGATAGCTTTCGACCGTGAAATCGAGCGGTGCGCCGCCGGCGTCGTGCAAGATCAGGTCTTCAACGATAGGCGGGCGCTTGCGATAATGACCGACTTCATCCTGCCATTTCTCCCAGCGTTCGCCCAGACGAATGCTGATGCGATGGCCGCTGCGCATGACGAGGAGCCGTGACCCGCGTTCGGTGAAGGGGATATGGTCAAGATCGATGCGGTTGTGAAGGTTGAGGATCGGGGACATACGAGATATGAACAGCCGTCCAAGCTATGATGCAGGAATACATGCGCTAAGCTTAGCATATATCCGGCATGGTTGACTGTAACATCCGCTGCTGAGGTCTATGCCTTTGCAAAGTCGATTTGCATACGCCCATCCTCCAGCCCTTCTCCCGACCTTCGGTGCTCCCACTGGTCGTCCCAGTAAGACGCGGACGGAAGGGCGCTCGAAGGCGAGAGCGTAGAGGAGCGCCCCTCGATGGCGAGCGAGAACGAGACCTACGAACGTATTTTGACCGCCGCTGCCGAGCTGTTCCTCGCGCGCGGTTATGAGGCCGTCACGCTGCGCATGATCGGTGAGGCGGTCGGCATGGAACATGCCTCGCTCTACTACTACGCGCGCGGCGGTAAGCGACAGCTTTACATCGACGCGATGGAAGCGGCACTTCAGCGTCATCGTGCCGGCATCGCCGAGGCCATTGCCGGCGCAGGTGACGACCTGCGCGATCAACTGCGGGCGGTGGGGCGCTGGCTTGTCTCGCAGCCGCCGCTCGACATGAGC
>CAYTME010000138.1:0-10562 GCA_964438415.1 uncultured Pleurocapsa sp. | reverse complement strand
ATTGCAGCCCTGCGCCGTGCAGCCCGCCGCGCCGAAGAAGCCGGTCGGCGCGGGCGCGCCGCTGATGACGAGCACGTTGGGATTGGCACCCTTGATGGCGTTGTAGGCGGCGGCCAGCAGCCGCGTGTAGTTCGCGCCGTTGATCTGCCCGGCGGGCCATTCGCGGTCGATGTTCGGCTCGTTCCAGACCTCGATTGCATCGGCACCCAGGCGGGCGACACCGGCCACGAACTGCGCGTACTGGTTGATGTAATCGTCGTAATTGCCCATCTGCCCCGGCTGTCCGACGATGCCGAGCACGATCTTGAAGCCGTTGGCGCGCGCGCTGTTGATCAGGCCGGCGACCGCCGACGGGTCTTGGCCGAGCGCGTAGCGGAACTGCTTCTTGACCCAGGTCATGCCTGCGCTGCGCATGGCACTGACAGTGCCGGCGTTGAGTTCGAGCACGTGGCCGCCCAGCTCAAAGCCGCCGGTGGCCGCTGCCCCCGCGACCGGCGTCGGCAGCGAGCCATCCGGCCCCGGCGCGGGCGCAGCCGTTTCGACGGTGACCGTATCGCAGGCGACGACAATCGTGCGGTCGAAGCTGGTGCGCGCCTCGTACTGCTTGCCGAACAGATCGGTGATGACGAAACGCCAGCCGAAGTAGAGCTGCCGCGCATCGAGCGGATTGGTCAGCTCCAGGCAGCTATCGATGCCGTTGACGAACTCCGCCTGATTCCAATCCCAGCGGCGGACGATCGTCAGGCTGACGGAGAATTTCTCTTCCAGGGCGGCACGCGCGGTGCTGAAGGCCAGCCAGATCGGGTCGGTCGGCGTGGGGGTGGCGTCCACCTGGGCGGACGCCGGCAGCGCGGCGCTGAAGGATGTCAGCAGCGCCAGAACCAGCGTCGTGCAGGCCAGCACGAAGCCAAGCGCACGTCGATTCGATTTCGGGGTCTTCTGCATATCGGGATAACCTCTTATCTTCCTCATGCGGTGCATCGATGGCGGCGGCGGCGCTCAGGAACGGCACACCGCGCCAGCATCAGCGCCATAGGCTACCTCAATCGGGGCAATTTTTCTATGGAGTGTTGCAAAAAATTAAGATGAGCGTGCTGTGCAGCACGCTCATCACACGTATGTTTACGCGGGCACAACGATGATCTCGGTTTGCGGCGCGCCCAGCCATTCGACGCCGTTCTCGGTCACGAGCACGTCCTCTTCCAAGCTGACGAGGCCGTAACCCGGCACCTGAACGCCCAGTTCGAGCGTGAAACAGTTGCCCACCTCGACGATGCCATAAGGCGTCCTGCCGTAGCGCTCCCAACGCGGTCCGAGCAGCGTCGCGCCGTCGTGTACCGTGCGCCCGATCATATGGCCGACGGCGTGCTGATATTCGGGATAGCCAGCGGCGACGATCGTCCGGCGCGCGGCCTCATCGACCACCCAACCTTCGACGCCCGGCTTGAGCACCTCAGCGGCGGCCATGATCGCCGCTCGCACCGAGTCGAAGGCGTGCTGCACCGGCTGCGGGATGCTTGTCTCGCCGGCGGGCTGCAAGTACCAGACGCGCTGGATATCGGAGATGTAGTCATCGAGCACGACGCCCTGATCGATGCGCACGAGCTGCCCAGCCTGCGCTGCGAATTCCGCCGATGGCGACACGTGGCCGACCGGCGAGTCCGGCCCGCAGGTGACGGTCGGGCAGTAGCCGGGATCCCACGACGGGGTGACGCCCTCGCGGCGGTACTCGGCGTGGATGAACTCGGCGATCTCCAGCTCGGTCAAGCCGGGACGCAGCATGGCGGTGATCCGCTCGATGATGCGGTCGGTCAGCGCGACCGCCGCGCGGATGCGGGCGATCTCACCAGGCGTCTTGCGCCCACGCAGCGGATTGAGGATGTCTTCCGCTGAGATCAGTGAATACGGCTTGCCCGCGAGGTAGCGCTGGAGCGTCAGATACATGCCGTGCGAGAGGCCGTCGGCGGCGGTATCGCTCTCGGAGTAATTGACCGCGATCTGGCGCGGGGCGAGCCGGTCGAGTACGTCGACCAGCGCCGGCTGGATGCTCTGGTCGTAGGCGATCGTCTCATCCCAGATGCCCATCCGCTGGAAGTTGACGATCTCGTAGCGTCCGGCAATAGCTACCTTGTAGCCGCTGCGCGCGATGATGAGCGCCGTGTGCCAGGTGACGTTGGCCGGCGAGATGAGCGGCAGCGCGGGGTCGGCGTTGTGCTCGGTCTCGCGCACGAACGTCATCCACAGATCGACATCCTTTTCTTGCAGGATGCCGACCGCCTGCGCGATCTTTTCGAGCTGGATAGTGAAATCGACCATGACATGCTGTCCTTACGGCAGTTGAAAACGCGGCAGAGAGACTACCAGGAATCTGGGCTGGCGGCACGCAGTTGGGGCTGCGATGCGCCGTAGGGGACGCACCCCCGCTCGCCGGCGAGTTAGCGCGCCGGCGGACGCGCCCACCGTGTCTGGGATGGATCGCGGCGCGCTGTAGAAACTTCACCGTCTGGTCGCATCATAGAAGTGGAATGCGCGGGCATTTGGCCGGCGTGGAGTCTGTGAGGAGACGAACCCATGAAAGGTGATCCGAAAGCCAAAGACGGTGTCCGGATGCATCTGAAGCTTGATTTTCAGGGCAGCGAAGGCAAAAACCCTGATGTGCAGGCTTACCTGTTCAGTGCCAGCGGTGCGCTGGTGAGCACCGCGCCGGTCGACCAGGCCGAAACGGCGCTGATCGTGCCGCCCTCGCTCGACGGCCACAAGCTGCGCCTGGTCATCGGCGCGCGCCCGGCTCAGGGTGCGGCCGCGCTTTCGCTCGGTGAGCTGCGCCGGCTGGGCGCTTGGGAACGCGATGTGCGCTTCCTCGTCAACAACCCGAAGCTCGATGTCATCATCAGGCGCATCGATTGGGAACGGCTGTTCTTTTGTTCGTGCGTCGTGCGCGGCCGGCTGATCAAGCGGGTCACGCTGCCCGACGGTACGACGGCCACCATGCCCGTCTGCAATGCGCGCGTCACCATCTGTGAAGTCGACTCATTCCCAAGTCTGATCGGCCGGCTGCCTGACCGCGATATCTTCCGCCTGCGCGACGATCTGCTCGATCTGCTGCGCAGACATCCCATCCCGCGCCCACCGTTCCCGCCGGAACCCTGGCCTGGCCCATTCCCGATCGATCCGATCGGCCCGGTGGCGCTCAACCCACAGCCGCTGCCGCCGCGCCCGATCGGGGCTGGGCGGATGATCAACCCTGGCCTGATCGCCGGCTTCGACCCGCAGCCCGATCCGCCAGCGCAGATCCTCAGCACCAAAGCGCGCCGCGCTCTCGCCGTCGCGCAGGCGGCTTCCGCCCAAGCCGATACGGCGCTGATGGCCGCCAGTTTGCAATCGCAGATGTTCGCGCTGACCAGCAGCAGCGTCCACAGCCTGCGCCTGTCGCTGATCGATCTCGCGCCGCTGATCCGCCATTTCATCTGTCACTGGCACTGGCTGCATCGCTACTACACCAAAGACTGCATCCGCACAGTCGAGGTCGACTCTGAAGGCCGCTTCGAGACAACCATCTACTATCCGTGTCATGGTGATAAGCCCGATCTGTACTTCAGCGTCGAACAGCTTCAGAACGGCAGTTGGGTCAAGGTCTACGAGCCGTCGGTCGCCTGCAATACCTACTGGGATTACGACTGCGGCTCCGAGGTCGTCATCAACGTGCCGGCGGCTATCGGCTGCTTCGACCCGCCGGTCGAGATACCGCCCGGCGTGACGTTGTTCGTGCTGCCGCACCGCATCGGCCATACGCGCATCTGGGGCACGCCCGCCGGGTCGCCGCCCGCGCCGGTCGGCTGGGTGCGTTCCGATGGCTTCACCGACTACAGTTGGGGCGGCTGGGGCGTCGTGCGCGGTGCGCCGTTCGGCGGCACGCTGACGTTCTTCCAAGACGACTCGTACTTCATCCCGACCGACACGATCAAGTACTATCGCTACTCGTTCCGGCGCGTGGGCGCATCCGGCTGGACGCCGATGATGACCGCGCCGCTCTTCCGCCAGTACCGCGAGGAATACAACGACGGCACGCTGCCGACCTACGACTACTACCAGGTCGGCCCGAACAGCGTCAACGACGAGCACTATCTGTACGAGTTCAAGCCGCAAACGCCGCCGAGCAAACCCGGCGATCCGGCCGCGCTGATCGTGCGCGAGTGGACGAGCACACCGCTGACCGAAGCCGCAGCCTACTGGGATACGACGACGGCCGCGCCGGGCGTCGCCCACGACGCGCTGACCGACAATGCCGGAGACTTCGAGATCAAGATCGAGGTCTTCGACAAGAACGGCAGCCTGGTCACGCCCGGGCCAAGCACGTTCCAGTTCCTCGCGCTCAATGCCGATGCCGTGACGACGCGGCTGGCGCAGCCCGGCGAGCTGCTCGGCGGAGCGTTCGTCTTCCGCGTTCACGTCGATAACAACCCGACCTTCGGCGATGTACTCGATCCGACCATCGGCGGCGTGGGGCCGAACCCGAACTGCGGCTTCCTGAACTACGACCCGACCAGCACCACGCCGGTGCAGATCAGCTTCCGCGCGCAGCACCGACATGGGCACGCTGTCTGGGCGTTCAATATCGAACGCGGCGACTTCCCGGTCGCCGGGACGGGCATCTCGCCGTCACCGGATGCGAGCGGGAATGCCAGCCCGACCGTCACGACCAGCCCGGCAGGGCCATACGTGCTCGGTCTCGACGGCATCTACCGGCACGGTTTCAATCGCGGTGAGCTGCTCGGTCCGTGCACCGATGCCGCCTTCGCCGCCAGCGTTTACGTCTACGGCACGGCGACGGATGGTTACACGCGGCTGGGCTACGAGCACGGCGATATCTACGCTTTCGCCCTGGCCGAGGCCGAGACGAGCGTGCCGTAATGCCATAAGACGATATCCGGCAGGTTGGTCACCCGACCCGGTCTCGCTGCACCCGACTTCCCCTCAGCCCCGCCGCGGCTGAGGGGATGAGGGCAGATCGGGCAGCGATCCGAGCTGAGGTCACGCAGGCATCTTCGTCACGATGGCAGCGGCGGGCACTGCGTGAACTGCACGACCGTATCGGAGCGGATCCAGCCGCGCACGAAGGCACCGTCGAGGAAGAACTCGATGCGGAACCAGATCGCGCTGGTCGCCGGGTCGCGCGTCTGCTCCAGCACATCGACCGCGATACCCTGGCGCAGGAAGCCGACCAGCTCCGACTGGACAGTCGGTCGTGAGCGGATGTTGGCACCCGTCTGGTTGATCGCGATCACGCGGCAGAGCGGCGCCGGCGTCGGCGTGCTGACCGGCGTGTCCGTCACCGTCGGCGTCAGGCTGGGCGTGAAGGTCGGCGACGGCGTGGCCGTATGCGTCGGCGTGTGCGTCTCCGTCGGCGTCCAGCTCGGCGTCACCGTCAGCGAGGGGGTGACCGTCCAGGTTGCCGTCGGCGTGTTCGACGGAGTGACGGTCCAGGTCGGTGTGTTAGTGGCCGTCGGCGTCAGGCTGGGCGTGAAGGTGGCGGTCGCCGTCGGCGTGATGCTCGCCGTCGGCGTCGGCGGTGGGTTGATGATCGGTACCCACAGATCGCGGCTGAGCAGCAGCAGCGCCAGGCCGGCGATGACGATGCCCGCGCCGATCGCGCCCAGGCGCAGCCGCCGCCCACTTTGCAGGCTGCGCAGCGCGTTTTCCATCCGTGTGATCTCGGTGCGCCGCCCCAGGATGTTGAAGGGTTCATCGCGCAGCGCCGTCAGCCAGCTTTCTGCCTCGGCGATATTGCCCTCTTCGATGGCCGCCTGGGCGCGCTCGGCGTAGCGCGTCAGCAGGTCGCCGACGACCGACCGGTAGCGCGTGTCCTGAGCGTACTCGCGCAGGCCGGCCAGCATCGAGCGCGCCTGTGTCAGCTCGTTGTCGAAGTTCTGCGCGATCAGCGCCGCCGACCGCTCGATCACCTGGCGCGCGCGCTGCATCTCGCTCGACTCGACGCGCGCCATCGAGAGCATCTCCGTCAGCGCGGTATCGCCGGGGTCGAGCCGCACGCCCAGTTCGAGCAGCGTCAGCGCGTCGGCCGTCAGTGCGATGCGCTCGTCGAGCGACGCGGCGTTGTTGGCGCGTGTGACCGCCGCCTGCGCCTGATCGTGGATCTGCGCCTTGAGCACGCTCATGCGTCCATTGGCATCTTGGATGAGCTGTCCCAGCCGCGGGCTGTTGGGCAGAAGCTGGCGCACACGAGTCAGGATCGCCAGCACATTCTGAAGCTGCACGACTTGATCGGCCAGCGTGCCGCTCAACATGCTGAGCTGTACCGCCGCCTGATCGATCTCCTGCTGGATGCGGCGCACCTTGTCGATGCGCTCCTCGGCTTGCGGATCGTTGGGGACGACGCGCAGCGCGCCCTCGTACTTGCGCAGCGCCTCGGCCCAGTTGTCGTTGGCCATCAGCCGGTCGCCTTCGATGAGCAGCTCGCGCGCCAGCGCCAGGTCCTGGATGTCGAGCAGCGCCTGCTCGGCGTCTTTCCATGATAGGATGCCCGAACGCTCAGCCAAGTCGCGCGCCTCGCGGTACAAGCGCTCAGCCTCGTCGTAATTGCCCGCGCGCACGAGCGAATTGGCGCGGTTGTAGGCCACCCGCGCATCGAACGGGATGCGGAAATCGGGCACGACGCCGCGTATCAGGTTGTCTTCGGCCTTCTGCCGGTATTCGAGCGCTGTCGGGTTGCCGGGCTGCTGCGCGAGGATGCGGTTGGCCAGCTCGACGACCTGCTGATACTCGCCCGCGTAATAGGCCTGCGTGAGCTGCGACACGGCCTCATCCACGTCCGCGCCGGTGTAGAGCGGCCCCTGTCCCGGCGGCCGGCGCGTCGGTGACGCCGGTTCCTGGAACAGCTCGCGCTCCGGTGCCGGGTAGCCGGACGATGTCGGGTACGTCGGGCCGTCACTGCGCCTGCGGGCCGGTGCTGGCATCTCGGTCGAGGCGGGCGGGGCGGCCTCCTCGCGGCGCGCCGGCGGCTGCACATTGTAACGTTTGAACAGATCGCTGACGCGCTGGTTGGCCTGGGCGCTGCGGGCAGCCGCCTCTTGCAGCAGCGCGATCACATCGTCATCGGCGGGGTTGAGCTGGAGCGCCTCGGCCAGGATATCGATCGCCTCGTCAATGTCATCGTCATCGCCGGCGATCTCGATGCGGATGCGCGCCCGGCGCACCAGCCCGCGCACAGTCGCCGCCGTCGGCGAAGTCGGGCTGCCCAGCCGGGCCAGCTCGGCGAACAAAGCCTGTGCGGCGCTTTCGTGCGGCGTGTTCTTGGCATCGGTCAGCAGCGCGCGCGCAGTCCGCTCCAGCCGCGCGATCGCCTCCGGATCGTCGTCGGGCAGGCTTTGCAGCGCGCGGCGCAGCTCATCAATGCGTTGCTTCAAATCGGCCATATCGACTCCCGCTGTGACACGCACAACACTACCGCATCGCATGATATTGCACAACCCGCCTGGGGTGCTGTTAGAATTGTATGACCGTCCGATCGGGTGTGTGCAGGAGTGCCAGCCGATGCGACCGCTTCGCATGTTTGCGCTGATCGCGTGCGCGATCTTCCTAGCTGTCTTCGCGCCCGCCGCCGCTCAATCCGACGGCGCTGAAGCCTTCACGCTCGAGCGCGCCGGGACGACGCTTCATTACTGGATCGCCGGGCCAGCCGACGCGCCGGCGGCCGTCTTCACCCATGGTGCGGGCATGGATCACCGTATGTTCGATGCGCAGGTCGAGGCCATCGCCGGCGCATAC
The DNA here is from genome assembly GCA_964438415.1 of uncultured Pleurocapsa sp. Taxonomy (GTDB): domain Bacteria; phylum Chloroflexota; class Anaerolineae; order Aggregatilineales; family Phototrophicaceae; genus Flexifilum. Next base: position 2,780 of record CAYTME010000138.1, on the reverse strand, counting down.
CGCACGATCGTCTGGGATGTGCGCGCGCACGGCCTCTCACAGCCGATCGGCGATGGATTCTCGATCCGCATCGCCGCCGATGATCTGCTCGCCATCCTCGATGCCGCCGAGATCGAGCGGGCCGTGCTCGTCGGCCAGTCGATGGGCAGCTACATCAGTCAGGAGCTGATCTACCATCATCCGGAGCGGGCGCTGGCGCTGGTCAGCATCGGCGGCACGCCGCTGATCGGCAGCTACAGCTTCGGCGATATCTTGGCGCTGCGCGCGAGCGCCGCCGCCATCGATCTGCTCGACTACACGACCTTCCGCCAGCTCGCCGCCGATACCGCCTCGATCGTGCCCGAGGTGCGCGCGTACGCTTTCGAGGCGACCGGGCAGATCAAGCGCGAGGACTTCCGCGCGGTCATGGGCGCGATCGCCGATGCGCTGCGCGGCGAGGAGGGCTATCGGCTGCCCGTCCCCGCGCTGATCGTGCACGGCGATCAAGACAACTTGGGCACGATCAAGCCGATGACGCCCGGTTGGGCGGAGCGCGACGCGGGCGGCGTCTACCACGTCATCCCCGACGCCGGCCACAACGCCAATCAGGACAATCCGGACGCCTTCAACGCGCTGCTGCTCGATTTCTTGGCCGCCGCCGCGCCGGTCGCTGCCGAGGAAGACTGACTGACGCGCGCTCAGTTCTAAGCCGATGGTCGCAAGTGATCCACAACCGCACAGCGCATTTTGGGCTTCAACCGCTGCTCTCCGAGGTCGTGGATCATGGACATGTGTCGACCATCGGCTTAGTCCACCTGAAGTGAGCGCTTCAATTCAACCTCAAACTGTCTTTTGACCTCTTCAGCAGAGACATTGTGGTCTCTTCGCCCGCTGTGCCGGCATCGGGGGCTTGACACGATCCGTATAATGCTGACTGTCTTAGAACTTGCGTTCTATCCGTGAAAGGAGGGGCATGAACGATGTCCTCACACGCAAGCGCCGCGCCCGCCCCGCCGGTCACACCGCGCGCCCCCCGGTCACCTTTGAAGACCTGTACATCTTCGACAAGCAGCAGCAGATCGTCCCGCTCCGGCTCAACCGGGCGCAGCAGCACCTGCTGAGCCACCTGACCGGGCGCGATCTCGTCTTGAAGGCGCGTCAGCTCGGCATCAGCACCGCCGTGCAGGCCTGGCTCTTCATCACCGCGCTGACGCAGACGGCGCGCATCGGCACGCTGGCGCACGATGTCGAGACGACGCAGAAGCTGCGCGACATGATGCAGGGGTTCTATGAAGGCCTGCCGGACGAGAAGCGCCCCGAACGCGGCATGAACAACGCCGCGCGCACGTATTACCCGGAGACGAAAAGCTGGGTCTTTTCCGGCACGGCGGGAAACACCCGCGCCGGGCGCGGCGGCACATACTCGCATGTGCACGGCTCCGAGGTCGCCTTCTGGCGCAGCGGCGCGCGCGTGCTGGCGGGCCTGCTCCAGGGCGTGCCGCAGAGTGGATCGATCGTCCTGGAGAGCAGCGCCAACGGCGCGCAGGGCTGGTTCTACGACCAGTGTATGCGCGCGCTGGCGGGGGAGGGCATCTGGACGCTGCACTTCTACCCCTGGTGGTGGGAGGATGGTTACCGGCTGCCCGTCGTCGAGCCGCTCACGCTCACCGACGAAGAGCGCCGCCTGATGCAGACCCACGGCCTCGACCTCGAACAGATCGCCTGGCGGCGCAGCAAGCAGCGCGAGCTGGGGCGCGATTTTCAGCAGGAGTACCCGGAGGATCCGTATCAAGCCTTTCTCCGCTTCGACACCGGCTACTTCCGCCTGAGCGGCGCGGTCTTCAGCGCCGCCGAGACGCCGGCTGCGCGCGCCGATCGCCGCTGTGTCGCTGGGCTGGATTTCGGCCAAGCCAACGATTTCACAGTCTGCTGTGTGCTCGACGCGACGACGCGCGAGCAGGTCGATCTGCTGCGCGTGCAGCGCATGGCCTGGGCAGATATCCGGCGGGCGGTGCTCGATCTGTGCATCAAATGGGGCGTACAGACGCTGGTCGCCGAAAGCAACAGCATGGGCGCGCCCAATATCGAAGCCATGTTAGGCGAGTTTGCGGCGGCGGGCTGCCCGACCGCCATCGTGCCCTTCGCGACGACCTACGCCAGCAAGACGACCTTGCTCAACGAACTCCGCCTCGCGCTGGAAGAGGGCGGCCTGCGCCTGCTGCCGCACCCCGTCCAGCGCCGCGAGCTGGAGCAGTACACGGCGCACAAGACCGCCAGCGGCCTCTACCAGCTCGGCGCGCCTGACGGCGAACACGACGACTGCGTCATGGCGCTGGCGCTCGCTTGGCGGGCGGCGGGCACGCGCTCGCTGATCGTATTCGGGGGATGAGCGAAGAGGATTTGCTATGCACAAACACTACCTGATCACCGCTGCTGGGGGCGGCCTGGCGGCCAAGAGCATCCCGCTCGATGCGCTGGCCGATGCCGCTTGGCAGCCGGTCGTCGGCGCGAGCGTCGACGGCGGTCCGCTCGAACTCTACACGCGCATCCCCTGGCTCTACCGCGCGGTCAACCTGCGCGCCGACGCGCTCGCAGCGCTGCCCCACGGCTGGGAGACGTTCGATGGCCAGCCGCTGGTCGGGCCGCCGCGGCTGCCGTTCCCGCTCGATCTGCCGCATCTGCTCAACCTGATCGAGGGCTGGCTGACGCTTTACGGCGCGGCCTACATCTTCAAAGGCCTGAACGCCGCTCGGCGTGTGCGTCTGCTGCGACCGCTGCACCCGCGCACGGTGACGCCCATC
>CAYTME010000137.1:10053-10622 GCA_964438415.1 uncultured Pleurocapsa sp. | reverse complement strand
GATCACCTCCGGGCGGGGGAGCGCCAGATCGGCCAGGATGGCGCGCGTCTGCTCGAGCGTCGTCATCGGCACGAAGCGGCTCCACGCCAGCAGCGGCTCTCTATCGCCGCCGAGAAATTCCAGCCGGATGCCGATCGCGTCCGCCGCCGGTTCCGGGGCGGGCAGGCCGCCGCGCGCCGTCAGATACTGCTGGTAGCTGCGCGCCAGCCCGATATAGTCCGCGTCGTCCCCAGTCAAGAAGCGGTAGTGAACGACGATATCGAAGCGATTGGGCTGCCGCTGCACAGTTGTCACGCCGGCCCCGGCGCGGTTAGTCGCCTGGAAATAAGCCTGATTATAGATGAAGGCATGGTAGAGGAAGTTGAAATTCGTGATGATGCCTGCCGGATGCACCTGAAGCTCACCATAGGCCGCACCCCGCTCTACCACCGAAAACATCGCGTGCTCGCCCTCGCCATGCACGATACCAAAGACAGGGTGCTGCAGCGGCAGCGGCTCGGTCACCAGCTCATCGAAAAGAAATGTACTGCTCATGCCCGGATCAGGGCCGTAGTAACGTCCGTAGAACA
>CAYTME010000137.1:0-10043 GCA_964438415.1 uncultured Pleurocapsa sp. | reverse complement strand
CGCATCGGCAAAGCGGATCAAACTGCCCGTGCCATCTGGAAGCAGCATGTAGCCCGGCAGGCTGCTGCCGCGCGCTGCGCCCAGGAAGGGATAAACAATGACACGGCCTAGACGAAACGCCGGATCTGCCTCCAAGATCGACTCGAACGGCACTTCCACGCGCACGCCCTCGACTTCAAGCTGGAGGATCAGCTCGATGGTGATGCCATACTCGACAAACGTGATGCGCGCCGAAACGCCCCGATCGATGCGCATCCACTCGATTTCCGTCTCGCTGTTGGCAATCGAAACTCGCCGGTTAGCTGCTCGTTCATCGAGATACTCGATGCTGAGGCCGCTGCGGGCGAACGCCCGCCACGAGGTATTCAGGCGGTCGCCTTCCGCCGGCTCATCAAGACCTGAGTGCCAGATGTAGCCGCTGCGTTTATCCAACAGCTTGAATGCCAGCGTAGATGGGTCGATATACAGCGCAAAGGTATCATTTTCCACCACCCGCTCATATGAGGCGGGGATCGTCTCTTGGGCAAAAGCAGGGGGCTGCAGCCCAGTGTGCTGTGCCAGCCACAGCAGTGCGATCACCGCCAGCAGTCGGACGGCCGCGCGGGATGGCTGGGTGCGGATGAGCTTAGCCACGCAGACCGACCTCCTGAACGACTGCCAGCACAAACTCGTACAACTGGTTAAATAACACGTACAGGATATAGCCCGTGAGCAAGAAGATCGCCATCGTAAACAGCGTCGTCACGAGGTTGCGCACCGTCTCGGAGATGGAGAAGTTGTGAATCTCCTTGACCATGATCACCAGCATCAGGCCGCACCAGAACAGCATGAGCTGGTGAGAGAAGGTATAGAGGAACACCTCGTTCATCGTCAGCAGGTTGGAAAACAGCGCTAGCGGCAGCGCGAACAGCGCGAAGGGGAATAGACTATAGGCCGTGCCGATGATCACGTGGCGCAGGCTGCCCTCACCATCGCTGATGGTGGCGACCAGGTAATTCGCTGCGTTCCACAAACCGATCGCGAGCACGACGTAGATGATCTCCATTTCGATGTAAATCTGCCAGGATGCCGAATACGGGTTGAAGACGAATCCCGTCACGTAGAGCGAGGCGACATGCGAAAAGAGCACCCAGCCGTACAGCAATAGGGCGAACAGCAGGCTGCCTCGCTCATTCTGTTTGATATAGAAAAAGCTGTCGGCAGGCTGCTTGATGAAGCGAAACATGAACACGAAGTCATCGACCAGCCGTATACGCCGCAGCGACCGCAGCCAAGCACGCATTGGCTCCAACCAGCGATGACGCCGCTCCATCGCTGTGAAGCCGCTGACGAATACCCATGCCCCGATCAGCACAGCCAGCCCGCTGCCCAACGAGCGCTGTAAGACGACATTGCGCAGTTCCCAAAAAGCGTTGGAGTATCCTTCGCGATCTTCGGCGTAACGGTAGAGTTCGAGCGCTTCCGCGTACTTGGACTCGCTGTAGTCAGCATCCGCCAGCCCTTGATAGGCCATGATGACCAGGCCGTTGAAGGTCAGCACATCCTCGAAGTACGGGCGAGCTTCGGTGTAGAAGCCGTTCATGTACAGCCGCACGCCCTCGTGGAGACGCCGCGCAAAATCGGTCACACGGTAGGTGACGATGGCGTTCTTGTTCCGGTCGAGCACGTACAGATCGCCGCGTACACGCTCGATCGCGGTCGGGAAGCTGAGCAAGCCGAGCCGCTGATCGCCGCGATCTGAGCCGCCGAAGACGAACAGCAGCGTCCCTTCCAGATCGTACTCGTAGATGCGGCCGCGCTCATCAACCGTCACCATCAAACCCTCATCGCTGACGTGGAGATCGCGAAAGTTCGGCGCACCGACCACCGTGTCGAGCAGATTCCTGCCCGACACGGTGAATTTGCCGATGCTGCGCTCTGGGCGCGTGCCTGCGGTCACGGTGTAGACGAGCGCTCGGCTGTCGATGGTGACGTTGGTGGGCGATGACGCCTCGTTGCGGATGAACTGGGCGAGCTGCTCCTGCGTCAAGAACAGCCGCTGCAAGATCATCTGCAGCGACATCTCGGCGGCGTTCGCGCCGAAATAGCCGATGAAATTGCCGTTGGTGTTCAGCATGACCAGACCGTTGACTGAACCTTCGCTGACGACGTACAGATTTTGCCGCGCATCGACGGCGATCTTGCGCGGCCGAAATTCGCGGTTGATGCCGAACAGCGGCTCTGAGGGGCGCCCGAACTCGTGGATCAGCTCGCCCGCCGCATCAAGGATAACGACCCGGTTACTGCCTGCATCGGCAACGTAGATCGTCCCTGCCGGATCGACAAACACACCGGTCGGCGTTTGCAAAAGACCTCGTCCCAGCTCCGCCGCAACCTCGAAGTTTTGATCGAGCCGCAGGATGCGCCCGTTACCTGTATCGGCGATGTAAAGGTGGCCATCTGGCGCGAAGAACATGTCTTCCGGCCCCGAAACGGGCAGATCGATCTGGGCGAGCGGCGTGTACGCATCTTGTGTCGGATAAAAGATGCCGCCAGGGCCGAGCGTATACGTGAAATAGGGCGAAGACGCCGACACAGACTGTCCTACGCCGAGGAGGATGAGCAGCAAAAGCCAGACCAAACGCGCTTTCATTTCAACCCCGACCGGGACATGGTGCTCATGACCTGACTCTGTAGGAAAATGAAAATGATCAGATTGGGCACGAACATGATCAACGCTGCGGCTGCCGCCACTCCCTGCCCGGCGACGGCATCCGCTCCGGTCGCGGTGGTGCTGGTCAGTGTCGAGAGATAAAAAGCGAGCGTGCGCAAGCTCTCATTGTTGATGTAAACCGTCGAGATCTCGGCGTTGTTCCAGGCAGCCTGGAACGTCAGGATGGCGATCGTCGCCAGCGCAGGCTGGATCATCGGTAGGATGATGCGCCAGTAGATGCGCAAGTCCGACGCGCCATCGATCTGTGCCGCCTCGATCACCTCGTCCGGGATGCCGTCGATGAACTGCTTGAGCAGGAACAAGCCGACCGGCATCGCCAGCACAGGCAGGATATGAACCCAGAACGTATCGAGCAGATTGAGATTTTCGATGATCAAAAAGCGCGGGATGGTGACCGCGATCGGCACGAACATCAGCGCAATATTGTTGATGACGAACAGCGTTTGCTTGAGCTTGAACTGCTTTTTTGAGAGCGCGTAGGCCGCGGCGCTGGAGATGACGATCGACGCCGCGACCGTCACCAACGTGATCAGAATACTGTTGAAAAGATAACGGCTGACCGGGATGCCGGATGTGCTGAGGATCGAGAATAGATCGTTGAAATTCTTCATCGTCGGGTTGGTGACGAGCAGCGGTGGTGGGTAGGCGAACAGCTCCTCTGGCGGCTTGAACGCGCTGGAGAAGATATAGAGGATCGGCAGCAGCATCAGCGCGGCCAGCGGCACCAAGATGACATAAAACTTGAGCTGGCTGACATGAAAACCACTTGGATTGATGCCCCGGTTCCGCACACCGGTGTAGCGCTGATACCATCTTGCAGCCATCGCATACCCCTCATACATCGCTGGCGAACAGCCGGTTGGCAACCCGCGAGAAGAACCAGACCATCAGCAGCAGGACCACCGAGACCGCCGCCGCATAGCCCATCTCGTAGCGCAGGAAGCCGTAATCCTCGATATGGTTGACGATCAACTGGCCGGCGTACTGCGGGGTCGGGTTGCTGCCGGACAGTGTGACGCCGATCGCCCCAGCTTGGAACGTGCCGACGATCGCCATCACCGCCCCAAACAACATCTGCGGTTTGATCGACGGGATCGTGATGAAAAAGATCTCTTGCCAGCGGCTGCTCATGCCGTCGATCTCAGCGGCCTCGTACAGCTCTGGGCTGATCTCCAAGATGCCGGCCAGCATCGCGAGGAAGCCGATGCCCATGCTGCCCCATAAGGTGACCAAGATCATGATCGTCATCAGGTACTGCGGCGATTGCAGCCACTGTACCGGCTCGCGCATCAGGCCGAGGCTCATCATCAAGCTGTTCAAATAGCCCGTCTGGTCGCCGCTGAAGAGCGCCCGCCAGACGACTGTCATCGCTACCCCCGCCGTCATCGAAGGCGAGTAGAGAATGAGCGCAAAGATCGTGCGCGGCAGCTTGGGGAGCTGTGCCAGCATCCACGCCAGCAGGAACGCCAGTGCATAGCCACCGGGGCCGACAAGCACGGCGAACTGCAGCGTATTCGGCAGCACGTAGCGCATGAATGTGTCGTCCTGTGTCAGCAGGGCGATGTAGTTATCCAGCCCGATGAGGCGCGGCGGCTGCACCGCATCGAAAAACGTGAATGACAGCGCTGCCGCCGCGATCACTGGGACGACGATGAAGACGATGAACAACAGCGCATATGGCAGCAGAAACGCATACGCGCTGCCCTCTTCACGAACCCACGTTTGCAGCCACGTTTTCATCGGCAGCTTCCATCCAGCCTACCACCAGGTCGAGGGTGGGCACGCGGAACTCGCGCACCGGTTCGCCGTCGCGCAGATAGCCGAATTCTTCCATCTTGCGCGCGATCTCGCGGTTGATGATCGTGATCGAGCGGTCGATCGCCACACGCGGATTGACTCCATCGAAGACGATCCGGCTCCAAATGTTGTACAGCTCACGCTCCTGCATGTAGCTGCCTGGCAGGCGCACTGGCTCTTGCAGCCACTGCCACTGTTCAAGGATGACCTGACGATGTTCTTCGGGAATGTCAAGCTGAGCGAAAGCCTCGACATTGGCGGAAAACCACAGGTATTCGCGCCCGTAGTTGAGCACCAACCGTTCCTGAAAATCGATCTGCGTCTTCGTGGACATCCACCACTTCAGGAACTCCCAAGCCTGATCGGCCTTGTCGGTGTTGGCAAAGATCAGACTGGTTTGCGCCGAACCGGTCGCGTAGCGATTGTGCGTGCCATCGGGCAGCACCGTTGCCGGGTAGAGCGCCATGCCCCATAGGCCGTCGATCTCCGGTGCGGCCGTCGTCAAGCGCATGTACGTCTCAGCGTTGGAAACGCCGACCGGGAGCCGTCCATAGCGAAAACCTTCGTAGAAACTGACGGTCGTCAGCGGCATTCCGTAGATGGTGAAGCTGTCGGCCATGAAGCGGATTGCCTCGACCGCGCGCTCGCTGGCCAGGCCGGTCGCGAAGCCATCGTCGCTGTAGAGCTGCGCACCGAAGTTAAATAGGTATGGCGCGGTGAAGAGATAACCGCGCTGTCCGCTGCCGCTGGAAAGCGGGCTGTTGTAATTCATGCCGTAGCGCTGCAATTCCGGCAGAACCTCGATCACCTCGTCCCAGGTCTGCGGCACAGGCAGCCCCAATGACTCCAGGATATCGCGCCGGTAGTACGTCACCCAGAAATCCTGTGTCTCTGGGATGGCATAGACTGAGTCGTTGATGATGTAACCGAGCAGCGCGCCGGGCGAAAAGCGCCGAATGTATGCGTCGAAATCGGGGAAGCGGCGCAGATCGTAAAGCGCATTGCGGATCGCCAGTTCATACGGGATGTTCGTGCTCACACCGAGCGCGACATCCGGCTCGATGCCAGCGACGTTCGCCAGGATCAGCTTGCCTTCCTGCGGCATGATCGAGAATTTGACATGAATTCCCGTCTCGACTGTGAACGAGGTATCGGCCATCAACTGGAGCAGATCGACATACTGGCGCGGGCGGTTGACCCACACCTCGATCTCGTCATCGCCGGTCACCACCGCCTGATAGGGATCGGGACGGAAGGAGGCGAAAAAGCGCTTCATATCCTCGCTCAACGCTGTCGTGATCGGCACGCTCGGCGGCTGGGGCAGGGCGTCCGGCGAGTGGACGGTGATGGTATCCAGCGCGAGCGGCTGGTTTTGCAGCCGCGTTTGCAGCGACCCCAAAAGCTGCGCTGCGGAATTCGAGCCTTGCGATAGGCGGTTCATGTAGACCGGGATGCGGTCTGGATCGGCAGCCAAAAAGCGCAGGTTTTCGATCGCCATCTCGTAAACGAGCAGTTCTGGCGATGCGCTGCTGCCATCGATCCTCAGCAGCGCTGACCGGTCGGCGAGCAAATCCTGTGCGATCCCGTCCAGCCGCTCGCGAATATCGGGTATGTAATTGGAAAGCTCCCACTCGCGGAAAGCATCCTGCTGGTTGCCCGTCAGGCGGTTGATCTCGAGCGACAGCGCGTTGATATCGAGCAGCGCCCGCTGAATGGTCTCTAACGCTTGACGATAGGGCGCGTTGGTTGCTTCGATGCCCAATACATTGACACCCGCGTGCAGGTAGACGCGGTACGGCATCTGGTCGCCGAGCGTGATAGTGCGCCAATCGGACGAAAAGTCGAAAGGCACAGCATTGAATTCTGAGAACGGCACCACGCCGTTGACCGTGATGCGCCGAAAAACCGTGAAATTGCTGCGCGTGTTTTGCAGCGCCCGCAGCGTGATCGCGTACAGCCCCTCCTGTGGGACATCGATCAAGTAGTACACAGTGCTGCCGCCGCGCTGCCACGACTCGCCGCCGAGCGTATTCATAAGCTGGCAGTAAGTGTCGTAGGGCGTCACCGTCAGGGCGCGGCTGGTGGCTGGACGCACGGAGGTATCGTTCTTGTAATCGGGCAGCTCGGCTTCGAGCGTGACCGAAAAGTTAGATGTCTCCGAAGCTGTCTGCTGAGCCAGATACTCGGCGTAGGGTCGGTAAGGCGCAAACGAGATGACATACAGACTGCCCAAGTACAGCGCACCCTCGTTCAGCGTGAAGGCCAGCGTATGTTCCCCGGCAGTGAGCGCAGCGCGCAGCGGGTAGAGCCGCCCACCTGTGATGTCGCGCGCAGCGACTGTCGTCCAGCGGAGCGTGCGCACTTGATCGATCAGCGCTTCGTTGCCATACCGATCGCGCGGGAAGATCGTGCTCGTGCTGCGAAAGTAGACCGGGAACAAGAACCGCTCGAAACCCGGCAGTGCCACCTCATCGAGGCGCAGGCTTCCTTGTGCACGCGCCGCCGCTTCGGGCACGGCGGCATCGAACATGAAAAGATATTCTCCATCCGCTGGGATTTCGATCATGGTCTGCAGCGTCACGCCTTGGATCAGCAGCACACTCGGCTTGGCATACAAGCGTGCTGCTCGATCGTCAGCCAACGGCAGACCCCACGTTTCCGCACCGATCTCATTCACCAGGGCGTTCTCAGCATCGATGCCCGCAGCGCCGGAAAAAACACCAATCCGAGCGTCAAGCGTTGTCGGATCGGCGGCAGTCGGGCGGAGTTCAAGATCGGCGGAGGCGGGCGTACAGCCCGTCCCCAATGCTTCCACCGCCGCTGAAATGGGTACAACCGTCGAAAGTAGTAACGCTGCGATCAGGATGAAGCGAACGATTTTTTTCTGGAAAAACGCCTGTAATATCGAGCGCATCCCGCGATCTCCGATCCTGCCATGAGTCAGCGCTCAGCGGGCCAAGGCATGATGTGATCAGCGCTCTGCTCTGAGCGGGTGCTGAGGGCGAGCTGACCGCGCCCTCAGCACCTGATACGAGTTTATCCTGCCATTCTCGCGCGCGCTTCATCGAGAATGCGATTGGCGAACACTTCCAATTGAGCCGCGTAGTCCTCAAACTTGAAACTGCCCGTCGCAACATTGTCGAAGATGTAACCCAGGCTGACATCCAACTGGTCGCCGATGTTGATACCCGGGCGACCCTCCCAGCGCGCATTGATGTAGCCGGGGACGATCTTGGCCAGCGATTCGACCAGGCTGTTATCCAGGTTTTCAAGCGCCTGGCGCAGCCCTGGCCGTTCACCCATGAACGACATATACAGGTCGACCGTTTCAGGCGTGATCGAAACGGGCATCCGGGTGGGCACGAGATCGGCAGCGGCGGCCAGCTCAGCCTCGCGTTTGAAGCCCTCTGTCGAGAAGCTCATCCAACGCGCGAAATCATAGGCGGCATCTTGATCGGCAATCAGGCGATCGTCGCCGAGACGACCAAGATATCGGCCACGATCGCCTGATTGCCACCAGGAATTCCGATGAAATCCCAGTTGAAGGTCGCGTTTTCGACAAACGACGGCAGTGCCCAACCGCCTTCCCAGACTGCGCCCGACTCCTGATTGACGAACAGCTCCCACGGGCCTTGTGATGCGAAGCTAGCCCGCTGGCTCTCCGTCAGCCCTTGCCAGGTATGCGGCATCATTTCGATGGCTGCATTGACAGCAGCACGGAAAGCGTCGGAGTTATAGTTCATGTGTGTGCCGTCGAAGCTGTACCAACCCAGGTCGCTGTCCTGCGTGCTGGGATACCAACCCAAGATCGGGCCCATCTCATGCAGACCGAGCACACGCTGCTGAACATTGGTAAGGGCGGCGGCAGCGGCAAAGAAGTCCTGAACCGAGACGCCGTACTGGGGCGCGTCGAGATTGGCAGCCTCGAAGAGATCGATGTTGACGAAATAGCCCATGATGAACTGCGCGGTTGGCAGCCCCAGCACACGTCCGTCATAGGTCACCGCGTCGATCAACGCCTGTGGGATGGTCGCCCAGTCAGGATCGTCCGCCACCCGGTCGGTTAGATCGGCAGCCCAGCCGTTTTGTACGTAGAATGGCGTGTTGTTGGCCATAAAGACGTCCGGCAGCGCGCCTCGGGCAGCGTAGTTGGTCAGTTTTTCTTCCCAGCCGCCGTCGCCCGACATATCGACAATCTCGACCGTGACGCCTGGATTGGCTTCGACATAAGCCGCGATCAACTGCCGCTGAAGGTTGTTCTCTTCTTCGGTGCCCAGGTTCCAGTTAGCATAGCGGATGGTCGTCCCCTGCGCCCCAGCGGGCAAAACCCACGATAGCAGCGCAGCGACAAGAACGAGCAGCAGCCCTGTACGAGTCCGTTTCGTCAAGAAGCGCATTTCTTTCTCTCCTTCATCCCATCTATATCTGAACCGATTCCGGAATGAAAAGGTGACATGCCTCACCGTTTCGCATACGCGGTTTCCGAGCATTTGACGTTCTATCTCTCTTCAGTCGTTATGGCGTCCTTTCTCGGGACTCACTGCCCATGACCAGGCGGACGAAGTGTGAACGACCATCGGCAAACACCGGGAGGAGATTGCGATCGTGCGGCTGCCCGTCAATGCTGACGAAGCGGATGCCTCGGCTGACGTGCTCCGGGTTTTCGACCTCGATCTGGTAGACCGCGCCGCGAAAAGTTCGTCTCGCCTTGAATCCATCCCAGTGCGCGGGGATCGACGGATCGACCAACAGCCCATCGGCCTGTGGGCGAATGCCCAATATCCAGTGCGTGGCGACTCGATGCAGCCACTGCGCCGAACCCGTGTACCATGTCCAGCCGCCGCGCCCGAAGTACGGAGAGATCGGGCCGTCGATATTGCCGGGTGTGACGTAAGGTTCAGCTTTGTAAGTGTCAATGTCGGCGCTGCGGTTGGGTGGGCAGATGCGGGCATAGGCTTCATAGGCGCGCTCTGGCTGACCCGCCAACGTGTAGGCCCACACCGACCAGGTCGCGGCATGCGTGTAAACCCCGCCGTTTTCGCGCAGTCCTGGGGCGTAGCGGGTGACGTAGCCAATGTCCGAGCGCGGGCGTGTAAAGGCAGGGTAATTGAGCAGTGTACCGTAGTCCTTAAGCAGATGCTCGGTCACGGCGGCCATCGCCGTCTGCGCACGGTCACTATCGGCCACCCCGCTAATGACCGCCCAGATGTTGGGCATCAGGAAAATCTTGCCCTCGTCGTTCTCGCGCGAGCCGAGCGCCAAGCCGTCGTCGGTCGTCGCCTGCAGGTACCACTGCCCATCCCAGCCGTGCCGGTTGATCGCATCCTTCAGGCTTTGGCGCACGACTGCACAGCGCCGGGCGAAGGCGTCATCGCCGCGCCGCGCTGCCAGCGGGATGAAGCTGCCGAGGATCATGTACAGAAACTCACCGACCCAGAAGCTTTCGCCCTTGAGCAGTGTGCCGACCGCGCTCAACCCGTCGTTCCAGTCGTGATCGCCCATCAGTGGAATACCGCGCGGCGAAAAGCGCGAG
>CAYTME010000136.1:612-10695 GCA_964438415.1 uncultured Pleurocapsa sp. | reverse complement strand
TACAGAGGAAATCTACCGAATCATCCTGGGGTTAGCCGAACAGGGGCGGATCGTCCTATTCACTTCAAGCGAGCTGCCCGAATTCACCCATTTATGCGATCGGGTGTTGATCTTCTATCGCGGACGCATTGTCGGGGAGATCGTACGGGGCGATCTGACCAACCACCGGCTGCTGGAAGCCATCAATACCGGCGTGATTCAATAGAGGGACATTGTGCATGGACCCGACAAAACGTGTTCGTCTTGGCAGGACTTCGGTCGAAGTGACGCAGCTTGGCATCGGCACGAATCCGCTTGGCGGTCTCTACGAGCCGATCCCGTCTGAAGTGGCTCAGGCAACATTCGATGCCTGCTGGCAGCAGGGTATTCGCTTCTATGATGTCGCGCCTGTCTATGGCTACGGCTTCGCCGAACGCGAAGCCGGCAAGTTCCTGCGCAGCAAACCGCGCGACGAGTATGTGCTGACAACTAAAGTCGGGCGTCTGCTGCGCGCGGACGGCGACCCAGAGCGCGAAGATCGCATGGTCATCTGGCAAGGATCGCAGTTATACAAAGGCACTGACCCGGTCAAACCGTTTTTCGATTTCTCGTATGATGGCGTCATGCGCTCGATCGAAGACAGCCAGAAGCGCACCGGCATCGAACGCTTCGACGCACTACATATCCACGACCCCGATTTCTATCCCGAGGAAGCGCTCGAAGACGCTTTCAAGGCACTCGATCGACTGCGGAGCGAAGGCACGATCAAAGCGGTCGGCTGTGGCATGAACCAGTGGGAAATGCTGGCACAGTTTGCGCGCCGCGCCGATTTTGACTGCTTCCTGTTGGCTGGGCGCTACACCTTGCTCGACCAGAGCGCGCTGGCGGAATTACTGCCGCTTTGTGTCGAGCGCGGCATCTCGATCATCAACGGCGGGGTCTACAACAGCGGCATCCTGGCACATCCCGACCCCGCTCGTCTTCGTCCAGCGAGTGCAGCGGCGGAAGCCATCGGTTCTTGGACGAGCAACGTCACCTACAATTACATCCCTGCGGACCAGGCAATCATCGACCGCGTGGTCAAGATCAAGGCGATCTGTGACCGCCATCAGGTACCACTGATGGCGGCGGCGATCCAGTTCTCGCTCCATCACCCGGCGGTCGCTTGTGTGCTGATGGGGCCGCGTGATGCAGCACAGGTGATGAGTAATATCGAGATGTTCCGCGTCGAGATTCCCAATGATCTATGGGCAGAGCTAAAACACGAAGGTGTACTGCCCCAAGACGCCCCTACGCCGCGTTAGGAGGCTGCGTTTATGGCCATCTTCGCACAAGGACTCGCTGCACCGGAGACACCACGTCTGCTGCCCGATGGCAGTTGGCTATGTGTGGAACTTGCCCCTTCGCGGGGTTGTGTCACCCATATCAGCGCTGATGGTAGAACGATCCGCCGGGTCGCTCCACAGCGCGGGCAATATCTGGGTCGCCGAGACACATCCGCATCCCGCGCTCGTGCGCGCGACAATGCAAGGTTCAGTCGAAGTTTTCCTCGACACCTGTGACGGGGAGCCGATGCTGCTGCCCAATGATCTAGTCTTCGCTCCCAATGGACTGCTCTACATGACCGACTCAGGCATGCTCATGACCGACTGGGCACCCGGTTTGCAGCTTCGTTCCGATTGGGCGACGGCACCTTTCGACGGGCGTGTATACGAGATCGACACTCGAACCAGAGCGATCTGCATACTCGATCGCGGCTTCCGCTTCACCAATGGCATCGCGATGGGTTTGGACGGCCATCTCTATTTCAATGAGATGATCACCGGCGACATCTATCGCATTCCGTTCGTCGATGGTAAGCCCGCAGGCAAGAGCGAGCGCTTCGCTAACGTCATGAGCGCAGATTGGGACGGGGGTTTTCGCGGTCCCGACGGCATGGGCTTCGGCATGGATGGCAACTTGTACTGCACAGTCTTCGGAGAGAAAAACATCGCCGTCGTCGATCCAACGGGCCGCGTGATCCATCGCATTGAGACCCAAGGCAAGCGCCCCACCAATGTTGCCTTCGGCCCGAACGGAGAACGCCGCCTGTACGTGACCGAGCAGGAGTTGGGTCAGATCGAAGTCTTTGATGTGGAGACAAGCGGTTTCCCGCTTCTAGGTTGAGCGAGGACAATCATGCACATCCGACTCACCTATGGTCGCCGACAGCGTTTTCGCTACCGCACCTATGATCTCAACTTCATAGAGCGTGTCGAAAATGCCAGCTATCCAATCAAAGACTCGACCTGGTCGCTGAATGGTGCGGAGCCAGTCTATTTTTATGTCGAGCAGGTACCCGATCCGGGAATTGATTGGACCTATGAGTATAAAGCGTCACCCGCGGTGAATCGTCTGAAGGATCTGGGCGATTTCAATGTGGAAGTCCCGGTGAGCAGCCCCACGCTCAGAGCAGGCGAGAATTACTTGCTGTTAGTTGTGGAGGATGCCGCGGGACAGCGCGAACAGGTCGAGATCATTTTCACCTATGATCCGACGCCTGTCGCATTGCCGCTCGATTTGACCGATTTGAGCGCATACCGCCATATCCAAGAGGTCGGCCAAGTTGTCGACGGTGCTTTCGACCTGGACCACGATTTGAACTTGATCCGCTCGCGCGCGCCCGTCTATCCGGACTCACTTTTGGTACTCGGCTCACCGCATGGCAGTCAAGAGGCAACCTACAACGTGCGCTTCACTGACTTCGCCAAAGTCAAATGGTTGGGCCCTAGCGACTTCTTCGCCGGGCACGCTGGACCGACACCACCGATCGGCATCAAGCCGGGCTGGTCAACCGCCGGGATGATGGCACTCAACCCACGCAATGAGGCGCGTGGTTTCTTAGCCTATGGCGATCATGTCGGTACGCATCAGCAGTGGGTGATACAGACTGCGCCACCGAAACGGTTCATCGTCAAGAAAGATGTCCTCTACCGTGTACGTCATCAGGTACGTTTCGAAGCTGGCGTGGACAGCGTGCGTTTCAAGATTTGGCTCGAGGGCACGCCCGAACCCGATGGCTGGCTGGTTGAGGAGGATGACTCGCGCATTCCCGACAGCTACCCGAAATACACAGCCTGTTCGTTCGCGCTGTTTCAGCATTCGGGCATGCCTATCGAATGGTCGAATATCCGCCTGGTAGCGCTCTGATGTCAGCTCACGCGCGTTCACCGCTGCTTTTGGGCGTCGATGTCGGGAGCAGCGACTGTAAGACCATGCTGGTCGGCCCCGACGGCGGCATTGCAGCCAGTGCGTCGCAGCCGTACCCCACGCACTATCCACGTGCGGGGTGGGCCGAACAAGATCCGCAGGACTGGTACAGTGCCGCCTGTGCCAGCATCCGCGCCTGTCTCGACCAGGTTAAAGCGGCCTCGGAACGGGTGCGCGCGCTCGCCATCGACGGTCCGGCGCACACGGTCGCCCTGCTGGATGCGGCGGGTGCGGTCATCCGCCCATCGCTGCACTGGTCAGACCTGCGCAGCGCACCTCCGTCCGAGGCACTTGAAGCGCGAATGGGCGATCGGATTTACGCTATCACCTACAGCCGAGTCAATCCGTCTTGGACGCTGACCCAGCTCCTGTGGCTGCGCGAGCATGAGCCAGATACATGGTCACGTCTGCGCGCGATCCTCGTTACCAAAGATTACGTGCGCTTTCGCTTCACAGGTGAGTACGTGACGGATCTGTATGACGCGGTCGGCACCCAAATGTTCGATGTCCAAACGTCGGCGTGGTCTCCAGAGCTGTGCGATCTATTGGGCTTTCCGCGCGATCGCCTCCCACGCATCTGCGCGCCAGCGGAGATCGTCGGTGCTCTTCTGCCTGACGCCGCCGCCGACTGCGGTCTTCTGCCGGGCACTCCTATCGTAGTCGGCAGCGGTGACTCGGTCGTTGAAGCCTTCGGCATCGGAGCGGTTGAGGCGGGTGACTGCATCATCAAACTCGGCACGGCGGCCAATGTCAACCTGGTCACCCGTGAGCCGCTGCCTTCCAAGCAGTCACTCACGTATCCACATGTTGCACCGGGACGCTGGATAACTATCACCGCCACGAATGCAGGTGCATCGACCATGCGCTGGTTTCGAGATACGTTCTGCCGTCTTGAAGTTGAACAGGCACGCACGCGCGGCGTCAGCGTCTACGACCTGATCGACGCGCTTTCCGAAGGTGCGCCACCCGGCGCAGATGGGCTGATCTTCCACCCATACTTAATGGGCGAGCGTTCGCCCTACTGGAATCCGCATCTGCGCGGCGATTTCGTCGGCATTGGTGCACATCACAATGCCCATCACTTCGCCCGCGCCATCCTCGAAGGTGTTGCCTATTCGATTCTCGACTGCCTAGAGGTGGTACGTTCGCTCGGGCAGCCGATTGAGCGTGTCAGCCTGATTGGCGGCGGGGCCAAGAGCAAGCTCTGGCGGAGAATCATCTGCGATGTGCTGGGCATTGCCCTCAGCAAACCAAAAGTCGAGGATGCTGCCTTTGGCTCGGCACTGCTGGCCAGCGTCGGAGCCGGTGAGTTCGGCTCGCTGTCAGAGGCAGTGGATGTTTGTACGCGGCGGGAAGAGCTGCTGCTGCCGGACGACGTACAGCACTCACGATATCAAGCCTATTTCGAGGTTTATCGCGATATCGTCGGTGACCTAGCAGCGCATTCCGCACGACTGACACAGATTGCCGCGTGTCAATCCCAACATGAGCAGGAGGACTCACCGTAATGCGCATCGTTTTACCCACGATTCCCGAACTCCCCCAACTGGCGGGTTTCGACGTCGAACTACTCGCCGAGATGTATCATCGCATGTACTTGATCCGTCAGTTCGAGCTGAAGGTTAACGAGCTGTTCCTCAAAGGGATCATGCCTGGCACGATCCATCTCTCGCTGGGTCAAGAGGCGACAACCGTCGGTGCATGCCTAGCGCTCAACCCGTCGGATGTGATCACACTCACACATCGCGGACACGGGCAAGCACTTGCTAAAGGCGTCTCCCCTAAATCCTTAATGGCCGAACTATTCGGCAAAGCGACAGGCTGCTGCAAAGGCAAAGGCGGCTCGCTCCACATCGGCGATCTGGCAGTAGGTGTGCTCCCGGCCATCGCCATCGTCGGCGCTTCATCGCCGATCGCGACCGGTTTTGCTTTCGCTTTTCAGCGGCATCAGACCGGCCAAGTAGCGCTCAATTTCTTCGGCGAAGGCGCTTCCAACAAGGGAGATTGGCATGAAGCGCTCAATCTCGCCGCAATCTGGAAGCTGCCGGTGATCTTCCTGTGCGAGAACAATTTGTACGGCGTCTCGACGCACATCACCGACATCCTGGCGGTCGATACGGTTGCAGACCGCGCCTGTGCCTATGGGATGCCGGGACTAACCATCTATGGTAATGATCCGATGCCGGTCTATTTTGCGGTGCAGGAAGCCGCGGCGCGCGCACGTGCGGGCGAGGGACCGACCCTGATCGAGTGCTTGACCTACCGGCGTGGGGGTCACAAACGTGACGACCCCGGCACCTATCGCCCGACCGAAGAAGTGGAAGCCTGGCTCAAAACCGATCCCATCCCGGCGTTTCGCGCCCGCCTATTAGCCGACGCCCGCTTCGACGAGGCACTCGTTGCAAGCGTTGAAGCGGATGCCGATCACGAGCTGGAGGAAGCTGTGCAGTTCGCCCTGAGCAGTCCCGATCCGGATGTCACAAGCGCCTTCGAGGACGTCTATGCATAATCTACAGGAAGCACCACAACCGCAGACCGTCAATGCCCGCTCCCTGACCATCGTCCAGGCGCTCCGGGAGGCCATCCGCGAGGAGATGCGGCGTGACCCAGATGTCTTTGTCATCGGTGAAGTTATCCAAATCGGCGGGTCGTTTCTCTTCACTCTCGGCCTTGCGGACGAGTTCGGCACCGATCGCGTCATCAATACGCCGATCTCCGAAGCAGGTTTCGTCGGCCTGTCGATAGGTGCAGCTATTCAGGGCATGCGCCCGGTGATCGATTTTCAGTACGGAGACTTTCTCTTCACCGCATTTGACCAGATCGTCCAGCAGGCGACCAAGCTGCGCTACATGTCTGGCGGGCAGATGCGCATCCCGCTGGTCTTCCAGATGCCAACCGGCGCATCGGGGCGCGGCGCGCAGCACGCCAATAACATGGAGGCGTTCTTCTTTCACATCCCTGGCATCAAGATCGTCACTCCTGCCACACCCTACGATGCCAAGGGATTGTTCAAGAGCGCTATCCGCGATGACAATCCCGTCTTGTTTTGTGTCCACAAACATCTCTATGGCAGCAAAGGGCGCAAACTGGTCGAGAGCAGCATTAGCATGACGCATGTGCCGGAGGAGGAATACCTGATCCCGCTCGGACTAGCCGAGGTCAAGAAAACCGGAACCGATGTCACGGTCGTCTCGAACTCGTTGATGCTCCATCGAGCGATGAATGTTGCTGAGGCACTGGACAAAGAAGGGGTCAGCGTTGAGGTGGTCGATCTGCGCTGCCTAGTGCCGCTCGATATCGAGACAGTATTCCAGTCAGTGCGCAAAACGGGGCGGCTGGTCATCGTCGAGGAGTCCAACGAGCGCGGTGGTTGGGGAGCGCAGGTAGCTGCCGATGTCGCTGGTCACATCATCGGCTATCTTGACGCGCCGATCCGCCGCGTCGCCGCACCGGACGTGCCGATCCCGTTCGCGCCAAAGCTCGAAAACGCTGTTGTGCCCGACGAAGCGCGCATCCGCGCCGCCATCCTCGATGTGATGGAGGGGTTGCGATGAGGATCGAGGTCGTCGTGCCGCAGATCGGCGAGGCTGTATCTGAACTCATCCTGACCCGGTGGATCAAACGCGTAGGCGATACGGTCAAGGCAGGTGATGTACTGTTCGAGATCGACTCGGACAAGGCCATCGTGGAAGTCGAGGCGTTTGTCGATGGTCGGCTGACGGAAGTTGTGCATGGCGATCAAGCCTCGGTCATGCCGCTTCAGGTAGTTGCCTACATTGAGACCGAGACGGCAGCCAGCGGCTCGGCACCCAGTGCGCCAACGCGCGCGGAGGAGGCAGCACCCGAAACCGACAACATCAAGATTACACCCGTCGCCGAACGGATGGCACTCGATCTCGGCATTGACCTTACGGGCTTAAAAGGAAGCGGCCCTGCAGGGCGCATCATGATGGAGGATGTACGCCGCTACGATGCTCAGCAAAAGACACCGCCCGCTCCGCCCCAGGCACAGCCTACAGTATCACCCAAAGCGCGTCTGTTGGCACGGCAGCGCCAGATCGATCTGGCACCGATCATGGGCAGCGGGGTTGATGGCATGATCATCGTGCGCGATCTTGAACATCAGACGACGATGGCACCGCGCATGAACGATGACGGTGTGCCGAGCGCAGCGCCGACCGCACCATCGCGTACGCGCCAAGTGATCGCCCAGCGAATGACAGCGAGCAAGCAGCAGGTGCCGCATTTTTATCTGATGGCAGAGGTCGACATGACGCAGGTGCAGGCGCTGCGCCGCTACTGCGTCCAAACGCTGCGCTGGGACAAGGCACCGACTTACACCGATATCCTCGTGCGCGCATGTGCGCTAGCACTACGCGCGCTGCCTCAGGTCAACCGATCGTTTCACGAACATAACATCTTAACTCATACGACAATCAACATCGGCCTTGCCGTCAGCACCGACGAAGGGTTGGTGGTGCCAACACTGGTGAACGCCGATCGTGCTTCGCTGCGCGAGGTGAGCGCCCGCGTCCGCGAGCTGGCGCAGCGGGCACGAGACAAACGTTTACGCCCCGCCGATCTTTCGAGCAAGAGTCTGTCTATTTCTAACCTGGGCATGTACCGGGTCGATGCCTTCATCGCCATTATCGACATGCCCGATCCGATGATCCTCGCTGTCGGGCGCGTGGCCGATCACGCGGTCGTGGTCGAGAAACAGATCGTCGTCAGGCCGATGTGCACGCTGACGCTCTCAGTCGATCATCGCGTCTTGGATGGGGCAGCCGCGGCGCGTTTTCTCGAGACGGTCGTAGCGGCGTTGGAGGCACCTTTCGACATCCTGGGGGAAACATGACGGTACAGACTCTTCGCTTGCAAACGAGCGTCAAGACTGAGGTGATCGGGGTGACAGAGGCGCTGGCAGCGCTATGTGCACATGTGGAGGCGGGGTTCGCCGTGTTCTACACGCCGCATACGACCGCCGCGCTGATCATGTGTGAGGACGATGCAGAGCTTCGCGCAGATATCGTCAAGGCCGCCGAGAGTATGTTCGCATCACAGCGACCGTTCAAGCATATCCGCAACAACAACCCAAATACCGAAGCACACCTTTTCAGCGCATTGGCTGGGACGCAGGTGATGGTTGTGATCGAAGGTGGCAGGCTCGATCTGGGTGCCTATCAAAACCTGCTGTTTGTCGAACTCGATGGGCCGAAACCGCGTGAGATCCGCTGTAAAATCTGGACCGAGGTCTTGAAAGGATAAACCGAAATGCCGAGTCTGAAAATCGAGTCGCTGACGCCGGATACTTTCGTGCCCTACGGGCGCGTGCTGGCACAGCCGACCACCCCAACTGAGGCACCGGGCCGGCACGATCTGGATGTCTGGTTCCATATCTCCGACCTGATGGGACTCGAGACACAGGAGCCAGCATTCACTTTCTTGACCGTTAAGCGCCATGATGCGCCGCTTAATCAGCTCGAGCGCCACCGCCGAACGGCCGAGTTCTTCATCCCACTCCAGGGTGAAAGCGTGATCATGGTTGCACCTGTGAGCGATCCTGACGACCCGGATGCGAGGCCGGATGAAACGCGCGTACGCGCATTCCATCTCGACGGCAGTGCAGCGATTGCGCTGCCGCGCGGTGGCTGGCACTGGGCACCAGTGCCACTGGGCGAGCAGGCGACGTTCCTACTCCTGTTCGACCGCGATATCCTGAATGACATCCAGATCTGTCAGATCGAGCTGCAGATACTTACGCGCTGATGGCGATGATCGATATCTAGCACACGTTCCGCTTTCGCTCACCGGTATGCTATTAGCATCGGGACGCGCGGCTCGGATGAACACATCCTCATCATCCTGGTCAGTTTCATCTGCTCGCTTCGTGCCTTTGGCCAGCACCTTTGATTGAGCAGCATTTCCACGCCCGCGCTAGCTGCGCATGCCCAGCCCTTGCTTGTTCAAGATATCCTGCAGCGTGACCACTTCTCGATTGATACCCCTGCCGCAGCTTGAGGCTGAACGTATCACAGTCACAGCTCGGCAGTCGCAGCGCCCAGCCCAAGATCTGGTCGACGACTTCAGGCGGCGGCATCTGCAGATGGCGCTTATGCACGGGTGGTAAAGCCACCAGCCCTTCCAACCTTTACGCTCGATGGCGAATAGTCCTATCGTCGCGGCCTTCTATACCAGCACAGTCTTCTGCCCTCAGGCGCTGACGAGCGAGCGGCGCAGGCGGACCCCGGTGATGATGAGCTGGCACAGCATGACCGCCGCTGCCGCCATGCACCAGGGGCAGAGCGCCTCCAGGATGGTGAACGAGACGTAAAGCAGGTAGCTGTGGTAGAGCGTGCCGAACAGTGTCAGCCCGAACAGCGCCAGCAGGCCGTATTCGCGCAGGAAACCGATGCGGCGATCGAATAGCAGCAGCGCGCCGATCGTCAGGTGCGCCAGCAGCCCCCAGGTCGCCGTCGGGACGCCGAGCACGCTCGCCCAGGCGCTGTTCTCGACGACGGCGCAGTTGATCAAGCCCTCGTTCGTGCAGGGCAGCGTCTGGCCGCTGAGTTTGTTGTACGTCATGTAGCCCGTGATCGCCAGGCCGACGACCACCAGCAGCAGGCTGAGCGTGCGCAGGAGCTGGCCGCGCCGATCGACCGGCTGGATCTCGGCTGATGATGGCGCATGTGAGGCATCAAGCGTGGACACGATAGATCTCCTCTGCAAACGGTCTTGAACGCTTCTCAAGCGTGGACGATCTCATCGAAGGGACGCAGAAGCCGCACCCGATACGTCTCGCCTGCCCGCGCCAGCCTTATCCCCTCTGGGATGATCAGCAGCGCGTCCGCGAGCACC
>CAYTME010000136.1:0-580 GCA_964438415.1 uncultured Pleurocapsa sp. | reverse complement strand
ACGCGATCAGCTCGTCGCCTTCTCGCTTGAGTGTAACACGGACATAGCTGCGCCGGCCATCGGAAGGGATTTCCTCGCCAGCGGCGGCGGTGAGCAGCGGCGGCTCGCCGACCAACCCACACAGGGCGCGCAGCGCCGGGCGCACGAACACGTCGAACGTCACCATCGCCGAGACGGGGTTGCCTGGCAGCCCGAAGAACGGCACGCCGCGCAGCCGTCCGTAGGCCAGCGGCCTGCCGGGGCGGATGTTGATGCGCCACAGATCAACTCGGCCGCGCTCGTCGAGCACCGTGCGCACCAGGTCGGCAGCGCCGACCGAGACACCCGCCGAGCTGAGGATCAGGTCTGGGTGGGCATCGAGCGCTTCATCGAAGCGGCGGCGCAGATCGTCGAGGCGGTCGCGCGCTGTCTCGATCTGGATCGGTACCGCGCCGTGCTCGACCACCAGCCCATAGAGCGTGAAGCTGTTCATGTCGCGGATCTTGCCCGGCGCGAGCGGCTGATCGGGCGCGAGCAGCTCGTCGCCGCTGCTGAGGATGGCGACGCGCGGGCGGCGCACAACCGGCACTCGCACGCGCCC
>CAYTME010000135.1:2674-10722 GCA_964438415.1 uncultured Pleurocapsa sp. | reverse complement strand
GTATAGATCGAGATCGAGCGCGGTCGTGATGCGCAGGCCCCCCCGTGCGACGAGCTGCGCGCCGTCGCGCCCCATCCGGTCGAGGATGTCTTCGGCCTGGCGGCGGGCGTAGAGGGCGTATTCAGGCGCGGTTTGGGGTACAAATCCGCTGGCCGGGCGCACTGGGGTGACGACCGCCGCCGCCCGATCGTAGGCTTCCTCGCTGATCGCGCCGCTGCTGCGCAGTGCGCGCAGCAGGTCTTGCTGGCGGCCGCGCGCCGCTGTCTCGTTGTCAAACGGGTTGTACTGCGGCGCGGTCGGGATGGCGGCCAGCAGCGCCGCCTCATCGAGCGTGAGATCAACCGCCGACTTGCCCAGGTAGATCTGCGCCGCCGCCTCGATGCCGTAGGCCTCGTTGCCGTAGTAATTGGTGTTCAGGTGCCATTCGAGCAGTTCTTCCGGTGTGTAGCGGCGGTTCAGCTCGGCGACCAAGATGATCTCGCGCAGGCGGTCGTCACTGCTGAAGCGTTCGACCTGCGGCAGGATGGCATTGCGCACCAGCCGCCCGGTCAAGCTCGGATCGGGCGGCGCAGGCTCGAAAATGATGTGGTTCCACATGCGGGCGACGGTCGCCAGCGGGTTGAAGACCGCCGCCGTCATGAAATCGGGGTCTTCGGTGCGCAGCGTCGCCGCGACTACATACGGCGGCAGCGTTTCCAGCGTGATGATGCGCCGTTGGTCGCCGAGCGGATCCTGCACTGCGTAGATCAGCGTTTGGCCGCTGCGGTCATACAGCTTCGTCACCCCGGCGATCGGGGCGCGTGCCTGGCTCGACTCGGGTGAGGGCAGGCTCTGCGCCGCGCGCGTGTAGAAGTACAGCGTCGTCGCCAGCAGCGCCACCAGCGGCAGCACCCCGAAGACCAGCAGCAGCCCACCCGCCGTCAGCGACCAGACAGCGCGCCGCGCATCGAGCGCGCGCTTGCGTTCGATGCGCTTGCGATGCCTGCGGACGATTTGCGAGACAGTCGCCATCTGGATCGATCCTGCTCACTATTCAGGCGCAGGGCGGCATTTCACCCCTGCGCGTTTTCGACCGGCGGCTCGACCGGCACGACGAAAGCGGGGAAGCGGAGCACACGCCCGCCGCGCGAGTCGACGACGAAGACCCGCCCCTGCGCGTCGAGCGCGATGCCCGAACTCGCGCCGAATTGGTTGAGCGACAGCGCGCCGACCGCGCCCGGCTGGCCGAACGACCCGACGCAGTCGCCGGTCAGCGTGTAGACGAGCACGCGCCCAGCGTCCGGGTCGGTGACATAGACGAGGCTGCGCGCCTCATCGACTGCCAGGTATGGGCGGTTGCCCAGATCGTCATACCAGCCGCGCACCGGGAAGCTGAACAGCGCCGTGCCGTCGATGGTGAAGACGCTGACGCGCCGGTTCCAGGTGTCAGCGACGTAGAGCTGGCCGCTGTTGGTGATCGCCAGACCCGCCGGCTCGTTGAGCTGGCCAACACCACCGCCGCCGCTGCCGATGTCGCGCAGGTGCGTACCGCTGCGATCGTAGACGCGGATGCGCTTGTTGCCCGTGTCGGCTACGTAGATGCTGCCCGCAGCATCGACGGCGACCGCGCGCGGCCCCCACAAGCCATCGAGCGGCAGCAGCCGCGCATCATAGCCGAGCTGCGCCGACTGCCCCCAGCCGGTGACCGGCTGCCCGTCGCCATCGAGCACCTGCACACGGTAATTCCACGTATCGGCGACGACGAAGCCGCCGCCGGGCATGAAGGCGACGCCGTTGGGGCGGTTGAACGCCCCCGACTCGGCACCGCTGCGGCGGAACTCGGTGATATAGCGGCCGTCGGTATCGTAGAGCACGATGCGCGCGCCGAATTCATCGGCCACCAGTACGCGGCTGCCCTGAACGGCGATGCCGATCGGGTTGTTGAGCGGGCCGGTCGGCGGCTGCTCGAAAGCGACTTCCGCCGGCGTCTGCTGCCAATTGGCCACGCATTGGTTGACTTCGGTCACCTGAGCCTGCGTGACGGCGGTGCCTTCGCCGGTGCCCAGCGACCAGATCTGCGCCGCGATATCCCGCCGCACGTAGAGCGACATCGTTTCGCTGACCGGCCAACTGCTGAGCGAGAAATTGCCGCCCGTCGCCTCACCGTAGCGAGTGTAGTCACGCGCCCACCAGATATCGAACAAGCCCTGGCGCAGCACAGCCGCCTGCCGGTTTTCCGCCGAAAAGTCGAGGATATTCTGGACACGCTGCGCCGTCAGGCCGAAGTAGTCCTGCATCGGCCACCACATGCGCGTATAGTCGAAGCGCATGTAGCGATCTTCCAGCAGCGGCTCGACGCGCGGGCGGATATCGGCGCTGGCGTAGACGGCGACCGCATCGTTGAGCGCCTGCGGCGACGGATTCTCGCCGAAGAAGACGGCATTGCGCAGATGGCGGAAATACCAGCTCGCCGGCCAGGCGTTGCCGCCCCAAGCGAAGCGGATATCCAGGCCGTTGGTCGTGCGCCGGCTGATCTCCTCGACCTGATCCATCATCAGCGTGAAGCCGGGCGCGCCGTGGGCGTAGACGAGGAATTCGTTGGCGTAATCGTAGTTGATGAACGAGGCGACCCAGGCCGCGCGGAACGTCATCAAAGCCAAGCCGGCGAAGACCGCCGCGCCGACCATCTGGCGCAGGTGCAGGCCGCCAGTCGAGCGCGCGACGCGCCACAAGATGTAGATGCAGACGCCGATGACCGCCAGCGCAGCCAGCCAGTGACCGGTCTGTTCGAGCTGCGACTGCAGCAGGCCGAAGATGTTGACGCCCGTCAGCAGCGGACGCAGCACTTGGAAACCCGCGATCACCAGCAGCGGCACGATGATCAGGTAGATCCAGCCGCCTTGACGGAAGCGCGACCAATCGGTGCGCGAAAAGACCGTGCCGAAATACCAGGCCGTTAAGAACATGAGCGGGATGGTCAGGTGCGTGCCGAGCCAGGGCATCTTTTCGCCCGCCAGGGTGTAGACGAGCAGGTTCATCACGGACAGCCAGGCCATGAACAGCATGAACGGCATCCGCGTCAGCCACAAGGCGCGGTGACGCTCACGGTCTTCGCGCGCGTCGATGGCGCGCAGGGCTTCGGCATCCATCGGCGCGCCCAGCGCCGACGGGTCGAAACTGTCGCGTTTGCGCTTCTGCACCAGCGGCGGCAGATCGCTTTCCGCCAGCTTGCCTTCGGCGGCGGCCAGCGTCCAGGTGCGGGCGCGGTCGGCATCGACCAGCTCGACCTCGCGGCGGCGGAAGCGCCAAAAACCGACCATGCCCGCCAGCATCGCCAGGACGCTGCCGATCAGCGGCAGATACTCGTACATCGGCATGACGATGAGCTGATAGTAGTACTGCGGCTGGCTGCCTCGGCGCACGCCCTGCTGTTCCAGCCAATAGCCTAAGCTGCCGATGACACCCGTCCACAAGCCGTTCGGGTTGGTGAACATGGTCGTGAAGAAGAAGACGAACGGCACCCAGAAGCACAGGCTGTAGATGAGGAAACGGCGCCAGTTCCAGACAGCGCCGACCACGATCGAGACGGCCAGCAGCGGCAGACCGGCCAAGATGGCGCGCTGAATGCCCGCCGCGCTGTAATCGGTTGCGACTGCACCCGTCATCTTGATGATGATCGGCGTCAGCCAGGGCAGAATGAGCGTCCCCATCAAGATCATCATGTCCAGCTCGCGGAAGCGGTAGAGCGTGCGCACGAAGCCGCTCTGCCCCAGCCACAGGACGAAGATGATGATGGCACCGCTGGCGACCCAGGCGGCGATGATCGGCAGTTCTGTGCGAGCGGCGATCGTCTCGCTCGGCGCGACTTCGTCGGGCGCTTGGGCGGTCGTCGGCACGGCACGGGCGGGTGCCTGCGACAGCTCTTCGATATAGACGAAGCCCAAGCACACGACCAGCGCGATCGCGATCATCACGGCGATCTCGGCGAACGGGATGCGCCCATGCGCGCGGCGGAAGACCCACCAGAACGTCGCAATGACGAAGCCGATGAAGACGAGGGCGACGATCAGCGTCCAATTGATGAACGCCGCGCTTTCGATGCTGATCGGCTGACCCTGCAGCAGCAGGGCGAACTGCGAGGCCAAGTGCGCGCCGCGCTCCTCCAGCGTCGGGAAGGGCTGGAGGGCGATGCTGATGACAATGTACATGATCAGTGCCGCCGTGCCGCCGAGCAGGCTGGAGATGGTGATCATGTAGAACAGCGAGCGCGCCGGCACGCGGCGGAAGTGCTGATACAGCCGGACGCCGAAGTAGAGCGTCATGAACGAGCCGAACACGGCGATGTACAAGAAGCCGGTCTCTTTCGACGCCAGCATCCACAGCATGGCCGCGGCGCAGATATAGAGCCAGCGCGCCCTGCGCCGCAGATGGCGCGGGCCGTCGATATACATGAAGAAGCAGTACACCATCAGGAAGGCCGCGAAGATATTGGGCGTGTCCTCGCGGATGTAGCGGTTGTAGTACATCCACAGCGGCGAGATCAACATCATGATCGCCAGCAGGAGCGCGCCCCACCTGCCCAGCCAGCGCCGGAACAGCAGCGGGAAGCCGACCGTCATGATCACGCCGAGGACGGCGGGGTAGATCCGCGACGAAAAGTCGTTATCGCCGAACATGAAGTAGGCGAACGCCGTCGCGTGAAACAGCACCGGCCCGTGCATGAGCGGCGAATGCTGGAAGCGTCCGTCGTTATACAGCTCATACGAGAATTTCGTGTGCAGGCTTTCGTCGTGGCTCATCACGCGGTCGCCGAGCATGTAGAAGCGCGTGAAGATCGCCAGGATCAAGATCGCCAGATAAGCAGCGGCCTCCCAGGTGAGCCTGAGGCCGTCCGTGCGTGCAGCCAAGGCTGATTGGGCGGGACGGGGCGCGGTCGCAGAGGGCAGTGTCGTCGTCATTTGGCTCTCACCAGGGGGTATCGGTCGTTTGAAGGTTCGGCGCGTCGTTCGGCTCGAAATCGGGTGTGGCGGTGCGCGCACGCGTGGCCACCGGGGCGGGCGTCGCCAGACTGAGCACCGGTTTGTGGACATCCGTCTGCGCAATCACGTGCGGCGTCGGCGGCAGCGGCACGGCCATCGCGCGCCTGTCATTGAATGTCCAGGGCAGCATGATCGCCAGCGCCAGCAGCGCCAGTGCCGCGCTGTAGCGCATCCGCCAGCGCGGGTACGGCTGCGCCCGTGTTGGGCGCAGTTCGGCGCGCACACCCTGCCAGATCTGCTGGAGCTGGACATTACTCGGCGCACCGGCAGCCAGGACAGCGCGCAGCTCGCGGTCGAGATCGCCGTACTCGCAGTAGATGCGGTAGCACTCGGCACAGGCAGCAAGGTGCTGGCCGACGCGCTGGCGTCGTCGGCGCGGCAGTTCACGGTGGATGTAAGCCGGCAGATCGGCCCGGCAGCGGCAGCAGGTCATCTTCAGCATGATATCAGTAGCTCAACAGCTCTTCCAGCAGATGTGCGCCCGCCGGCTGCAAAAGGCCGCGCAGAGTCTCGTGTGCCAGGCGCACACGGCTCTCGGCGGTCTTCTGTGGGCAGTCCATCACCTCGGCGATCTCGCGGTAGGTCAGACCATGCCCATAGCGCAGGACGACCGCTTCGCGCTGGCGCGGATGGAGCCGGGCGAGCGCCGCTTGTAGGGCATCTCTGGCCGATTGGTGGGCAAAAGCTGCCTCCGGCGACTCGCTGTGCGGGGCGGCAAGCTGCATCTGCCAAATCGACGATAAATCGAACATGAGGCCGCGGCTGCGGCGGTAAAGATTGCGACAGCGGCTGATAGCGATGGTGTAGAGCCAAGTCTTGAAGGCCGAGCGGCTGGAGTCGTAGCGATGCAGGTTCTTGAATGCGTAGACGAACGCATCCTGCGTCACATCTTCAGCGTCATCGGCATTCAAGAGCAGGTTGTAGCACAGCCGGTAGACACCTGCCGCGTAGGTGTTGTACAAGTCGGCATAGGCCGCCTGGTCGCCGCGCAGACAGGCGGCGATGCAGGCGTCGGTCGCTTGCTGCAAAGTTGGCTCGGTGTCGGTCACGCAGATCGTCTCCGCTGGCGCTGCCGTGCTCATAATCGCTCTATACACAAGGATGGCACACGATCCTCAAATTCGACAATCCCGAATTCAGCGCCCGCGTCTGTGCACCCACGACCCGCCGCTCACCCGACGCTGTATGGGTTTTCGCCCGCGCCTGTGCTAGGATGGCGCGCTATGATGAGACTCACCCGACTCCACCTGCTGCTCGTGTTCGTCTGCGCGCTCTGGATAACCGCCTGCAGCGCGCAGGATCGTATCATCATCTTCGTCACACCGACGCAGCCGCCGACCGAGACGCCGACACTGCTGCCGGTGACATCCACCTTCACGCCCAGCCCGACCAGCGGCACGCCCGAAGCGACCGCGCTCGCCAGCCCGAGCGCCAGCCCGACCGTCGGCACACCCAGTTTCATCGGCCCGATCATCGGACCGGGCTACACACCGCCGCCGACCGAGACGCCGCTGCCTTCGCCCACACCTGCCGAGGGCACGCCCACCGCCGCACTTCCGCAGCCGGGCGCGCTCCCGCTGATGCCGCTGCTCGACGGCGAGCGCCTGGGCATCCAGCTCGATATCAACCTCTCCGACCAGGACTGGAATGAGGCGATGGCGCGCATCGAGCAGCTCGGCGTCCGCTGGGTCAAAGTCCAGCTCCCCTGGCGCGATATGCAGCCGAACGGCCCGGATGAGCGCGATACCGAGTTCTTCCGCCGCATCGAGAAGCATCTTGAAGACGCCAGCCGGCGCGGCTTCAACGTCCTCGTCAGCGTCGTCAAAGCCCCGGCGTGGGCGCGCAGCGTGCAGGCGGAAGATGGCCCGCCCGACGACCCGAACGCGCTCGCCGCCTTCGTCAGTCTGATCCTGAACGAATTCAACGCCGGACTCAACCGCGAGATGCTCGGCGAATACATCGACGCGGTCGAGATCTGGAACGAGCCGAACCTAATCCGCGAGTGGCAGGGGACGCTGCCGTTCACCGGCGCGGGCTACATGCAGCTTTTCGCGCCGTCCTACCAGGCGGTGCGCGCATACTCATCGGAGATCGCCGTCGTGACGGCGGGTCTGGCCCCGACCAGCACGACCGCCGGATCGGTCGACGACATCGAATTCCTGCGCCAGATGTACAGCGCGGGCTTGGGCAGCTATGGCGATGTCGTCGTCGGCGTGCACCCGTATGGCTGGGGCAATCCGCCGGATGCGCGCTGCTGCGGCTCGCGCGGGTGGGATGAAGACCCGCACTTCTACTATCTCGAGACGCTCGACGCCTACCGCACGATCATGAACAACAGCGGCCACGCCAGCACGCAGCTTTGGATCACCGAGTTCGGCTACGCCAGTTGGGACGGCTTCCCGCTCGACCCGCCGCAGCCGTGGATGGCCTTCAACGACCGCTGGGCGCAGGGCGGCTACACCATCCGCGCCATCCAGATCGCGCAGGAGCGCGGCGATGTCGGGGTCAAGGTGCTCTGGAACCTCAATTTCGCCGTCCTGTCCGGCCTGATCACTGGCCGCGATGAGCGCGCCGCCTACAGCATGATCGTCCCCGGCACGGGCTGCCAGATCGACCCCAACAGCGAGGCGCACACCGAGCGCCCGCTCTACTGGATGCTCTACGATGCGCTGCGCCCGGATGTCGCGCTCACAGATTGGTGCGGCGTGCCGCCCGCCGGCATCCCAGGCCTGTGAGGTCCGCCGCTCGACACGTATTGTTGATCGCTCATTTGTTCTATGTTACAATGATGGAACAAATGAGCGATGCAGCGAACTGGACGGTGAGCGATGCACATCCGGACGATGCCGAACACGCTGGAAAAACTGGCGCAGATCGCCGATGCGACGGCTTTCGAGCCTGCTGGCGACCAACCGCAGGCTGAGCGCGGGACAGGGCGCTGCCAATCGCGCAGCTTGGCCGAGTGCATCAGCCACGTGGCAACACCGCGTGGCAAGATGCCTATCCTCAAGACGATGGTCACCACCGCCT
>CAYTME010000135.1:0-2664 GCA_964438415.1 uncultured Pleurocapsa sp. | reverse complement strand
GAACGCAACTGCTTCTACTGCCCGTTTCGCGCCGGGCGGGCGCGCACGCAGCGCGTCACTTTCACGCCCGACGAGCTGGCGGCGGCGCTCGATCAGATGGCGGCGGCGGGCAGCGTGCGCGGCATGTTCCTGTCGTCGGGCATCGTCAAGGGTGGGGTGACGACTCAAGACAAGATCATCGACACAGCGGAGATTGTGCGGCGCAAGCGCGGCTACCGCGGCTATCTGCATCTCAAGATCATGCCGGGAGCGGAGCGCGACCAGCTCTACCGCGCCATGCAGCTCGCCGACCGCATCTCGATCAATCTGGAAGCGCCGACGCAGGCGCGCTTGCAGGCGCTCGCGCCCAAGAAGGAATTCACCCGCGAGCTGCTCGATCTGCTGCTGCTGGCGCAGCAGATCCGCCGCGATCATCCCGGCGAGCGGCTGGCCGGGTCGGTGACGCAGTTCGTCGTCGGCGCGGTCGGCGATACGGATCTGGAATTGCTCTCGCTCAGCAGCCAGCTCTACCGCCAAGCCGGGCTGAAGCGCGTCTACTATTCCGGCTTCAGCCCGATCGAGCAGACGCCGTTCGAGCAGCTCGCGCCCACCGACCCGCTGCGCGAGTTTCGGCTCTACCAGGCCAGCTTTCTGCTGCGCGATTACGCTTGGGAAGTCGAAGAGCTGCCGTTCACGGGCGAGGGGGCACTGCCGCTCGATGTCGATCCCAAACGCGCCTACGCCGAGCAGCATCTGCTGCACAGCCCGGTCGAGCTGATGACCGCCGATCGCGAGCAGCTCATGCGCGTGCCGGGCATCGGGCCGAAGACGGCCGCGGCCATCCTGAGCGCGCGCCGCCAGCACCGCCTGGCCGATCTCAGCCAACTGCGCGGCCTCATGCGTGCCCCGGAACAGGCCGCGCCCTACGTGCTCTTGGATGGCCGCCGCCCGCCGCAGCAGCTCCGCTTGTTCTGACGATCGACATCAGCGCCAGAGGCCGAAGCGCATGAGTGCCGCGCGCCCGCCTTCGGCCAGCGCAGCCGCGATCAACGCCTTCGCCAGATCGGGCAGCAGGAAGGGAGCCGCGCCGGTCGCCCACGCCTGCTCGATGCCGATGTTGAGGTACTGCATGAGCATGAGCACGCCGCAGGCGTAGAGCACTGCGATGCCGGCGACCCCGGCCAGGAAGCGCAGCAGCAGGGCCCCGCGCGCACGCTCGGCGATCCAGCCGGTGACGAACGCCGCCGCGATAAAGCCGATCAGATAGCCGCCCGTCGGGCCGAACAGCGCCGCCGTGCCCAGCGCGCGCGCGTCGAGCGGCAGCCCGGCGGCGATCAGCAGGACATACAGCAGTTGGCTGAGCGCACCGTCGCGTGCGCCCAAGACCAAGCCGGCCAGCAGCACCGCGAGCGGCTGCAAGGTGAACGGCACTGGCTCCAGCGGGATGCTGATGCGTGCGGCGATGATCGTGATGCCAGTGAACGCGAGCGCCGCACCGAGGCGGTGCAGCTCCGTCCAAGTGCGCGCTTGTGGCAGTGTGCGTAACATGCAGTCTCTCCCTCTCTTCGGCTCTACGAGTGATTGTCGGCGGTCGGCTCGACGATGACTTCGCGCAGGCTGGTCTTGGCGCGCAGCTTATTGGTTTCCGGCTCGGCTTCGCTCTGGTGCCCCTCGACCAGCGTCACCGTGACGCCGTAGTTGGGCAGGACGAAGCGCGTGACCAGCCCGCCGATCTGCTGCGTATTGCGAAAGAAGATCAGCCGGCTTTGTGCATCCATGCGGCGCAAGCGCCACTTCACCTGATTGAATTTGAGCTGCGCTAATTCCTGCGCGAGCTGTGCCCGCTGTTCAGCGTTCAAGTATCCCATGCGGCGCGACCTCGTGTTGCGTTGTGTCGGTTTCGTCTAAATGCGCCACAATTGTATAATCTTCGCCATCCGCCGCCAAAGGCTAGTGATGAACGACACCTATTCCGTCGCCGAATTGACCGCTTACATCCGCCAGCTTATCGACGCCGATGCACGGCTGCAAGATGTATGGGTGCAGGGCGAAGTCTCGAATTACCTGCGCGCCGCGTCGGGACACCTCTACTTCACGCTCAAGGACGGGCGCGCTCAGCTCAAGTGCGTCATGTGGCGCTCGCAGGCCGAGCGGCAAACGCACCTGCCGCAGAACGGCGATTCGCTGGTCGTGCACGGCGCGGTCAGCGTCTATGAGCAGAACGGGGTCTACCAGCTCTACGCCGACTATCTGCGCCCGATCGGCATCGGCGACCTCTACATGCAGTTCGAGCAGCTCAAAGCCAAACTGGAAGCTGAGGGGTTGTTCGACCCGCTGCGCAAGCGCCAGCCGCCCGCGTTCCCGACGGTGATCGGCGTCGTCACGTCGGCGGATGCCGCCGCCTTCCAAGACATCCAGAACGTGCTGCGCCGGCGCTTTCCGCAGGTCATCCTCTCGCCGACGCTGGTGCAGGGGACGGACGCGCCGGCGCAGATCATCCAGGCGCTCCAGCGGCTCAACGATCACGGCCTGTGCGATGTCATCCTCGTCTGCCGGGGCGGCGGCAGCATCGAAGACCTGTGGGCGTTCAACGATGAGGGCGTTGCCCGCGCCATCGCCGCCAGCCGCATCCCGGTCATCAGCGGTGTGGGCCACGAGACGGACTTCACGATCGCCGATTTCGCT
>CAYTME010000134.1:5482-10728 GCA_964438415.1 uncultured Pleurocapsa sp. | reverse complement strand
GCGACGAGCTGGGCATGACCGATGTCGAGGTCGCGCCGGAGGACTACCGCGACCCGCAGGGCATCAACATCGGCATCAGCCGCGACCCGTGCCGGACGCCGATGCAGTGGGATGCATCGCCGAACGCCGGCTTCACGACCGGGCATCCGTGGCTGCCGGTCGGGCCGGATTATCCGACCCACAACGTCCAGGCCGAAGCGAGCCAGCCCGACTCGATGCTCTCGCTGCACCGCCGCCTGATCGCCGTCCGCCGCAGCAGTCCGGCGCTGCTGACGGGGACTTACCGGTCGGTCGATGTCGATGCTGGCGACTGCTTGGTCTACCTGCGCGAGGCTTCAGGCCAGCGCTTGTGTATCGCGCTCAACCTGAGCGAGCGAATGCGCACGCTGGCGCTGCGCGGGCTGGGGCAGGGGCGCGTGATCGTCTCCACCCACATGGATCGCACTGACGCGATCGACTTGTCGGCGCTCTACCTGCGCGAAAACGAGGGCGTCGTCATCGAATTGGCCTGATGCCCGGCGGATGCGCAGCGTCGGCATCGCCAACTCGGCTATTTCTTTTCGCCCGCGGCACAGCTAAAATGCCGCATGTGCGATCCCCTGATCGTGACCAGAAACGCGAAAGGAACCCCATGAACCCGACTACCATCGCCGACGGTGTCGTCGTCAGTCTGGCGTATACGCTGGAAGTGGACGGCGAGATCGTCGCAAAGACAGAACCCGGCGAGCCGATGGAATATCTGCACGGGGCCGAAAACATCGTCCCCGGCCTCGAAGCTGCCCTCACCGGACGCCAGATCGGCGACCGGCTGAGCGTGACCCTCTCGCCCGACGAGGGCTACGGCGAGTATGACCCAGAGGACATCGATGAGATCCCGCGCGAAGATGTCGAGCATCTCGAGGACTTAGAAGTCGGCATGGTGATCGAGGTTGAGGACGACGAGGGCGATGTCTATCTCGCGTTCGTGCGCGAGATCGGGGATGAGACGGTCACGCTCGATTTCAATCCGCCGCTGGCTGGCAAGACGCTGACCTATCATGTCGAAGTGCTGGGCATGCGCCAGGCCGATGAAGAGGAGCTGGCGCACGGGCATGTGCACGGCATGTTCATGGACGTGGATGACGACTTCGACGATGATGACGAAGCCTGATCCTGCGTCGGCACGTTTGATCCTCGCCAGCAGTTCACCGCGCCGGCGGGCGCTGCTGGCGACGCTCGGCATCCCCTTCAGCATCGTCAAACCGGAGATCGACGAGACGCAGCGCCCCGGCGAGCGGCCGCTCGATTACGTGCGTCGTCTGAGCGTCGAGAAAGCCCAAGCGGCGGCGGCTCAGCTCGACGATCCTGCCTGGGTGC
Source organism: uncultured Pleurocapsa sp. (assembly GCA_964438415.1). GTDB lineage: Bacteria > Chloroflexota > Anaerolineae > Aggregatilineales > Phototrophicaceae > Flexifilum. The sequence goes on along the minus strand of CAYTME010000134.1, from coordinate 9,372 downwards.
TGGCGGCGGACACGGTCGTCATCCTGGCCGCCGATACGATGGGTATCCTCGACGGCGAGATTTTGGGCAAGCCCGCGGACGCTGCTGAAGCGCGCGCCATGCTCGTTCGCCTGCGCGACCGCGCGCACCGCGTCTGCACCGCGCTGACGCTGCTGCACCGATCGGGTGTTGGCACCCAGACGATCACCCGGGTGACCGAGACGGTCGTCTATATGCGCCCGTATCGGGATGACGAGATCGAGGCCTACATCGCCACCGGCGATCCGTTCGACAAGGCCGGCAGCTATGCCATCCAGCACGAAGGTTTCCGCCCGGTCGCGCGCGTGGAAGGCAGCGAGACCAACGTCATCGGCCTGCCGCTCGAGACGCTGCGCGAGATGCTGGCGGAGATCGGGTTCTTTGAACTGCTGCGTGCTGTGTGATCGGCTGCACATCAGGCATCACGTGTTAACAACCCTAGAAAACGACCATGACGGCACAAACACTCGACTTCTGGCGTTATCCGACCGGCGTGGCCATCCCTGGCGACCCCCTGCGCTTCCTCTACGTGACCGACGAGGCCGAGCACATGATGGTCTCGTGGTTGGCGAAAGAAGTGTTCGCCTATCAACAGCGCCACAGCGGCACCGGCCGGCAGATCACGCGCATGGTCATGGTGACGATGGGCGCGCTACTGCCAGGCGTCCTGCTGCAAGATTACGTCGCACACTGCGCGCCGCCTGACCTCCCGGAGATCGAGTTCGGCACTTTCGGCGTCAAGTGCTACTACGGGCCTGGCCAGCCGCTCGAACACCCGCAGATCGTCCAACCGCTCTCGGTCGATGTGCGCGGCCACATCGTCGGCCTGGTCGAAGACCTGATCGACCTGGGGCGGACGGCGCATTTCGTCCGCGAGACGCTGCTTTCGCCCATCTACGGCGCGCGCGATCTGGTCATCATCGCGCCGTATCGCAAGAGCGCGGCGCAGATCGACCCGGTCGAGACGATCATCTTCGGCCAAGTGCCGAAAGACACGTGGATCATCACCCCACGCGAGCGCGTCGAGACGATGGCCAAGCGCGTCCCATATTGGGCTGCGCAGGGAGCAGACCGCGAGACCTGCATCGACTACCTGCGCCTGATCGGTTATCCGGATTACTTGATCGACGATTGGTTCGATATCGCTTGGGGATACGTAGTCTCGTAGAAAACGCGCCGGTTAGGTGTCGCTTTTCTCGATATCGATGCAGGCGGCGACGCTGCGCCCGATCGTGCGCTGCTGGCCGTCCACCTCGGCGGTGATCGGGCCGTCGAACGGATCGCGCGTCAGCACCTCGACCACCGCCCCCAGGCAGAAGCCGCGCTCCAAGATGTGCTGCAGCATGTCGCTGTTGGTCGCCTTCAGCCGCGAGACGATGCCGCGCGCCCTCTCCGGGAGATCGGCCAGCGCCATCAGGTCGCGCTCGGCCATCGTGCCGTCAGCCGCTGGGATGACCTCACCGTGTGGGTCGAATTCTGGATGGCCGAGGAGCTGGGCCACCGCTTGGATGAAGCGATCGGACACGGCATGTTCCAACCGCTCCGCTTCGTCGTGCACCTCGTGCAGCGCGTAGCCCAATTCGCGCACGAGATACAGCTCGATCAGGCGGTGGCGCCGCACCATCTTGAGGGCGATCTCCTGCCCAGCCTCGGTCAGCCGAACGCCGCGATATTTCTGATAATCGAGCAGCCCGGCGTTCATCAAGCGCTGTGCCATATCCGTGATCGTCGGCTGCGTCCGCGCCAGGATCTGGGCCAGCTCGGTCGTCGAAACGCGTTCCTGCTGCTGCTGAAGCGTGAAGACCGACTTCAGGAAGTCCTCGACAGCTTTGGTGATCTCGATCTGCTCGGCTGCATCGCTCACGCCGATCTCATCCCCTACAAAGACCTTGATTACGATCCTGATTGTAGCACGCCCCCAGGCAGATGCGTCAGACCGGCAGCCGGAGGCGCTCGGCCAGGGCGGCCAGGACGCTGCCGGTCACCTGATCTGCGGGCTGCTCGGCGTCGATGCGCAGCCAGCGCTCCGGCTGCGCCCGCATGAGGTCGTGATAGCCCCGGCGCACGCGCTGGTGAAACTCCAGCTCGAGCTGGTCGATGCGGCTGAACTCCTCGCCGAAGAGCGAGGCCTGCCGCCGTCGCGCTGCGCCCGCCGCCGGGTCGATATCGAGGAAAAGCGTCAGATCGGGCTGCAGGCCGCCGGTCGCGAACTGCACCATCTGCTGCAAGAAAGCGAGGTCGATGCCGCGCCCATAGCCCTGATAGGCGATCGTCGAGTCGGCGAAGCGGTCGCAGAGGACGATGCCGCCGTCCGCCAGGAACGGGCGGATCACCTGGGCGACGAGCTGCGCGCGCGAGGCCGAAAAGAGCAGCAGCTCGGTCTCGGCGGTCATGGCGGTGTGTGCGCGGTCTTGCAGCAGCGCTCGGATCTGATCGCCCAGCGGCGTGCCGCCCGGCTCGCGCGTCAGCAAAACGCGGAAGCCCAGCTCGCGCAGCCGAGCGTATGCCTCTTTGGCTTGCGTGGTCTTGCCGCTGCCGTCGAGTCCCTCGAAGGTGATGAACATGCGTCCCCCTGAAACAGCGCGTCGAAGCAAGGCCCATTGTACCATCGGAATCGCGGCTGCGATGTCCGTCATGAGGTCGGCAGCGAGACCTCGCGCGCGCTCAGCCAGCTTGCCAGCGCCTCGATCTGCGCTGCAGCTTTCATCTTCCACGTTTTCACAGGCGCTTCTTCCCGCTGCCGAGCCGGTCGCGTGGGCTGATCGCTCCGCTGACGCCCGGCTGGCTGTAGGCGCCGCCCGCGATGGCAGCGTAGAACTGCTCGTCGTATGTCCGCGTTTTGACCACAACCGGCATCGGCACTGCGTGGCCCATGATGATCGCCTGCTGTTTGGTATCCAGCCGCGCCAGCACCTCGCGCAGGCCAGCCGCGCCGCTGATGCCGTTCAGGACGGCGTTGATGTCGCGCTCGTTGTCGAGCAGCGCCGTCACGCGCGTGCCGATCTGGCTCATGACCTCCTCATCAATGCCGCTCGGACGCTGGTCGACGATCAGCAGTGTGACGTTGTACTTGCGCAGCTCGCGAGCGATGATGCCGAAGATCGTCTGGCTGGCGATGCGCGGGTCGAGGAACTTGTGCGCCTCCTCGATCGTGATCAAGAGCTGCGGCGGCATCATCTGGCTGCCGCCGAGCGCGAACTCGACGCTTTTGACCCACTCCTCGTGGATGCGCCGCGTCACGTAATTGGCGACCAGCATGTAGGCGTCGAGCGAATTGCCCCAGCGCCCGAATTCGAGCACGATGCTTTGGCCGCTGTGGAGAAATCGGATGATCTTCTGCACGCTGTCATCCACCGCCTGCTCGACCAAGAAGTCCCAGCGCCCGAAACGCTGCAAGCGCCGCTGCAGGCCCATCAGCGTGCCCTCGCGGACGGGCGTCGTGCTTTCGATCTCCTCGATATCCTCCGCCGTGATGTTGATCAGGCGGTGCACCCAGCTCTTGCCCCAATGCTTGCGCAGCGTGTATGCGGCGTCGAGCATGGCGTCGGTCATGCTCATCGTCTCGCGCAGCATGGCGATATCTTCCGGCTCGATCTCGTTGTAGCCGATCTTGACCTCGAAATCGATCTTCGCGTTGCGTTTGCGCGATGATTCGGGGTCGAGCGTGCAGATGACGACGTCACTCTCGAAAAGCTGCTTGAGACCCTTGACGCGCGCTGTCTTGCCCTCAGAGGTGATCTCCCAGCCGTAGTCATTGTGCATGTCGAAGATCAAGCTCACGGCCTGGCGTTTGCTGATGATGCCGGCCAGCAGCACACGGGTGAGGAAGCTCTTGCCCGTGCCGCTCTTGCCGAAAACGCCGACCGATCGTT
>CAYTME010000134.1:3445-5418 GCA_964438415.1 uncultured Pleurocapsa sp. | reverse complement strand
GCCGACATTGAAATGATGGTCGTCCTCAGAACCGAAGACGTCGTTGACATCCTCGACGGTCGCGTTGACGACATCGCGGAAGTGGCCCGGGATCGTCTTGACCGGTTTGGGCCTGCTGTCCTCGTCGCTGATCGACAGCATCGGCTGTACGTGGATCTTGCCATAGGCCGCCGTGCCGACGTAGACCGCCTGCAGGAACGGATCGGTGATATCGGGTGGGTCGCTCTGGATATCTGGATTGGTGTTGTCGAGCACGATATCGGTGATCATGCAGAAGAAGCGCGCATTTTCGCCGCGCACGACGACGTAGCGCCCGACGGCCAGCGACTCGACCGTTTGGCCGCGGTCGAGCTTGACCACCAGCCCCTTGCTGAGCGAGCCGCCGACGATCACGCCCAAACGCGCGGCGGTCAAGTCGTCGAGTCCGCGCCGCCCATCGTCGGCAAACCACCGGTCGAGGTCATAACTCGCCTGGACACCCATCGCGATCCGCTCCCATCACTCGATCTGTAAAGCGCACAAAAGTTCTAAGCAATTATAGCAGACTCTCCGTCCGCATCACCACCCGAATTCGACTTGGGCGCAGTCGGAAATGGGAGCGGTGGACGAGCAGGACTGAGAACATCCGGCGCACCTCCAGGCTATGTCGGCTCCTGCGTCTCTGTCTGGGCTGCCAATGGTAGGCGGACGATGAAGCGGCTGCCGCTGCCCATCTCGCTTTCGGCCGTCAGCTCACCGCCGTGCAGCGCGACCAGCTCATAGGCGATCGAGAGGCCGAGGCCGCTGCCCTTGATCTCGTTTTCGTTCGGCACGCGGAAGAAGGGTTGGAAAATGTATGGCAGATGTTCGGCGGGGATGCCGTGCCCCGTATCTTCGACCACGATCTCCGCTGACTGTGCCGTGCGGCTCCGAACGTAGACAGTCACTTGTCCCTGCTCCGGAGAGTAGTTGATGGCGTTGACGATCAGATTCGTGAAGACCTGGCTCATGCGTTCCCCGTCACATTCCACGATCAGCGGCTCGCTGGGGCAGTCAAATCTCAGGCTGATCGATCGTCTCTCTGCCTCGGACTGCTGATGGCGAACGATCTTGTCGAGCAGGCTGCATATGTTCTGCTGCTGCCGCCTCAGCGTGATGATCCCGCGCTCCAAACGGGAGCGATCGAGCAGGTCATCCACCAGCCGGATCATGCGTTCGGCCACCTCGTCTAAGATGGCCAGATGCTCTTGAGCGCGTTCTGGTCGAATACGGAACAAGTGCAGCCGGGTCATCAGGTTGGTGATCGGTGTGCGCAGCTCGTGCGAGGCATGAGCGACGAAGCGCGCACGCTGCTCGGCCAGCGCCTTCTCGCGGCTGATGTCACGTATCACGGTCACGACGCCGGCCAGCTCGCCATCGGCTTTATCGACCCGCGTCGTGATGACCGACGCATCGAACTTGCTGCCGTCTTTTCGCCGCATGACGCGCTCGATCTGCCAGAAGCCGCGTTCGACCACATGGCGAATGACACCCTCGACCTGTTCGAGCTGATCCTGGCCGTCTTGGTTCGATTGCAGAAGTTCGAGCACGCGCATGTCCCATTCATGCAGCTCATAGCCGATGAGATCGCGCAGTGCCCGGTTGATATACTCGACATGGATGCCGGTTGACTGAATCTCGGTGTAGGCGACGCCTTCCGTCATAGCATTCAAGATCGCTTGGAGCTGCTGGCGTTCCTGCTCCAGCACGTTGGTGCGTTCTTCGACCAGGTATTCGAGTTCTTCGGCATAGCGCCGAATCTGGGCGTAAAACTCCGTGTTGCGCAGCGCAATCGCCGCGTGGTCGGCGAAAGCCTGCAAATTCCCTGCTGTATCCGCCGAGAAAGTGCCGCTGGTGCGGCTGTCGAGATTGATAAAGCCGACGATCTTGCCACCCAAACGGATCGGCGCGCTCACATGCGACCGGATCCACTTCGCTTCCGGCACCACCACCCA
>CAYTME010000134.1:0-3428 GCA_964438415.1 uncultured Pleurocapsa sp. | reverse complement strand
ACCCACAAGGGGTCAGTGGCAGCGGTGGTGACGGCACGCGCGCGGTTGTGTTCGAGCATCCAGCGCAGGGTAGGCATGGCAGAAATCGGCATGTCAAACTGGTTGACAAGCTTGTTATTCCCATCGGTGTCGTAGCCCTGCTCGCGCACAATGGCCACGCGGTCGCCCTTGAGCATCATGATGTTGGCTGCTTCAGCACCGAAAATCTTGCGCGCTTGTGTCAAAATGCGGTCAAACACTTCATCTTGCTCGATCGTCTCGGCCAGCGCTGCGACGCTTTCGCTCATCGCCTCTGCCAGCCGGCGCTGCGCTTGCTCGGCCGCTTGTGCTTCCTTCAGATCGGTGATGTCGATGTTGATGCCGATCAGGCTCGTCACCCGGTCGTTCTCGATGACCGGACGCACCTGACCGCGCATCCAATGTACGCTGCCATCGGCGGCGATCAGGCGGTACTCGATCGTGTATCCTTCGCGGTTGCGGATCGCGTATTGATTGGCATCCGCCAGCAGATGCCAATCTTCCGGCACGATGTGATGGACCCAGAACATCGGGTCGGATAGGATATCCTCGACGCGGAAGCCGAACATCGACTCGGCCTGGGGGCTGATGAAAATCGTCCGGAAGCTCTCGGTCTCCATCTCCCAGATCATGCCGTAGACCAAGTTGACCAAGCGCTCATAACGCTGACGAGAGCGATTGAGGGCTTCGCCGGCAGCTCTGCGTTCGCTCACATCTCTGCCCGTGAAAAAGACTGCTGTGATCTGCCCCTTGTTATCGAGCAGGAACCGGCTCACGATTTCCAGCCAGACGTAGTGCCCATCTTTGTGCCGCCAGCGGAATTCGGTCGTGATCGACGTCCGCGTGTCGAGCACCTGGCGCAGCACTTGCATCGCCATCGGCGCGTCGTCCGGGTGCATCAGTTCGAAGAGGCTGTAGAGCGAGCGGCCTTCGTACTCATTCGCCCGGTAGCCGAGTATGGTCGTCGCCGCCTGGCTGACGTAATCGATCACGAGGCTCTCATCGACCTTGACGATGATCTCGGCCAAATTGTCCAAGATGCGGTGCATGTTGTGTTCGCGCTCATCAGCTTGGATGCGGGTTTTGGCCGATTTGTGCGACTCGAAGCGGTTGAGGAGCAGGATGCCGACGGTGCACAGCACGATCTGGAGCCAGAAACTCATGCTCGGCTGCGGCTCTCCAGACACCGAATCGACCAAGAACAGGTATATGAAGCTGCTGAACGCCGTGAAGGCGAAGGCGGTCAGCGCCGCCGCCCTGGAGAAGATGTACTGCGTTACGAAGACCGCTGCCAGCGGCCACATGATCAGCAGTTGAAAGCGCGCATCGTCCGGCAGTGTCCAGGCTCCAACCGGGATCGCGAGCCACAATGTCAGCAATCCCAGCCCGATGCCGAGTCCGTAAAGACGTGTCCGCGTCAATGTGTACGCAGCCGATACGCAGATCAGCAGCAGCATGCCGGTCGTCGGGATGCGTCCACGAACGTAGGTCTCTATGCCAACATAGATGAAGAGCGCGGCAGCCGCCAGAACGAAGACTAAGCTGGCGCTGCGCGCGCGGGTACGCGCCTCTCTGGATCTGAGCTTGCTGCTCGGTTCCAGGACGAAATATGTCAGGATTTGCAGTGTGAGGTCTAGGAAGGTTCTGAGCTTCACGGTTCGTCTTATCCCCACACTACTTGGACGCTAGTAGCAAAAACAATATCCGCGCAGCCAGCAAACGATGTGTCCACTTCTGTCTCAATGTAGCATCGCTTCGGCACTCAGTGGATAGAGAAATGGCGCACTTGGCTGCGTCCGCACGTCCGCTGCCGGCGGTGCGGCAGGGTGCATTACGGATCTTGGGGCGCATCTGCTTCGCTGAGCGCTCAAGCGGCTCGGCTGGGCTGCGCAAGCACGCTGAAGGCGCTCCGGCCTTTGCGCGGAGGGTTTTCATTGTCTCTTTAGTGGACGAGCGGCCTCGCAGCCAGCCGGCGAGTTCACGCGCCGGCGCAGGCAGACCAAACCGCCCGTCGGAGGAAGAGGCCTGCCTCGTCCCGACGGAGGTTCCGTTTCGTAGGGACGACCCAAGGGGCGTCCGCTGCCCCGATTCCCGAACGCACCCGTGCGGCAGGGCGCGATCGCCTGTGCGCAGCATCTCGGTTACAATACGCGTGAATTGACCGGAAACGACGCGGCACGGGGCAGCTCGTGACCTAACGCGGATGGCGGGTCTGCCGCGCGCGATGACGATGGCGCAAGGAGGTTCGTATGCATGTTCGTCGGCTGCTCGTTGTGATGCTGATGCTGGCTGTGGGCGCAGCAGCAGCGCCGCGATCGCTCGCGCAGGAGCAGACGCTCCCAGTCCCCGATCTGACCGGCTTGAACAGCGCACAAGCCGCTGCGCTGCTCAATAGCAGTGGCTTGATGTTGGGTTTGGAAATGAGCACCGGCCTGACCGGTCTCGACCATGCGCCGAACACCATCGTCCAGCAGTCGATCGCGCCTGGCGAACGCGCCGCTCCGGGCGCGCGCGTCGATGTCGTCATCGCCCGCGCCGACAATCTGACGCTGGTCTACGATGAGAACGATCTGACCCTCATCAACCGCTCTGCGGACGCGCTCGATCTGAGCGGCATCGCTTTCGGCGTCGCGGAGGGCAGCCCCGCCAGCTTCAACGCGGTGCGCTGGACTTCCCAGCTTCCGTCAGGGCAGTGTACCCAAATCTGGTCGATCGCCCGCAGCGCGCCGAAAGATGTCGAGGGCTGCAGCCGCTTCGCAAGCTGGCTTTCGACGCGCGACAGCAGCGTCCACTTCTGGACGGCAGCGCACGGCGTCGTCAGCTTCAATGTCGTGCAGAATGGCATGACGCGCGCCGTCTGCCCGGCGGCGGCCGTCGGTGCCGAGCCGATCCGCTGTGATGTGTATGTCGAAGCTGCGGCTGGCGATATCGACAGCACCCCGTACATCTACTTCGCCTACACTGCCGACCGGTTGATCGTCTTCAATCGATCCTCCGACCAGTGGATGCCGGTCGCCGGCACCGTCCTCTACAACTTCAATCCCAACTTGATGGTGGCGGGCAGCGCCCTGCTGCTCGGCGATGCGTCGCTCTATTCGGCGCGCAGCCCCGTCGCCGACCTCGCACGTCTCGCGCCGGGGCAGTGTCTGCTTTTCACCAACGGCCAGGCGCTGGAGACGGTCGGCAGCCCGCAGGCCTGCTTCGTCACGGCGCAGCTCGATATCGATCCGAACCTGATCTTCTGGGCCGCTCCGTTCGAGTTGGTCAGCCAGAGCGACGGCCAGCGGAGGCGCTGCCCGGCTGCGGTGGCGGGACGCATCACCCTCTGCATCCTGCCGCGCTGATGCGGGCTGCTGCTGTGATCAAGCAGAGGTGCAGCCGCGTGCTATTCCAGCAGGTGCCTGCGCAGG
>CAYTME010000133.1:8830-10745 GCA_964438415.1 uncultured Pleurocapsa sp. | reverse complement strand
AGCCGAAGCAACGAGCGCATCGGCTATCTGTTCATCCTGCCGTCGCTCATCCACATCCTGGCGTTCTTGTTCATCCCGCTCATCTTCAGCTTTTTTCTCTCGTTTCGCGATTGGACGCGCCCGACCTTCACCGACGCGCCCTACATCGGTCTGGGCAATTACGAGTTCTTGATGGGCGACCGCCGCTTCTGGCAGGCGATGGGCAACTCGGCCTATTACACGGCGCTCGCCGTGCCGCTGGGCATGGCCTTCAGTTTGGCGATCGCGCTGGTGATGGACCAGAAGCTGCGCGGTGTGTACTTGTTCCGGACGCTCTTTTTCATGCCGGTCGTCTCGTCGTGGGTGGCCGTCTCGATCATCTGGCTGACGCTGCTCGACCCCAACGTCGGCATCGTCAACTATGTGCTCGGCTGGTTCGGCCTGCCGCCGATCAACTGGCTCGGCGATCCGCGCTCGGCGATGCCCGCCATCGTCATGATCGCCATCTGGAAAGGGGCGGGCTTCAATATGGTCATTTGGCTGGCCGGTTTGCAGGCGATCCCGCAGGAGCTGTACGAGGCGGCAGCCATCGACGGCGCCAACCGCTGGCAGACGTTCTGGCGGCTGACGCTGCCGCTGCTCGCGCCGACCTCGTTTTTCCTCGCCGTTACGGGTGTGATCGGCTCGTTCCAGGTCTTCACGCCGGTCTACGTGCTGACTCGCGGCGGCCCGCTCGATTCGACCAACACGGCCGTCTATCACATCTACCGGCGCGCCTTCCAAGAATTCGACTTCGGCTACGCCTCGGCGCAGTCGTGGGTGCTGTTCGCGGTCATCTTCGTCGCCACGCTGATCCAGTTGATCTACGTCCGCCGCCGTCGTGAGGAGATTCAGTTCTGATGGTCGCCAAAGTCACCCCGCAGATGGTCTTGACCCGCGCGTTCGGGTATCTTGTCCTGCTCGTCGTCGCTGGGATGATGGTCGTGCCGTTCTTATGGATGGTGACGACCTCGTTCAAAACGCCGGGGACGGAGTTCGCATATCCGCCGCAGATCCTGCCGACGCAGTTCGATCCGCAGAACTACGTCACGCTGTTCAACAATCTGCCGTTCGGGCGCTACCTGCTCAACACGCTCTTCGTCACGCTGATGACGGTCGTCGGGCAGCTTCTCGTCTGCTCGCTGGCGGCGTATGGATTCGCGCGGCTCAATTTCATGGGGCGCGACACGATCTTCGTCCTCTACCTGACGACGATGATGATCCCGTTCCAGATCACGCTCATCCCGCTTTACCTGATCATCACGCAGTTGGGCTGGGTCAATACCTACCAGGGCTTGATCGTGCCGGGCATCTCCAGCGCGTTCGGCATCTTCCTCCTGCGCCAGTCGTTCTTGAACATCCCGCGTGATTATTAGGATGCGGCGCGCATCGACGGCGCGAGCGAGTGGATGATCTTCGCCCGCATCTTCCTGCCGCTCAACGGCCCGACGCTGGCGACGCTGGGCGTCTTCGCCTTCATGGGCACGTGGACCGATCTGCTCTGGCCGCTCTTGATCGCCCGCAGCGAGGAGATGCGCACGCTCGAACTTGGCCTGGCGTATTTCAACGCGCGCCCGAACGCCTTCTTGCAGCCCAACTGGCCGCTGCTGATGGCCGGCTCGGTCGTCGTCATGCTGCCGGTGCTGATCGTCTATATCGTCGCGCAGCGCTACTTCATCCAGGGCATCGCCCTCAGCGGCGTGAAGGGCTGAGCCGATGCAGTTCTACAGCTTCGATGCCCACGACCCGATCGTCGAGATCGACGGCTGGAAGCTCAGCTTCCAGATCATCACGCTCGAAAACACCTACGGCCTGGCGCCCGAAGGGCTGACGCTCGAGCGCAGCGAGACGGGCTGGCGGCTGCGCTGCGACGGCTTGAGCTGGGCCGGCGGGCAGA
>CAYTME010000133.1:6897-8820 GCA_964438415.1 uncultured Pleurocapsa sp. | reverse complement strand
GCGCACCGACGGCTGGCTGACGGCGGAAGCTGCCGCCGACGAGACGGGCGGGCTGCGCCTGCGCATCGAAGCGAGCGCTCCGCAGCCGATCGCGACCGTCAAGCTGACGATCCGCGATCTGCCGCCGCTGCGCCCGCTCGACATGCTCGACCATCCGCGCGACGTGCCAGCCGACGGCCTGCTCGACCGCTACCCGAACGGCATCCGCCTGCCCGTCTGGATGACGGCGCTGGTCGATGGCGGTCTGCTCGGCTTCCGCTGCGAGGATCCGCTGCTGCGCCCCAAACGCTTCTGCGCCTACGTCGAACGCATGGGAGCGCTGGCCGGGCGTCATGCCGTTGAGTGCATTCATGACGAAGATGCGCGTCACGTCGATACGACCATCCGGGTGCCGGATTGGGCGCTGGCGCGCAAGATCGATCCCGAGTCCTTCCGCGGCGCGCAGCTCGCCTTCAGCGAGGCGCATACGGATTTGATCCCCTGGGAGCAGCGGACGGATGTCCCCGGCTGGGCGCGCGACCTGCGCTTGGTGCTTACGCTGCACGGGATGCACTGGTCGGGCTACATCTTCAATGATTACGCCGCCATGCTCGATATCATCCGCTACACCGCCGAGCGCATCGACGGGCGGCACGTGCTCGCGTATCTGCCCGGCTGGGAGGGGCGCTATTACTGGCAGTACGGCGATTTTCGCCCAGAGCCGCGCTTGGGCGGAGCCGACGGCTTCGCCCGCTTGTGCGACGGTGCGCGGGCGCTCGGTGTGCATGTCATGCCGATGTTCGGCGGCAACTGCGCCAACGCCTGGCTGCCGAACTTCCACACGTTCGGGCCGTCGGCGTACATGAAATCGGCCACGCGCAGTCCGTTCGTAGGCAATCAGCCGGATTGGAACCTGAGCCGTGCCCACGACACCGGCTGGCAGGCGTGGCTCAACCCCGGTGCGCCCGCCTGGCAGCGCGAACTCTCACGCCAGATCGAGCGCCTGATCGAGCGGTTCGGCTTCGACGCCGTCTTTCTGGACACGGTCGAGGTGTGGGTCAATGACCCCGATCACAATGTGCGCGAGGGCTACCGCCAGCTCGTCGACCGGCTGCACGCGGGGCGTCCCGATCTGCTGGTGGCGGGTGAGGACTGGTGGGATGGCCTGCTGCCGATCTTCCCGCTCTTCCAGCAGTCATCGAAATGGCGGCAGGTGCCGGATTGGGTCGGGCGCTATGCGCGGTTGATGGGGCATATCTGCGATGGCGAGCCGAGCCGGGGCAGCACCGGCGTCTTCGAGTCCGGCTACGCGCTGTATGAGCGCCTGCCGGACGCGCCGCATTACCTGCCGACGCTCGCCTTCGTCGACGGCACACTGGCGGGCGCGCGCGGCGAGATCGACGCCGTGATCGCGCTGGCGCGCAGCCGGCGTTAGGCGAGCGGCATCAGGAGGCGTCTTCTTCGAGCGTGGCGATGTCCGTCTCCTGGACGACGATATTGACGTGGATCGGCTGGCGCGCAAGCAGGGTCTTGACGCGGCGCGCCGCCGCGCGCTGGACATGGACCAGCACGGCGGGTTCTCCGGCTGCATCCCAGGTGATGCCGATGCCGCGTACGCCTTCGACCCCGACCAGCCGCTGCTTGACGATTTCCTTGGCGGCTCTCGCGTCGGTCATGGTGATCATCTCGGTCTGCTTTCTCAATTCAACAGGCTGGCCTGCGCCCATTCGAGCATCGGCCGCAGCTTGCACACATAGGATACCTTAAAACCGTCCTCGTGTGTACCGCCGGCGAATACCAGCCCGATTGCCTCGCAGCTCTCCTCGGTGAAGACGAGGCTGCCGGAGTCTCCCGGCAGGGAGAACGGCTCATCCGCGCTCGACGAGCGGATCTCGATCACCTTGCTGAAGAGGACGCTGCCTGCGCCGGGCACGAACACCGGCA
>CAYTME010000133.1:0-6875 GCA_964438415.1 uncultured Pleurocapsa sp. | reverse complement strand
GGCGCGCAGCAGGCCGCGTGTGCGGCAGGTCGTGCGCCCGATCTTGCACATCGTCAGGTCGCGTGTCAAGTCGCGGTCGGGCTGCTCCATCACCGAGAGGCTGCGCCCTTCCTGCGGGTAGCCGCGGCCGGACGGAATCCGCGTCCCGGTATGCCGCCAAGCAGGGTTCAGCTTCGCGATCGCGCAGTCGATTTCGTTTTCGATCGCGCCCGAGATCGGCACGTAGCCCGCCAGGCTGGCGATCTGACGGTCGGCATCGAGGCGGACATCCTGTTCGCGCCCCGGCTGGAAGATGGCCTCTCCCAGCGCCTGATCGGGTGCGAGCTGCGCGCTGGCCGCCCCGACCATGACATGCGTGCAGCCCAACATGTGATCGCCATCCTCACGCGACACGAACGCGCCCAACGTCCCGACGCCGCCGTCTCGGCAGCCGATCGACAGGCCGATCTCGAGCGCGCCGCGGTCGCGGTCGACGATCGTCTCGATGCAAGGCGGCTGCGCCCTCGATTGGTCTTCCGAGGGCACCTCGATGCGCGGGATGATCTCGTAGTGGGCATCGCCGCGGGCGCGGGCACGGATCGCCTCGGCGAAGCGGTAGGCCCACAAATCGCGCCGCTGAATGCGCATCTCCAACCGGTATTCGCCGCGCTCATCTTGGCTGTAACCGAGCGCGATCTGGTTTTCTGGCCGCTGCTGCGCCAGCGACTCGACCCGACCGGCCTCGCTCGTCACCCGCAGCGTGCTCTCGATTTCCGCCATGACTTCTTCTTTGAAAGCGATGACCGACTCAAATCTCATATTGGCCGCCCAGGACGTCAAATCGCGCTGCGTTTCATTCTACGGCCAAGATGCTGCCGACGGCAACCGGACGCTGGGGCGGGGTGCATACGGATCTCGGGGCACGTTTGCCTCGCTGAGCGCTCAAGCGTCTTGACAGGGCTGCGCAAGCGCGCTGAAGGCGCTCCGGCCTTTGCGGAGGGTTTTCCTCGTCCCTTCAATGGACGAGCGGCCTCGCAGCCGGCGAGTTGAGTTCACTCGCCGGCGCTGGCAGACCAAACCGCCCGTCGGAGGACGAGGCAGGCCTCGTCCCTGCGGGGGGCGACCCAGGGGGCGTCCGCTACCCCCAAACCCGCATGCACCCGATGGGGCGGTTGTCTCGAAATCCGAACGTATTTATGAGGAGATGGCTGCGGACGCGCCTACTGCGCGGGCTTGCTGACCAGCACGACAGGCAGCCCGACCTGCACTTGTGTGCCTTGGCCCGGTTCGGATTGGAATTCCAAGATGCCGCCGTGCAGCGTGATGATCTGGTGGGCGATCATGAGACCCATCCCCATGCCCTGCTGCTCCTGCTGCTCGCGGTTGATCTGGTGGAAGCTCTGCGCCGCCTGCTCGATCTGCTCGCGCGTCATACCCGGTCCTCGGTCGGTGATCGTCGTCCAGATGGCGCGGCCAGCCCGCCAGCCCGCGATCATGACCGTGCCATCGGGGGGCGAGAAGTTGAGCGCGTTGGCGATCAGCTCGGCGAAGGCGTGTTTGAGCGGCTGGTGATAGCACAGGATCGGTACATCGGCCTCGAACTGTTCCGCGCCGATCTTGACATCCGTCCGCCCGTGCGAAAAACGCCGCCCGAGATTGACCGCCGCGTTCAGGATCTGCGCCAGCGTCGCCAGCGCGCCGTTCTTCGGCAGCAGCGCCCGCTGGAGCACCCCGGCTTCGAGCTGAGTTACCAGCACCATCTGATCGACCAGGTGCGTCAGCCGCCGCCCACCCGAGTCGATCGACGCGAGCAGCTCTTGCAGCTCGTCTGGGCTGAGCGCACCCATGCGGCGGGAGACGATATCGAGCACGCTGTTCATCGAGACCAGCGGCGTCTTCAGCTCGTGCGTGACCAACCGGGTCAGGCGGAGCTTGGCCTGTTCGAGTTTGGTCTCAGCCTCGCGGACGAAGCTGTTGCGCCGTTCCAGCCGCGCCTGCACCGCGCTCACCAGCTCCTCGATGCTGAACGGTTTGGTCAGGTAATCGTCCGCACCCAGCGCCATGCCGGAACGCATCGATTCGCGATCGTCCTGAGCGGTGATGAAGATGAAGGGGATGGTGGCCGTTTCGGCGCTGGTGCGCACCTGTTTGAGCACGTCGAATCCGTTCATGCCGGGCATGCGCACGTCGCATAAGATCAAGTCTGGCCTGTAATCGTGCAGCAGTGCCAGCCCAGACTCGCCGCTGGCCGCCGCCGCCACCTCATACGCCGAGATATTGAGCGCCTCGATCATATCCTCGCGCAGTGAGCGCTCATCTTCGATGACCAGTATCTTCGCCATCCTGCCAGCCTATGCGTTCATGTGCCACAATACTCATGCTCCTATTTTCTATCATCGCTTACGATACGATCGGATTTCAGTTAAGACTCAGTGGGATTCGGGCGATCGTCAACCAGGATTGTAATAAAAATCACGAACACCTGAGAACCTGATGAACCTTTTTGATCGTCTCATAGACGCTCATTAAGATTACATGCTACCTGCGTGAAATCGTTTTCACGGTATTGGTTTTTCGCCGATTTCGGCACATATATTTCCATGAAGGATGGTGTATGAAACGATATCTTGTACTGCTTCTTGTCGTGCTCGCGACGGTATTCATGACCTCGTTGGGTGTCGCGTCTGCTCAAGAGTGGGATTTGGCTGCGGCAGCGGCTCCGTACGCCGGCACTGTCATCAACGCGGCGTTCCTCGACCGTCCCGGTTACGAAGCTGCCATCGCTATGACAGAAGAATTCGAGTCCATCACCGGCATCGATGTCACCTGGGAGCAGAATCCCTACGAAAATACGCGTGAGATTCAAGTGCTCGATTTCATCAGCGATCAGGCCAACTACGATGTGGTCTTGATCGACGTCGTCTGGATCGGCGAGTTCGCCGCCAATGGCTGGGTCGTGCCGCTGAGCACCTTCTACGAGACACCGGAACTGGGTGACCCTGCGCTCAATCTGGAGGGCTTCTTCCCGATCCTGCTCGACTCGTTCGGGACGTGGGATGGCGTCGTCTACGGCCTGCCGTTCGATAACTACTCCGGCTTGATGTATTACAACCGCTGCATGTTGGAGGAGGCTGGGTTCGATAACCCGCCCGCGACGTGGGATGAGCTGCTCAACGTGTACGGCCCGGCGCTGACCAACCCCGCTGAAGGCAAATACGCGTATGCGCTCCAATCGCGCCGCGGCGAGACGCAGTCGGCAGACTCGTTCATGCGCATGATCTGGCCGTTCGGCGGCTCGCTGCTGACGGAAGACTTCACGCCGAACCTCAGCTCGCCGGAGTCGCTGGCTGGCCTCAACTTCCGCCAGGCACTGATGCAGTACATGCCGCCTGATGTCGTCTCTTGGGATCACGATGAGACGGTGCAGGGCTTGGCGCAGGGCAACGTCGCCATCATCACGGAATGGTCGGGCTTCTACGCTACGCTGGCCAACCCCGAAACGTCGCGGATCGCGGACTGCCTTGGTATCGCCGTTGAACCTGCGGGACCAGTCGGGCCGCGTCCAGCGCTGGGCGGTTTCTCGCTCGGCATCAACGCCGACAGCTCACCGGCGGAGCAGGCCGCGAGCTGGCTCTACATCCAGTGGCTGACCTCGGAAGCACAGGCCCGCAACTTCATCCTGAACGGCGGTGTTTCGGGCCGCATGGCGGTCTATGAAGACCCCGAACTGCAGGAGCAGTACCCGTACTTCGGTCCGCTGGTCGAGTCGTGGATGAACTACGGCAACGCGGTCTTCCGTCCTCGCTTCCCCGAATGGCCGGAAATCTCCGAGATCATCGCCCAGACGGGCAGCGAGATCATGCTCGGCAGTGTGAGTGTCGAACAAGGCGTCGCCACGATCGAGAACGAGCTGAACCGCATCCTGGCCCCGTACCAGAGCGGTGAGAAACCGAAGCTTCAGTAACGCGCGAATGTCTCAGGCTCGCCCTCTCCGCGCAGCGAGGGCCGAGCCGGGTGCGGTGGTTTCATCCGCTGAATGATAAGACGTCTCAGATGAGAAGAGGCAGCCCCCCATGAACAGCTCTGATCGGGTGCGGCTGCCTCCCCACACCGAGTCGAAAAGTTTGAAAACCTGCTTGTTCAGATGAGGCTTTTCACACATGACGCAGCATGATGTTCACGCGATGGCGCGTCAGGCCTTGAGCGAGATCGGCGCTGTGTTCGAACGGCTCGACCCGGCGGATGCCGATCGTCTTTGCGACACGATCATGGCCGCGCGGCGTATCGCCACGTACGGCGTCGGTCGCGAAGGCTTGATGATGAAGGCGCTGTGTATGCGCTTGATGCATTTGGGGTTCGATGCACATGTCGTCGGCGATATGACGACGCCGCATATCGGCGCAGGCGATCTGCTGCTGGTTAGCGCCGGGCCGGGCCAGTTTTCGACCGTGCTGGCGCTGATGGGCGTAGCCCGCGAGGCCGGCGCGCGCACCTGCGTCATCACGGGGCAGCCGAGCGGCGCGGCAGCGCAGCAGGCCGACGTGACGATCTGCCTGCCCGCCCAGACGATGGCCGATGACACCGGCGGTGCCGTCAGCCTGCTGCCGATGGGCAGCTTGTACGAGGCTGCACAGCTCGTCTTTTTCGATCTGATCTCGATCATGCTGCGCGACCGCACCGGTCAAACGCCGCTGCAGATGCGCGACCGGCATACGAACTTGGAGTGAGCACTATGCAGGCGGTTCAACCTCTGACCGAGCGCGCTGAGGTCACCCGCCCTCGACGCCGCATCAATTGGATGGCCGTCGGCATGATCGCTCCAGCCGTGGTCACGCTGCTGGTCATCGGGCTGTACCCGTTGATCTTCGCCGTCAATGTCAGCCTGCGCCATTACATGATCACGCGCCCGGCCAATTTGGGCGTGTGGAATGACTTCCTCAACTACCAAACGGTGCTGACCGACCCGCTCTTTCGCGACTCGCTGGCGCGCACGGCTGTCCTATTCTCCATGACGGTGCCGCTGCAGATCGTGTTCGGCATCGCCATCGCGCTGCTGCTCAATGTGACGCGCTGGCGTTCGCTTTCCGCCGTGCTGCGGGTCGCGCTCGTCATCCCGTTCGCCATGACGCCGGCGGTTGTCGGGCTGCTGGGGCGTTTGGTCTGGGATCGCGAATTCGGCATCATCAACTATTTTCTGCGCCAGTTTGGCATCGCGCCGATCAACTGGTTTGGCGACCCCAACTGGGCGATGGTCAGCGTGGCGGTGACGGATATCTGGCAGTGGACGCCGTTCGTGGCACTGGTCATGCTCTCCGGCTTGACCCTCGTGCCCAAGGACAGTATCGACGCGATGACGCTGGAGTCGAAGCATTGGTGGTCGCTTTTCCGGCATCTCCAGCTTCCGTTCCTGCTGCCCGGCTTGACCGCTGTGCTCATCATCCGAACGGCGGATATCCTGAAGCTGTTCGATATGCCGTTCATCCTGACGCGCGGCGGCCCCGGCGTCTCGACCGAGTACATCAGCCTCTACGTGCAGCGCGTCGGCTTCCGCGTCTTCGATATGGGTGTCGCGTCGGCACAGGCGATCCTGCTGCTCATCCTGAGCATCGTCCTCAGCCGCCTGTACATCCGGCTGTTCTATCGTGAAATCAGCGAGGCCTGAAATCTGATGGCGACGATGACGACCTCACGCGCTGCGGCGCGCCGCACGACCTATCGACCGTCCTCACGCGATATCACGATCAGTCATATCGCGCAGCTTCTGGCTTTGGTGCTGCTGCTGGTGCTGATCCTGTTCCCCGTCTACTGGATGGCGACGACCTCGCTCAAGACGCAGAACGATACGTTCGCCATCCCGCCCAAGATCGTCGATTTCGTACCGACGCTGGAGCATTACGAGACGATCCTGCGCGAAGGCAAAGTGCCCGCCGCTGGTCTGAACAGCTTGATCATCGCCACCGGCACAACCATTCTCGCGGTTTTGATCGGCACGCCCGCCGCCTACGTGATGGCGCGCTTCGAGTTCAAAGGCAAGCGCGACTTGTGGTTCTGGTTCATCTCGCACCGCTTCATCTCGCCGATCGTGGTCGTGCTGCCGTATTTCTTGATCGGGCGTGACCTGGGCGCGCTCGACCAGCACTGGTACCTGATCCTCATCTACCAAGCGTTCTCGATCCCGCTCGTCATCTGGCTGTGCCTCGATCAGTTCCGCGCCATCCCGCGCGATATCGACGATGCGGCCAAGGTCGATGGCTGCAACCTGGTGCAGACGTTCCTGCGCATCAACCTGCCGCTGGCGCTGCCGGGCATCGTCGTCTCGGCCATCTTGTCCTTCATCTTCGCCTGGAATGAGATGCTCTTCGCGCTGCTGCTGACGCGCACGAACGCCGTCACCGGGCCTGTGCAGGCATCCACCTTCATGACGGGCATGGGCATCCGCTGGGGCGACATGATGGCGACGGGGACGCTGATCGTGCTGCCGGTGATCATCTTCGCGGCGATCGTGTCGCGCCATCTGGTGCGCGGCCTGACGATGGGAGCGGTGAAATAATGATCCTGGGCGTCAACCTGAGCTTTGCCGTCAAGCGGATGCCGGAGGGGCGCGCGTGGGCGCGCTTCGTGCGCGAAACGCTCGGTCTCAACCTGGTGCAGTTCACCTTCGACCTGATCGACCCGTGGACGCCCGCGGAGCTGCGCCAGCGCATGGCAGAGGAGACGCGCCGCGCCGCTGACGAGTACGGCATCACCATCCACAGCGCGGCGACCGGGCTGGCCGCCTACACCTACAACAGCCTGCTGCACCCCGATGAGGCTGCGCGGCAGGCCGCGCGCCAGTGGTGGGAACACGCCATCGCGCTGACGGCGGCGCTCGGCAGCCCCCGCATCGGCGGGCAGCT
>CAYTME010000132.1:8642-11071 GCA_964438415.1 uncultured Pleurocapsa sp. | reverse complement strand
CTCACGCCGCTCTTCTCGTCTGCAGGTGCGAGATAATCTCACATGACTACCCAAAAGGTGTCCGCTGCCCCAAACCCGAATGCACCCCTTCAGGTGGTCATGTTGTATTGTGCAGTGCTGGCTCGTTATAATTCGCAATGCTCAGCCAGCAGCTTTCTTCGGTTGATAAAGTGAGGAAAAGACATATGTCTCGTCAAAACAGGATCACTTTCATCTCGACTCTGCTCCTCGTGCTCGTGCTTGGGGTCGTCGGAGTCCACGCGCAGGACTACACCGAAGTGCGCATGGTCTACTGGACAGGCCCGGAAAGCCTTGCGATGGCCCAAGTCGTCGATGCCTACAACGCCGGGCAGGGCGTCGAGGATGGCGTGCGCGTGCAGCTCGTCCTCTTCGGTCGCGAGGGCTTCTGGGAACGTCAAGAGGCGCTGATCGCCGCCCGTTCGTCGGATGTCGATATTTACTACACGGCCAGCTATTACGTCGGGCGTCAGCTCGGCGCGCTCGCACCGATCACCGATGCTGTGCCGACGATCATGGAAGATGGCGTGCTGTTCCCGCGTTCGATCGAGAGCCTCGGTGCCGATGGCACGCTCTACGGGCTGCCGCTCGATGTCTCGCTGCACTTCATGTACTACCGCACCGATTTGATCGACCAGCTCTTGAGCGATGCGGCTTGGCAGGAGCGCTACAGCCAAATCGCGATGGATGTACTCGGTCTGGAGCTGGCACCCAAGCCGCCCGCCGAGTGGGACTGGGACGATTTCAAAGCGGCGGCGCTGTTCTTCACCCGTCAATACAACCCCGACTCGCCCGTCCAGTACGGCACCGTCTTGCAGGCCAAGAATCTGGTCTTCAATACGATGATCTGGGGCAACGTGCTGTATTCGTTGGGCGGAAGCTGGTTCGATGCCGAAGGCAATCCGAACTTCGACACGCCCGAATTCCGCGAAGCGGCGATGATCTACGCCGATCTGCTCAGCTTGGGTGCAGCACCGGCCGCATCGACCACGTTCGAATACGGCGAGGCCAATCAGGCCTTCATGAGCGAGCAGGCCGCCTTCATGCTCCAATGGAACGCGGCGTTCAACGAGCTGAACGGCCCCAACAGCCCGATCAGCGGCTTGGTCGGCATCGCGCCGCCCGCCGGGCCGACGAAAGTCACCTACAGCCATGCGCTCGGTGTGGCGCTCAATGCCAACAGCGAGCGTAAAGAGGCCGCCAGCGCCTGGCTGCGCTACCTGGCGACGCAGGAAGCGATCAACGCCTACGCGGCGGCGGGCGGCTTGCCGCCTTCGGCTGCGGTGCTGCTCGGGAGCGACCGCGCCGATTTCCAGGCGACCGCCGAGTATCTCGACGCCTACGCCTACACGCCGTCCACCGGCCCGAATGTGTTCGGCATCCTCGACATCATGTCCACCAACTTGTCCGCGGTGTGGGCTGGGCAGTTGGATGCAGACACAGCGGCGGTCAAGACGCAGTCCGAAGTGACTGAGCTGCTCGCGCGGGCAGGTTCGTAAGCACCGTCCCGACAGTGGAGGCGATCCGGTGGGGTCGCCTCTACCCATAACGAAGATGACCAGGACTCACAGCCCATGTTCGTCTACCAACGCGGCTACGCGCGTTATCTGCAGATCGCACCGCTCTTATTTCTGATCATCTTTTTGACCATTTTCCCGACGCTTTTCGCCTACTACATCAGCTTGCAGCAGGTGCGTTTCACGACGCTCGATCAAGGTATCTTCGTCGGCCTCGCAAACTTCCAGCGCACGCTGGCAGACAGCGATTTTTACGCGGCGCTCTGGTTCAGCCTGCGCTATGCCGCTGCAGCGACCGTGATCCAGCTCCTGCTCGGCCTGGGTATGGCGCTCTGGTTCGACCGCAAAGAGCTGCCGGGCAAGCGCATCCTGCTCAGCCTGCTCCTGCTGCCGATCATGGTTTCGCCTGCGCTGCTGGGGATCATGTTCCGGCTGATGCTCAACAGCTTCGTCGGTCCGATCGCCTACTACATGGATCAAGTCGGGCTGCCCGGTGACCGGCTGCTCACCCCCGATTATCTCTTCGTCACGCTGATCGTGATCGACGTAGCGCAGTGGACGCCGTTCGTCTTCATCATCCTCTATTCGGCGCTGCAGACGGTACCGAAGGAGCTGTACGAGGCGGCGGCCGTCGATGGGGCGACCGCCTGGCAGAAGCTGATCGCGATCACGATCCCGATCATCACGCCGTTCTTGTGGATCGCCGTGCTGCTGCGCGCGATCGACTCCTTCAAAGTCTTCGACATGATACACGTCCTCACCGGCGGCGGCCCCGGCACGATGACAACCAGCATCAGCATTTACATCTACAAGCTGGCGTTCCTGGCCGGCGAGGTCGGCCGCGCTTCCGCGGCATCGATCCTGCTGCTGCTCGTCTTTTCGCTGCCGCTCGGC
>CAYTME010000132.1:6354-8624 GCA_964438415.1 uncultured Pleurocapsa sp. | reverse complement strand
ATCATGCGCACAGACCCGAAACCGAAGGAGGCGCTGCCCTGATGTCCGCCCTCGCCCAGGCCGCGCCCAGCCCACAGGCCGTGCGCATGCGCCGCATGATCGGCAATGTCATTTGGTACATCGGCTCGATCGCCATCGTGCTGCTGTTCTTGATCCCGATCTTCGGCACGATCGCCACCAGCCTGAAGACCACGCGCGAGATCAACATCATGCCGCCGCTCTGGCTGTTTCAGCCGACGCTCGTGCATTACGAGTACGTCCTCAACCAGAGCGGCTTCAGCTTCCCGACCTTCTTCAGAAACAGCGTGATCGTCGCGCTGGCGACCAGCGCCCTGGTCGTCTCGATCGCGCTGCCCGCTGCCTACAGCATGGTGCGCTTCGGCACAGGTGGCCGGCGGTTATTCGTGTTCGTCGTCAGCCTGCGCCTCCTCCCGCCGATCGTCTTCATCGTGCCGATGTTCATCCTGTTCAATTTCCTCAACTTGATCGACACGCTGCCGGGTCTCATCCTTGTGCAAACGATCTTCAACATGCCGCTGGCGCTGCTGCTGTTCGTCGGTTTCGTGCAAGACCTGCCCAAGGAGGTCGAGGAGTCGGCCTTGATCGACGGGGCCGACCTCTGGCAGGTGCTGCGCTTTGTCGTGCTGCCGCTGCTGCTGCCAGGACTGGCAGTCGTGCTGGTGATGACATTTTTATGGACGTGGAACGAGTTCTTGTTCTCGCTCATCTTGACGCTGAGCGAAGCGACGACGGTGACGGTGGGCGCGTCCTTCTTCGTTACGGCCTGGGGCGTGCGCTGGGGCGAAATTTCGGCTGCGATCACGATGTCGCTCATCCCGACGCTGATCTTCACCTTCGCCGTCCAGCGCTATCTGGTCGCCGGCCTGACGTTCGGCGCGGTCAAAGGGTAAGGTAGCCCCCGCCTGATTCGGGGTCTGCACGGCTTCTGCCGATTCGTTGTACAATATGGAAAGTTGAATTTAAGATACGGTTAAAAGGGCACGACGCCCCACGCTATATCATGTCAACTGCGCCAGCGCCTGCCGCACACAATCTGGAGTCGCTGCTCCTTTCAGTCCCAGATCTGACCCCGACGGAGGTCTCGCTCGTCGAGCGCGCCTACGTCAAAGCGGAGGCAGCGCACGAAGGTCAGATGCGCAAATCTGGCGAACCCTATTTCACCCACTGCGTTGAGGTCGCCCACATCTTGGCCGATATCGGCATGGACGGCGAGACGATCGCGGCGGCGCTGCTGCACGACGTGTTGGAGGACTCGCCGGTCACGCTGGCGGAATTCGGCGATACCATCGCCCTGATCGTGGACGGCGTGACCAAGCTCGACCGTCTGCCTGTCAACACCGAAGGCGACAAACGCAAGCGCACCTACGACCGCGAGACGGAGTACATCCGTAAGATGCTGCTGGCGATGGGCGACGATGTGCGCGTCGTCTTGGTCAAGCTGGCCGACCGGCTGCACAACATGCGCACGCTCGGCTTCATGCCGCCGGAAAAACAGGTGCGCATCGCCCAAGAAACGCTCGATATTTTCGCGCCGCTCGCCAACCGACTCGGTATCTGGCAGATCAAGTGGGAACTGGAAGACCTGGCGTTCCGCTATCTGGAGCCAGATGCCTACCGCGAGCTGGCCGTCATGATCGACGAGCGCCGGCACGACCGCGAGCAGTACTTACGCGGGGTGATCAAGCTCTTGCGCGACGCTTTGAACAAGGCGGGCATTCGAAACGCCAAGATCAGCGGGCGGCCCAAGCACATCTACAGCATTCACAAGAAGATGCAGCGCAAGGGTGTGCATTTCGATCAGGTCTACGATGTGCGCGCCATCCGGGTGATCGTCGATACGGTGCCGGAGTGTTACCAAGTGCTCGGCGTCGTTCACACGCTCTGGCGTCCTGTGCCGGGCGAATTCGACGACTACATTGCCGACCCGAAGGAGAACTTCTACCAGAGCCTGCACACCGCTGTGCGCGACAGCCAGGGCAAAAACATCGATCCGCACGCACGAGAGGCACGAAAAGGCCGAGTACGGCATCGCCGCGCACTGGCGCTACAAGGAAGGGCGCAAGGGCGTTCAAGACGAGGTCTACGAGAAGCGCATCGAGTGGCTGCGCCGCTTGATGGAGACAGGGCGCGACGCCGACGACTCGGAGGAGTTCGTCGACAATATGAAGACGGACGTCTTCAAGGATCGCGTCTATGCCGTCACCCCCAAAGGCGACGTGATCGACCTGCCCGCGGGCGCGACGCCGATC
>CAYTME010000132.1:0-6344 GCA_964438415.1 uncultured Pleurocapsa sp. | reverse complement strand
GACTTCGCCTATCACATCCACACTGAGCTGGGGCATCGCTGCCGCGGCGCGCGCGTCAACGGTCAGCTCGTCAGCCTCAATCACGTCCTCAAGACCGGCGATCAGGTCGAGATCATCACCACCAAGCAGGGCGGGCCGAGCCTCGATTGGCTCAACCACGATCTAGGCTATGTCAACACGGCGCGCGCCCGCCAGAAGATCAAGTACTGGTTCCGCAAACAGCATCGCGACCGCAATATCGCCACTGGGCGCGATGTGCTCCAGCGCGAGCTGAGAAAGCTCGGCCTGCTGTCGAGCACGCCGCTCGAACAGGTAGCGGCCTATTTCAACGTCGAACGGCTCGACGACTTCCTCGCCCTGATCGGTGCAGGAGAGATCACCGGGCCGCAGATCGCTCGGCGGCTGCTGGAGCAGGAAAACCCACAGCTCGCAGCGCCAGAAGCCGATGTGATCAAGGTCAAACCCGCGCCGACCGCGCTGATCGTCGATGCTGGCAAAGGCGTCAGCATTCAGGGTATGAGCGGGCTGCTGGTGACGCTCTCACGGTGCTGCCATCCCGTCCCCGGCGATCCGATCATCGGTTACGTGACGCGCGGGCGCGGCATCAGCGTTCACCGGCGTGACTGTCCGAACATCAATCTGTCGGTTGAAGGCGAGCGCTATCTCGATGTGACCTGGGGCAAGCCGAGCGTGGAGCAGCTTTATCAGGTGCCGGTCGAAGTGATCGCCTACGACCGCGACGGTCTGCTGCGCGACCTGACGACGGTCATCGCCGATGAGCACGTCAATATCACCAAAGTCAACGTCGAAACGCGCCAAGATATCGCCAGCTTGCAGCTCACGCTCCAGATCGCCAGCATGGATCAGCTCGCGCGCATCCTCACGCGCATCGAGCGGGTCAAGAACGTCGTTGAGGCGCGCCGCCGCAGCATGACCTGACCGAGCACGTTGGTCGGGAGTACTCGGTCCGTCCCGCTGTGCGCGGCAACCCGACGCGGACGTGCGTCAGACGACGTGACCTTCCGCCCTATAGCAAGGCTGCCTATTCGGCGATATCATGTCAGGACTAATACTGTGCCGTCCTATACGCGGTCCTGCCATGAAGAAGGTGCACCTTGATGTCGGATTTCGATGAATCTGCTTTCAAACAGTATGAGGCACTGGGGTCGAAAGTCCGTCTCGTCATCGTCCATCCCCACTACGCGCAGGCACATCGACTGCTGCGCTTGATGACCGATGCACATTATCTGGCCTTACAGGGACGAGGGCTTGACCGCAGCCAGATTCAGGCTCAGTTCCAGACGATGCTGAAGATACACGGCGACATGCTGGGACCAAAAGATTGGGTCATCATCGATGAGGCCGACCGCGCCGCGCCGGATGGGCTGTTCGTCTTCATCCGCGATGAGCTGCTGCCGCAGCTCCAGCGCGGACGCGTCATTCTCATCGGGCGCAGCCTGCCAATGCCCGTGCTGCAAGATCCAAAGCTGAGCAAGCTGACCCAGATTGTACCCGTCGATCCAGAGCGTATGTTGATCGATTATGCGCAAGCGCGCAGCGCTGCCGACCATGTGGTCGAAGTCCGCGCATTGGGGCAAGGTCGGGTGCAGATCGACGGCCGCGCAGTCGAGTCGTGGGATGGGAACCTGCCACGGACGCTGTTCTTCTATCTGGTCGATCGCGGCATGGTGACGCGCAGCGATATCTTCGCGGATTTCTGGCCCGATCTGTCGGTGCTAGAGGCAACCAACGTCTTCCATGTCACCAAGCGCAAGATCAGCGAGGTGCTGGGCACGGAACTGACCGAGTATCACTCCGGCTTCTACCATCTCTCCGCTCGGATCGTCCTGCACTACGATGTGCATGTGTTCAACCGGCTGCTCCAAGAATGCAGCATCGCGGAGCCGAAGCATGCGATCGCGATGCTGCGCCAAGCGGCCGCCCTGTACCGGGGGCCATATGTGCGGTCGCTGACCGCGTCCTGGGCAGCCCGCCGGCGCGAGGAGCTGGCCCATTCATACGGCGATCTGCTGGCGATGCTGGCGCGGCTCGAAGAACAGCAGGGTAACCTGCTCTCCGCCTTCAGCCACTACGTGCGCGCATCCAGGCTGACACCGCCGCGCGACGATGTCATGGAGCGCATTTTGACGATTGCGCCCGCGATCGGCGCGCAGGCGGACGCGCTCATCGTTTACGAGCGCTTCAAGAAAGCACTGCGGCGATCGCTCGGCAAGGCACCGTCTGCACATTTGAAAGAGCTGGCTGCGGCGTCCGCAAAAACCCGCAAACGTTGATCGCACGCCTCATTCGGGCGCGAGCAGCGCGCGATTGACCTCCGCCTGCGCTTGTTCCTGCATGATCAGCAGCAGCTGGTCGTCCGCTTCGATCAATGTGCTGCCTGTCGGCACGATCAGATCGTCGCCACGAGCGATCAGCACGATCAGGATGCCGGGCGGCAGACCAAGATCGAGTATCTGCTTGCCAACTGCCGCCGATTCCGCGGGGATCGTCATTTCAACCAGGTCGCTGGTGAGATTGCCGCCCACGATCATTGACTGCAGCGGCGATCGGCTGCCGGGCGGCTGCGCTTGATGCACGCCGAGCAGCCTGGCGACCGGCGCGATCAGCGATCCTTGCAGCAGCACGGACGTGAGCACGATGAAGAAGACGATGTGAAAGATCGTATCGGCCTTCTGCGCGCCTGCCAGCAGCGGAAATGTCGCCAGCACGATCGGAGCCGCTCCGCGCAGACCGACCCAACTGACGAACAGTTTCTCACGCACGGAACAGTCGGACAGCGCCAGCGAGATGAAGACCGCCAGCGGCCGCGCGACCACGATCACGAACAGCGCGATCGCCAGCCCGATCCCGGCGATATCCGGCAGGCGTGATGGGAATACCTGCAGGCCGAGCACCACGAACATCAAGATCTGCATCAGCCAGGCAGCGGCATCGTGGAAGTGGAGCAGGCTGCGTTTGTGGATGAAATTGCGCTGTCCCAAGAGCAGGCCGGCCAGGTAAACGGCGAGGAAGCCGTTCCCCCCAACCAGGGCGGAGGCGCCGTAAGCCAGCATGACAGCGGCAACGGTCAAGACCGGGTACAGGCCGTCATATTCCAGCCGCAGACGGTTGATGCTGAAGAGCGTGATCTGCGCCGTCGCCCAGCCGATCGCCGCGCCGAGACCCATCTGCAGCAGGAAGAGCGGGATCAGGCTGGTGATCGACAGATCGGGCTGCACCAAGAGCTGTGTCATGCCGATGGTCAAGAACACGGCCATCGGGTCGTTGCTGCCGCTCTCCAATTCGAGCAGGCGGCTCAGGCGCGGGCGCAGTCCCAACCGCTGGCCGCGCAGCACGGCGAACACCGCCGCCGCGTCGGTCGAGGCGATGATCGCGCCCAACAGGATGCCCTCGAACCAGCCGAAGCCGAACTGGGCGACCGCAAACCAACCAACCGCCAAAGCCGTGATGGTGACGCCGACCGTCGAGAGGCTCAGCCCAGCGCGCAGCACCGTGCGGATCTCGCGCCACTCGGTATCGAGACCGCCGGAAAACAAGATGAACGACAGCGCCACCACGCCGACGGACTGCGCCAGCCAGGGGTTATCGAAGTAAATGCCGCCGATGCCGTCGGAACCGCTGACCATGCCCAGCGCGAGGAAGAGCAGCAGCACCGGGATGCCGACGCGCATCGCCAGCTTGCTGATCGAGACGCTGATCAGCAGCAGCAGGGCAAGTGCGAGCAGGAGATATTCGACCGGAACCATGAGCAATCAACAGACTACGTTGCAATACATTCGTCAAACGTGAAGAGTATGCGATCAAGTGCTGAGTGCGCAATGAGCGATCTGCCCGCCGCAGTGCGAACAGGTCGCAAACGAGGTCTCGTCACCGGTCAGTTCTCTGGCATAGAATAGGGGTTTGCCGTCGGTAGATACAGGTTTTCATATGCCGATCACGATCCATACCCAACTGACCGGACAGCCGCGCACCCAGTGCGATGCGCGCGGCGAATGGCGCTCAGCCATCCACCGCACGCCGCACAACGGCCCGCTGACGCTCGGCCTACGCGGGCTGGCCGATGACCGCGTGGCCGATACGCGCAATCACGGCTCGCCCGATCAAGCCGTCTGCTGCCATCCGCTGGCGCATTATGCCCTCTGGAACGCCGAATACGGCCTGAACATACCCGACGAGATGCTCGGCCCCGGCAGCGTCGGCGAGAACTGGACGCTCGACGGAGCGACCGAGGCCGATATCTGCATCGGTGATGTGTACGTCGTCGGCAGCGCGCGCGTGCAGGTGAGCGCGCCGCGCTTCCCGTGTACCAAACAGGAGCGCAGAACCGGCTTGGCTGGTTTCCACGAGCGCACCATGCAGACGATGCGCACGGGTTTCTACCTGCGCGTGCTCACGCCGGGCATCACCCGGGCGGGCGATGCGCTGATCTTGGAGCAGCGTCCCAACCCGCACATCACGGTCGAGCGTGTGAACGTGCATATGTTCCGCGTGTTCGATACCGCGCTGACGCAAACCCTGCTCGATCTGCCGGAGCTGGCCGAAGGTTGGAAAGGCATCATCCGCCGCCAGATGCTCAAGCACGCTTATTGACCAAGACACAACTCGCGGTCAGCCGCCGGGTTGTGATCATCAGGCTTGGGGGCCGGGCGCGTTGGGCACGGGCGAAAACGAACGCCTCTGCCGAACCGCGATGCCCCTGATCCGCACCACCAAAGGAGCTTTTACGATGTCGAGACGGGTCGTCATCACCGGCATGGGCATGATCAGCCCACTGGGGCACTCGGTTGCCGAGACCTGGGACAAGATCGTCAACGGGGTATGCGGCATCGGGCCGATCACACGCTTCGATGCCAGCGATTTCGGCGTGCGCATCGCTGCTGAAGTCAAGCAGTGGGAGCCGACACGCTGGATCAGCCCCAAAGAAGTGCGCCGCACCGACATGTACCAACAGTTCATTCTAGTCGCAGCGCAGGAAGCTGTCCGCCAGAGCGGGATCGAACTGACGACCGACGAGGCGCGCGCCCGCACGAGCGTCATCATCGGCTCGGCGGTCGGCGGCGTCATCTCTTACTACGAAGAAGCCAAAATGATCTACGAGACGGGTGACCCGCGCCGCATCACGCCGTTCGGCATCCCGATGTTCATGGTCAACGGCGGCAGCGACCACGTCGCCATTCAGCTCGGCGCGACGGGGCCGTCGTACACACCGGTCAGCGCATGCGCGACGGGTGCGGACTGCATCGGCGTTGCCTTCCATCTCATCCGCGAGGGCCGGCTCGATCTGGCGCTGGCGGGGGCGGGCGAAGCGCCGATCTTCCCGATCGGCATCGCGGCTTTCGACCGCACGGGCGCCTGCTCGCGCGAAAACGACAATCCGGCGCGCGCCGTGCGCCCCTTTGCTAAAGATCGCCCAGGGCTGGCTTTCAGCGAAGGCGCGGCTGTGCTCGTCCTCGAGGCGCTGGAGCATGCCCGCGCGCGCGGAGCGTCGATCCTGGGCGAGATCGTCGGCTATGCCACCACGTCGGACGCCTTCCACATCACCGCGCCGCAGCCGGATGGCAAAGGGGCCGCCGCCGCCATCCGTATGGCGCTTGAAGACGCCCGTCTGACGCCCGCCGACATCGACTATATCAACGCGCACGGCACGGGCACGGGACTCAACGACGGCATGGAGACGAAGGCGCTCAAGACTGCGCTCGGCGAGCACGCCTACCGCATCCCGACGAGCAGCACCAAGAGCATGACCGGCCATGCGATGGGCGCGACGGCGGCGATGGAGGCGGTTTTCAGCCTGCTCGCCATTCGCGATCAAGTCGCGCCGCCGACGATCAACCTGGATGAGGTCGATCCGGAATGCGATCTTGACTATGTGCCGCATCAGGCGCGCTCGCTGGCGATCGAGGTGGCGATGAGCAATTCATTCGGCTTCGGCGGGCACAACGTCTCGCTGATCGTGCGCCGCTTCGTCGATTGAGCAGAGGCGTTTCGCCATGACACTGGATGAGTTTCAAACGCACAACGGGCTGCGGTTCCACAGCAGCGAACTGCTGCGCGAGGCGCTCACGCACAGCAGCTACCGCAACGAGCACCCAGAGGCCGGGGCGGACAATGAACGGCTCGAATTCTTGGGCGATGCCATCCTTGCATTCTTGAGCGCCGCGATGCTGTTCGAACGATATCCGGACATGCGCGAGGGCGAGATGACGCGCCTGCGCGCGGCGTTGGTGCGCGCGGACTCGCTGGCAGCCCTGGCGCAGTCGTGCCGGGTGGGCGAGATGCTGCGCATGGCGCGGGGTGAAGAAGCGGCCGGCGGGCGCGAGCGC
>CAYTME010000131.1:8000-11154 GCA_964438415.1 uncultured Pleurocapsa sp. | reverse complement strand
AGCAGCCCGCCGAGCGCGCCGAGCAGGCCGCCCGCGCCGCCGCCCTGGCCGCCTGCATCGCCGAGCATCCCGCTCAGCGCGCCGAGCAGATCATCCGCGCCGCCTGCACCCGGCTGCTGCTGGCCGGTCATCAACCCGCCGAGCATGTCCGCCAGCGGGTTCGGCAGTTGGCTGTGAAAGGTGTCATTCAGCCCTGCGATGGCGTCCGCGGCCTGCTGTTCCGAAATCCCCGCACGTTCAGATACCTGCTTGATGATCTCCACCTTACCCCACTCCTTGTTTTATGGTTATGTGCACATTAGCTGTGCGCACCTACTATAGGCGCGATTCAATCTTCACGCCAGTTCTTGGGGCAGCGGGCTGCAATCGCAAGTCGGGGCAGGCGCTGCACGGATGCGGGCGATCTTCGGCTCATGGAAGCAAACCTGCGCGTTCGCCCCATAATCCGAGTCTACCCGTCACTCACGAGCGACCTGCGCCATCACACCCTGCAGCAGCATATCGGTCATCAGCGCGGCGATCTGCTGCCCATTCAACCGACCGTCCGGCTTGTACCAGACGCCGACCCAGTTGTGCGCCCCCAGCAGCAGCTTGACGAAGATCGGCACATCGAGCGGGCGGAAACAGCCGTGGTCGATGCCCTCACGCACGACCTGGCGGAAAAGCGCTTCGAAGTGGTCGCGGCGGGCGAAGAACGCATCGCGCTTGGCGACCAGCTCGGCGAAATGCGCGTGATCGCCCGCGGAACCGCCGGGTGCGGGTGCCTTCATGTTCATCAACATGCGTATCTCGAACACCATCGCCGCGCCTACGGTGCGGTTCTCCGTCACGCCAACGATGTGGTGCTCGATCATCCGGCGCAGCTTCTCGTCCGGCGGCAGTGCGCTGGCCGCGATCGGCTCGATCTGCGAGAGGATGTACTCCAGCCCAACCTCGAGCACCGTAAGCATGAGCGCATCTTTGTTCTTGAAATGGTGATACAGGCTGGCCGCCGTCAGGTTGACCGCCGCCGCGATGTCCTTCATTGTCGCCGCTTCGTAGCCGCTGCGCTGAAAGACTTCGGCAGCAGCGCGGATGATCTCATCGCGGTTGACGGATTGATCGGCAGGTTTGCGCGCCATGCGTCCCCCTCAGCGCCGCGCGCGGAAGATGAGGATATACAGCCCCATCATCAGCGCGATCCCGGCGGGCGGCAGGCACATCGACAAGATTAGGCGCGGGAACTGTTCCAGGCCGAGGTCTCCCAAGCCGTTCCAGAGCAGGACGAAAGCGCCGATGCCGACAGCAGCCAGCACTAGACCGACGGCCAGCCCACGCCCCATTTTCCCACGATCAAATCCCGGCGTCGTATTCATCGCATCCCCCATTCGCAGCGCCGGGCATTGTACCACCGTTTCGACGCTTCGCGATGCCGGGAGAGGGCGACTGGGCGCATTCGGATCTCGGGGCACGTCACCCTGTCGGCGCTCGAGCGGCTCGGCGGAGCTGTCTGCAGGACGATATCTCCGAGCGCCCCTGAGCGAATGAACACACGCCCTGAACGACATTCGCCGGCGCGGTATCCCTCACCGCCGCGGCATCTGGGGATTGCCGGGGTTGAAGTGCTTGAGGATGACCAGCGGCTCGGTCGAGCTGAGATTGGTGATCTGCACCCCGGCGCGGGCAGCGTCGACGGCGACGAAGAACTCATCCTCGGTCATTTCGCCGAAGCGGATCAGCGTCGGCGCGCTGATGGCGTGCGGCCCGAAGCGCCCATAGCCCTGCAGCGCGATGCAGCCGTAGGCCGCCGCATCGCGGATGGTGACCGTCCGCCCTGGGTAGACTGTCAGCTCTTTGGCGCTGTAATACTCGCTGCCGTAGACGACCCACTGCTCACGGAAACCGCGGTCATGCGCACCGGCAGGGTCATCGGTATCGCGCGGCGTGGTGAAGTGATTGGCGACGAAGTTCGGATCGACGTTGGCATCCCAATCGAGCAGCGACATGACGAAGTCGAGGTCGTGTTTGTGCGCCTCTGGCACATCTTTGACGACCATCTCCCACTCGACAACCTGCTGATCGTAGATGAGCGACTGCCACATGCTGAAGACATCGCTGGCGCGCTGCGGCTCATAGGTGCAGAGCGTGCCGGGCGCGTGCAAGATGCCCGGCGGGACATCCCAGCCCGTGCCGAGCGTCAAGCGGTAAGCCTTCGAGAGGCGCAGGATGCCGTTGTCTCCGTCGTTCCAACGGCGCAGGCAGTCGAGCACCTGATCGCGCGTCGTGCCCGGCTCCAGGCCAAAGAAGGTGTACGGATAGGCTCCGTTGGTCTGGTTGTACTGCGCGGGATAGTAGTAGGCCTCCGGTTTGCCCAGTTTGCCGACCAGCGCAGCCTTCTCGTCATCCTGATGCAGGTGATGCGGCAGCGGGTAGAGATTGTCGAAGAACTTGGCGAACATGACCCAGCCGCCGTACTGGTCGATCGCCTCACGGCCGATCAGCACCTCGCCGAGCAGCGCCAGCGCATCGGCCAGCGTCACTTTTTGATCATCGAAGAAGATGTAGCTCAAACCCTCGTCCTCCGGCGTGCCGGGGCCATTATCGGCGCGCACAGTCGAGGCGAACCAGCGCTCATCGATGCCGCCGCGGTTGGCCCCCAGCGCATACAAGTCGGCGGAGTGCAGCCGCAGCCGTCGTCCGGGCACGCAGAAGCTGCGCGGAACCCATGTCGGCATCAGGCGGACAATGCCGCCCCCTTGATCGAGTGCCTGCGTGACCAGGCTGCGTTTTTGAGCGTCGTTCATGGCAGTCAGCACCTTTGCGCACATTGGTGAAAAGGGAGGACGAAGCGCAAGTGCCCACAAGATATCCCATACCTGTGTGGGCGGCAAGCAGTTGGCTCAGGCACTTCGCCGCGCCTCGATGCAGACCCAATCGCCCTGCTGGCGTTGGTTGTACGGCTCCAAGCCGGCAGCGCGCAGCGCTGTCTCGACCTCGGCGACTTGATCTTCGGTGATGCCGCTCAAGATCGCCAGACCGCCTGGACGCACCACCTGCCCCAAGCCCGCCTGACACATCTGGGTGATGATGCGCGCGATGATGTTGACCACGATCAAGTCGAAGCGTCGCGCCGAGGCGATCACGCTCTCCAGGCTGCCATGCCCGACCGTGATCT
>CAYTME010000131.1:0-7986 GCA_964438415.1 uncultured Pleurocapsa sp. | reverse complement strand
CGCGCCGAGTCGACCGCCACCTCATCGTTGTCGAGCGCGACGACGTGCGCCGCCCCCAGCTTGGCCGCCGCGATCGCCAAGATGCCGCTGCCGGTGCCCATGTCGAGCACATGCGCACCCGGCGGCGTCAAGGCTTCCAGCGCCTCCAGGCAGAGCTGCGTTGTCGGGTGCGTGCCGGTGCCGAAAGCCATGCCGGGATCGAGCGCCAGCTCGATATCGCCCGGCTGCGTCTCGACCTCGATCCAGCGCGGTCGGATAAACAGCCGCCGTCCGATGCGCACCGGGTGGTAATGCGCCTTCCACGCCTCCGCCCAATCCGACTCGGCGACGGTCTTGTAGGACGGCGTCGGCATCGGGTACATCAGGCTCATATGGCCGAGCGCGCTTTCCAGCCGCGCCTTGGTATCCTCTGCCTGGTCGTCAAGCGGGAAGTAGGCGCGCAGCGTCAGCCGCTCCGGCGGGGGAGCCGCGCCGTCGTCGTACATTTCCGGCATGATGCCTTCCTGTTCCAGGGCGATGCCCTGGTAGCCATAGCGGCTGAGCAGCGCCGCGACCGCCTCAGCGGATTCGCCGTCAACGCTCATCGACACTTCGATCCAGTGCTGCACAGGTCGGGTCATCATGCACCATCCACGCGAGAAAGAAAGCCGCGATTGTACACGATGACGGACGAAGCGACAGGCGGGGATTTGGGGGTGGAACGCGGCTGGAGAACGCTCGTCGGGGCGACCCTGGCAGGCCGCCCCTCATGCTGCGCGTCGACTCTAGCCCGAACCGGCGGGGCGCAGCGGCTTGGTACCGCTGCTCGTCCCGGTCGGCTCGGCTGTGCCGACGTGGAAGACCATTAGGTACTGTCCCTGGCTGCTGCCGTAGCTGCTGACCAGGAAATTGAAGAAGTTGAAATCGGGATCGTCATTGAGCGTCACGTCCGCAATGTCCAGGCTCAGATAGCTGTCATACTCCCAGCCCGGCAGCCGCCCCGTGTTGATGGTGACGCTGTAGGGGTCGAGCGCCTCGGTGCTGCCGTAGCACAGGCTCGGGTTGCCGGCATCATCACAGAGGATCGGGTTACCGCGCATGTCTTCGATCACGTCGAAGTTCTCATCGATGCGCGCCAAGATCGGATCGACGCGCGACTGGCCGCGTGTGATGGCATACACGCTGATCGGCACGCCCGACGCGATCATCGCCGGCGTGATGCGCACGGAGTAGCTGTCGCCAGCGTTGTCCTCCGGCGTGATGCCCATGCCTTCGAGGACGAGGATGAACTCGCCATATTGATCGCCGTAGCCGCCGACCACCAGCGAGATATCCTGGAAGCCGGAGCGATCGTTGTGATTGAAGATGATCTGCGAGCTGCGGCTGGACGCGGAGACGCGCCCCGTGGTCGGCAGGTCCGCCTCGTAGCGGCGGGCGTCGGCGCTGTTATCGCTGCACAGTCCCGATCCATCCTGGCCCAGAACTGCCAGCACGGGGTCGAAGCTGCCGAGGCCGATCACAGTGGCCGTGTAATCGAAGCGCGCCCGCATCTGATTGACGCGAAACTCGATGCCGTTGCTGAAACTGGTGCCGTCGTCGCAGTTGACGGTGAACTCACCCAAGTCCTGCGCCTGCACTGCTGGAGCCGCAAACACGATCAGCACCAGCCCAACGATAAGAACCATCCATAATCGCTTCATCAAACTCTCCTATCTGTAAAATGTGTGGACGACTAGTCGAGATTCCCCACAGTATCCATTATCGTAGGAATCAGTCCAATCCTGCATGTATCTTGGGTCGCATTTTTGTCTAGATCCCTTGATGGGCTGCGGCGCTCAAGTCTGTCGCGCCGACTTCAGCACTGGCAGCTTGTCGAGGTGCTGCCCTCAGCGGCAGCGAGAGCAGAAACTCACTGCCGGAAGCTCCATCGCTCACCAACGCAATCCTGCCACCATGCAGCTCTGCCGCTTCTTTGACGATCGAGAGTCCCAACCCAGATCCCTGCACCATACCGACATTGCCCGCGCGGAAGAACGGCTCGAACAGATGCGCGCGATCTTCTTCGGGAATGCCGATGCCTTCATCGCGCACGCGCACGCGCACCTCATCGCCTGCGGTATCGATACTCAGGTAGACGGGCTGGTCGGACCCGGAATACTTGAGAGCGTTGCTGACCAAATTACTCAGCATCAGGCGCAGAAGCTGCTTGTCCAGCGCCATTTCGACGGGTGTGCTCGGCGTCTGCCAGACCACGCGGTCAGCCTGAGTCGGGAACAGCTCGTCGATCAGGGCGCGCGCAGTCGCGACGATATCGGCTTGGACGGAATCGAACTGCACCCGGTCGGTCTGTATTCGGCTCAACGTGAGCACATCCTCGAACAGCTCGTTGATCGCCTGTACTTGGTTCTCGATCACCTGCAGCTTGGTCATGATCGTGTCGGGCGGCATCTTGCGCATGTGCGTGCGCAGCAGGTAGGTCGTCGTGCCGATCACGGCCAGCGGCGTGCGAAATTCGTGCGATACGACCGACACAAAGCGCGATTTGACGGCGTTCAGCTCCTGCTCGTGGATGAGCGCCTGCTTGAGCAGCCCTTCGGCGCGTTTGCGCTCGGTGATATCGCGCAGCAGCAGCACCCGTCCCGGGCGGCCGTCGGCCTGGCTGGTCAGGGGAGACGCGTGCATTTCCAAGTGCAGCGTCCACCCATCGGTTGTGATGGTCAGCTCGGCTTTCTCCTGGTGGATCGCGGCAAGGCTGATGCCAAAGGACTCCAGCGTACTGGCAGGTTGGCCGAGCAGTGCGCGTTTGTCTCTGCCGAACATCCACAGCGCGGCCGGGTTGACCGAGATGATGCGCTCTTTATGATCGAGCACGATCATGCCATCCGGCATGTGCTCGATCACGGTGCGGTTGGCGATCGGTAGGATGTCGAACAAACTGAGGCGGGTTAAACCCCAGCCAATCACGACCGCCGTCAGGCCAAATGCAAATGTCGTCCAACTGATCGGGCTGAGACCCAACGTGACGATCAAACTGGCGAGCAGCGGCGGCACCAGCCCGATCACGATCGACACGTAATGCCGCCGGTTGTGCATGGAGGTCGCCCGTACATGCTGAAAGAGGATGCCGAAGGCCGTGACACCAAGCGCGTACAGATACAGGGTATTGACCCAAGCCCAGACACCCTGGCTTTCGCTGACGACGGTCAGTTCTCCAACATGCGTGAAGGTCAACGACGGCCACATCCAGCCATGCGATGAGTTGGTCACCACCATCAACATCGTGATGATGAACGGCACCAGCAGCAGCGTCCGCCGACGCGGTGACAGCCAGCGGTTCTTATCCGCATATTGGACAGCGAACACGAACGCGGAAAGCGGCAGCGCGGTCATCCCAAGATACTTGGTGTGATGCGCGACCAATTTGAGCATCGGGTCTTGTGTGGCCAGTTCGAGCGCGTAGGTCAGGCTCCATTGGGCGATCGAAAGACAGCAGGCCACCGCGGAGATGACGTAAGGCCGTGCCTCCGCGCGCTGTCGCCAGGCAAAGACCGCTAGGCTCACCCAAAGTGAGGCTGAAATGCTCAGCAGACCGATCGAGAGCGTCAGCGGCATTGCGGGAACCAATAGGTCGATACATTCGCTCTGTTATTCTGTTATATAGTAACGAGAATGAAAGGCCAAAAAGCCGTAAGGAATGCGTAATCCATGAGTTTACGTTCTATGGTTACGTGAAGCTGGCAGCGGTAGCTCACCATCGAGCCTCGTCCAGGCTCAACTTGCATGGGGTGGACGATGCCAATTTCATGCCTCCCGCGCCCCTGGCGTAAATGCACCGTGCAAGTCCGTTGATAGGGCAGTACACTACTCTAGGCGAGGCGCTGCTCGTGGGCGGGAGGTGGCGGGCGCCGCCAAATCATCGACAATGATCTCTTCTCTGAACAAACAACATGATAGCACCGAGTCAACACATTCACATCATCGGCATCGGCGGCGCGGGGATGAGCGCGATCGCGCGGGTGCTGATACAAAAGGGCGTGCGCGTCTCCGGCAGCGACCGCAGCGCCAGCGACCTGACACAGGCGCTCGCAGCCGAGGGCGTGCGCATCTTCATCGGTCATGCCGCTGAACAGGTGGATGGCGCCGATCTGGTGCTGATGTCGTCCGCCGTGCGCCCGGATCACGTCGAGGTGCAGGCGGCACACGAGCGCGGCATCCCGGTCTGCAAACGCTCAGACGTGATGGCCGACCTGATGGCCGGGCAGACCGCGGTCGCCATCGCCGGGACGCACGGCAAAACGACGACCACATCGATGACCGCCCACATCCTGCTGCGCTGTGGGCAAGACCCCAGCTATATCGTCGGCGGGGTGCTGCGCTCGACCGGCGTCAATGCGGCTTACGGACGAGGCAGGAGCTTCGTCATCGAGGCCGATGAGTACGACCACATGTTCCTCGGGCTGCGCCCACAGGTCGCCGTGATCACCAATGTCGAATGGGATCACCCGGACTTCTTCCCGACTCCCGCCGCGATGTCCGCCGCATTCGCCCGTTTCGCGGCGCTCGTGCCGGCGGATGGGCGGCTGATCGTGTGTGCCGATGACGACGGGGCGCGCAAGCTGGGCGAGGCGCGGGCAGCCGACGGCATCCCCGTCACCCGCTACGGCATCGATCACCCCGATGCGGATTGGCGCGCGGTGGATATCCGCATCGGCGCGACCCAGACGCGCTTCGCTGTCACCGGGTTCGGCTCGACTCTGGGTGAAGTCGTGTTGAACGTGCCGGGCCGTCACAACGTACTCAACGCGCTGGCTGCGCTGATCGCCGCTTCGACACAGGGCATGCTTTTCCAGCAGGCCGCCGCCGCCCTGGGGACATTCGAGGGCGCAGGCCGCCGCTTCGAACTGCGCGGCGAAAACAACGGCGTGGTCGTCATCGACGATTACGCTCACCACCCGACTGCCATCCGGGCGACGCTGGCAGCGGCGCGCGGGCGCTACCCCGGCTGCACCATTTGGGCCGTTTGGCAGCCGCACACCTACAGCCGGACGCAAATGCTGCTGGATGATTTCGCCGGCGCGTTCGCGGACGCCGATCATGTGCTGGTGACCGACATCTACGCCGCGCGCGAGCAGCCCGTGCCCGGACTCGATGCCGCCCGGGTCGCGGCGAGCATCGATCACGGCAGCGTGCGCGCCGTGCCGACCAGCGATGACGCGGTCGCCTGCCTGCTGGCCGAGGTGAGCGCGCCCGCCGTGATCGTCATCATGAGCGCGGGCGACGCTCCACAGATCGGCATTGAGTATCTGGCGCGCAAACGCGCCGTCGAGATCAGCTCGTAGTGTGCACAACCTGCCGAGGCCGCGGTCAGGGCTGGAATGCCACCGCCGCTCTATTCGGCCTGGCCAGTCGCGGCGGCAACGGCCAGCTTAACGCTCTCCTCCGGCTTGACTTTGATCCGGGCGTCGATCACGCGGCCCTCTTCGTCGATCACCCAGTGCGAGCGTTCGATGCCCATGTACTTCTTGCCGTACATCGATTTTTCCACCCACACGCCCCAGGCTTCGAGCACGGTGTGCTCGGTATCGGACAGCAGATCGTAGGGCAGGTTCTGCTTCTGCTTCCACTTGGCCAGCGCCTTCGGCTCGTCGGCGCTGATGCCGAGCACAACCGCGCCTTCGACCTCCAGCTTGGGCAGGCTGTCGCGGAAGCCGCACGCCTGAGTCGTGCAGCCGGGGGTATCGGCGCGTGGGAACGCGAACAGGATGACTTTCTTGCCGCGCAGGCTGCTGAGGCGGACGGGCTGTCCATCCTGGTTGGGCAGCTCGAAATCGGGCGCGAGATCGCCAACGTTGGGCATAGTCCAGCATCTCCTGAGGGTTGACTCTGTCTCCAGCGCCCTTATTTTCCTCTGGAATGCCATCTCGCGCGCCGAATTCTGTTCACTTTTTCATGTAGGGCGGTTGGTGGGACGATCAAGAGCGGGGCGAGGATTCGTCCCCGCCCCTGTACACGACCGGTATGAGCGAACGCAAAGCGCCGCCCGCAGCCCTACCCTTTGACGCCGCCGAGCGACAGACCGCCGACGATCCAGCGCTGGAAGGCGAAGAACAGGATGATCACCGGCAGTGAGATCAAGATCGACATGGCAGCAAACTTCTGCATATCCGGCGGCGCTTGGTTGGCCCCGTTGGTCAGCGTCGCCAGCGCCATCGCCAGCGTGTAGCTCTCCGTCTGCCCCGTCAGGAACACCCACGACAAGATGAACTCCGTCCAGCCCTGCATGAAGCTGAACAGGATGACGATGGCGAAGGCCGGCAGCGAGAGCGGGAGCATGACGCGGATGAATGTGCCGACCAGCCCCGCGCCGTCGATCAACGCTGCCTCCTCCAGCTCCTTCGGGATCGTGTCAAAGTAACCCTTGAGGTTCCAGATCGCGAACGGCAGACCGCCGGAGGCGAAGGCCAGCGCCAAGCCGAGCAGCGTTGTGCGCAGCGCCTGATTGGTCGTCGTCACAGTCGCCATGCGGCCCTGCATGGCGGTCAGGCCGAGGCCGATGATCATGGCCGCCATCAAGCCGAACAGCAGCACGTTCATCATCACCTTCGGCTCGATCGCCTGCCGCAGCGCGCGCACGATCAGCCAAACGCCGAACGCGCCCGCCAGCGCCGCCGCCCAGGCCAGCAGCATATGCGGCAGCGCCTGGATCAGCGCATTGTTGCGCAGCGCCAGCACCTCCTGCGCCTCCTGATCGACCCGCGCCTGTGCAGCGATCAGCGCTGCCTCGTCCTCGACCAGCGCGGCCGCAGCTTCGTCAGCGTTGGCGCGCGCGGAGGCCGCGCTCTGCTGCGCCTGTGCCGCCTCTTCGGTGGCGCTGACGATGGCGCTCTCCAAGCCGGCGCGGAAACCGGTCAGACCGCCGGTCTCCAAGATCGGGAGCGCGGTTTGCAGCACCTGGAGGACGACATCATCATCGGGGTTTTCGG
The DNA here is from genome assembly GCA_964438415.1 of uncultured Pleurocapsa sp. Lineage (GTDB taxonomy): Bacteria > Chloroflexota > Anaerolineae > Aggregatilineales > Phototrophicaceae > Flexifilum. The sequence goes on along the minus strand of CAYTME010000131.1, from coordinate 1,024 downwards.
CCACATCGAGCCGCGCTTGGATCTCGGCGCGCATGACCGCAGCGACCTCATCCGGCGACTCGACAGTGGCCAGCCGGTCGCGCAGCGTGGTCAGGATGGTCACCAGCTCGGCGGCATCGGCCGCGCGCGCCTCCCGGCGTAGGGCCGTCTGCCCACGCTGCTGCACGCTCTGGACGCGACGGTCGTAGGCGGATTTCGCCCGGTCATACTCCGACTGGATGGCCGCCAGCGGGCGGGTGATCGCCTGATCGTAAATCGCCGTCCGCTGGAAGATAGCGAAGAACGTGATGGCGATGGCGACCAGCACCACCAGCGCCGTCACTGCTGTCGTCCAGACGGGGCCGGGGTTGAACCAGCGATCTGGATCGACCTTGCCCATGCCGCGCACGACACTGAAGATGACGTAGACGAGGCCTGCTAGCAGGATGCCGAGGAAGAATGAGGGGACGGCTGCCGCCAGCGCGCTGTTGACCTGGACGGAGTTGAACAGGATGAACAGCGGGATCAGCGTGCCCGTGCTCGGCAGCATCAGCAGGATGATGAAGCCGAGCATGCCCGCCTGCCGCCCGATGAAGCGGAAGCGGGAGAAGGCATAGGCCGCCGAAGCGCCGAGCACGACCGTCGAAAGCGAGACACCGAGCGCGATGAACAGGCTGTTCGCCAGCAGATCGCCGAAATAGACTGGCAGCACGTTCGAAAACGGCTCGGTCAGAATCCGAGTGAAGGCGTTCAGATTGGCGTTGGCCGGGAACAGATTGAGATCGGTCGGGCGGGTGATGCCGCGCGGGTCGATCGCCATCGAGATGATCCACAGGATCGGGAACATGACGGTCGCCGTCACGAAGAGCAGAAACGCCTGCAGCAGGATCTGCCGCCCGATGATGCCGCGCAGGTTGCGATTGATCCGGAAGCCGGAGCGCGCTCGGGCAGCCGGGCGTACGACCGGGGCAGCGCTGGCCTGGCTGGCCGATGCCTGGACGATGTTGGGTTGGGTGCTCATCAGTATGCTGCCTCCGTCGCCTTG
>CAYTME010000130.1:8033-11161 GCA_964438415.1 uncultured Pleurocapsa sp. | reverse complement strand
ACGATCTCGTCCGGCTCGCCCTTCGCGCGCACGATCTGCTCGACCAACCGGTTTGGTCTGTGGAGCGCGGGGTCGTTGAGCAGGCGGAGGATGGCGTCGGCCAGCGCGGCGGGATCGCGCTGCGGCACGAGCAGACCTGTGACGCCGTGCTCGACCGCATCCTCCGCGCCGCAGCCGAGCGAGCCGATGACGGGCAGCCCGGCGGCGCTCGCCTCGACCAGCGCTAGGCCGAAGCCCTCGAACTTGCCGCCGACGTTCTGCGATGGCAGCGCGAAGACATGCGCTGCGGCGTACTGCGCGCGCAGCTCGGCGTCGGGGATGCGCCCGGTCAGCGCGACGGCGTCGCTCAGCCCCAGGCGGGCGATCTCGGCGCGGACGGCGGCGGCGTAATCCGGCTCGGCGTCCGGCGTGCCGACGATGACGAGCCGAGCATCGGGGATGCGCTCGCGTACGAGCGCCAGCGCCTGCACCAGCTCGCGCGTGCCTTTGCGCGCCTTGATCGCGCCGACGGTCAGGATCGTCGGCTGGGGGGCGGGCTGGCGGGCGATCCCAGCCCAACGCGCAGCATCGACGCCGTTGAGGATGACGCTCGTGCGCAGGCCGGGCAGCCGTGCGCGCGCTGCCGACTCGGTATAGCGGCTGACGCAGATCATCCAGCCGCGCCGGAACGCCCAGCGGTAAGCCGCGCCCATCGGGAACGGCCAATCGCCCATCTGCACATACGTGCCATGCCCAGTCACGACGAGCGGACGTGCGCCGGCGATGGCGGCGGCCAGCGGCGCGTAGGGTTCGGCCAGCGCGTGGATGACGTCGCAGCCGGCCAGAGCCGCGCGCGCCGTGGGATAGGCTGCCGCCAGTCGCACGATCAGCCGCCGCCCGACCGGACTCGGCGCGGGCAGCAGGCCGTACATCGCGATGTCGTCAGCCCGGTCGCCGCGCACGCCGACGATGGTCAAGCGCAGATCGGTGCGCAGCAGCGCGCGCAGCAGCCCCAGGCTGTAGGCACCCCAGCCGTCGGTCGGGCGCAGCTCAGGGGCGAGGATGCCGATGCGGGTCGAAGCCTTTTTCGCATCGATAGAGACGTTCTCGGCGAGCGCAGCGCTCTTCATACCCCCGTGCCCTTGCTGATCCTGTACACTAGCGGACGCGCTATTGTAACATTGAACGTCATCTCTCAAGCGCGTGAGAAAGAGGAGGCGCGGCATCCCGCCATGCGAGGCGAACGTCTGGACGCGTTGAAATCGGCGCTGCGCGGCTCGCCGCTGCGCCCGCTGTACCTGTGGCTCGCCAATCGCTATCGCGGGCTGCGCCGCCTGTTCGCCTACCCGCCGACAGCGCGCGTCGGGGTGGTCGATTACGACGAGTACTGGGAGGGCAAGGCGCAGTCGGGACTCGGCATCCTCTCACCGTGGCGCCTGAAGCGCGCGCGCGTCTTCGCCGCCATCTGCGCGCCCGGCGACACCGTGCTCGATCTCGGCGTCGGCGATGGGGCGCTGCTCGAATACCTGATCCGCGAGCGCGGCATCGTCGGGCGCGGGCTGGATGTCTCGCCGAGGGCGGTCGCGTTCTGCCAGGGGCGTGGGCTGGATGTCGAGCTGGCGGATATCAACCAGCCGGTCAGCAGCCGCGTGCGCGAGCCGGTCGATTACGTCATCCTGTCGGAGATCATCGAGCACATCCCCGACCCGGAGCGCCTGCTGGCCGATCTGCGCCCGCTGGCGCGCAAGGGCTTGATCGTCTCGATCCCGAACACTGGTTTCCATCAGCACCGGCTGCGGCTGCTCTTCGGGCGCTTCCCGCTGCAGTGGGTGGTGACGCCGGGCGAGCATCTGCGCTTCTGGACGCGCGCCGATTTCCACTGGTGGGCGCGCCAGATCGGCTTTCGCATCGCCCGCGAGTACCCCTACGAGGGCACGCCTGGTTTGCGCGATCTCTGGCCGGGACTGTTCGCCGCCGCGTTCGTCTATCTGCTGACTCCCAACGAGAGGCCGCCAGCGTAGGCCAAGCGTCCTCTAGCGGCATCCCCGAAGCGTGCTAGACTTGGCGCTTGCACGGCGACGCGCAGCGGCCGCTCATGAGGACAACCCCGAATTGGCGCAGACGCACATCGACAGCTCTCCCGCCTTGATGCCCGAAACCGCCCCGACCCAAGCGGAGACCAACGCCGGGGTCGCGCGCGCCAGCGGTCTGCTGGCTTTGGGCAATATCGCCAGCCGCGTGCTCGGTTTGGCGCGCGAGATCGTGCTCTCCAATCTGTTCGGGGCGTCGCGCGCTGTCGATGCGTTCAATATCGCCCTGATCATCCCCAAGACGCTGCATGACCTGCTGATCGCCGGGCATGTCAACAGCGCGATCGTGCCGGTGCTGAGCGAGACCGCCGCCAAAGACGGCCAGAAGGCGCTCTTTCAACTGCTCTCGGTGCTGCTGAGCATGATCACGGTGCTCATCGCCGGCCTGGTGCTGCTGCTCCAGCTCTTCGCGCCGCAGGCGGTCGCCTTGGTCAGCACGGGGGCGGACACCGCGACGCAGACACTCGCTGTCGATCTGCTGCGCCTGACGGCGCCCGCGCTCCTGTTCCTCTCGCTGTTCGCGCTCGCCAGCGGCGCGCTCTATGCGCTGCGCGCGTTCACACTGCCCGCCTTCGCCGGGGCGGTCTTCAACGCCGCGATCGTGATCGTCATGCTGCTGCTGACGCCGCCGCAGCAGCCGGTGCCCCAGCCCTCGATGCTGGTCTGGACGCAGGCGCGCCCGCCCGATGCGATCACGACGGCGGCGGTCGGCTGGTTGGTCGGCGCGCTGGTGCAGTTGGTCTTGCAGCTCCCCGGCCTGCGCTTGTCCGCCGTGCGCTTCACGCTGCGCTGGCGTCACCCAGCCGTCCGCCGCATCGCCATGCTCTACGCGCCGGTCATGGCGTCGCTGGTGCTGGATACGCTGGTCGTGCGCACATTCAGCTACAACTTCGCCAGCGGCACCGGGACGGGCAGCATCAGCTACATGAACTGGGCGACAACGCTGATCCAGTTCCCGCACGGTCTGGTCGCGACGGCGATCAGCGTCGCCATCCTGCCGACGCTCGCGCGGCAGGCGGCGCTGGCCGACCGCGACGGCGCGCAGCCGTTCAACGATAC
>CAYTME010000130.1:0-8010 GCA_964438415.1 uncultured Pleurocapsa sp. | reverse complement strand
GGTCATCACGCTGATCCTGCCCGCGACCATCGGGCTGTATGGGCTGGCGCGCCCGATCATTGGCCTGATCTTCGAGCACGGCGCGTTCACGCCCGCCGACACCGCGATCACAGCCCAGGCGCTGCGGCTGTATCTGATCGGGCTGCCGTTCGCCGCGCTCGATCTGCTGCTCGTCTACGCCTTCTATGCCCGCCAAGACACGCTCACCCCGGCGCTGATCGGCTTCTTCAGCCTGCTGGTCTATTTGGCGGTCGCGGCGCTGCTGCTGCCGCAGATCGGCCTGTTCAGCCTGATGGTGGCTGACAGCGTCAAACACATCGTCCACAGTGCGATCTCGTGGCTGCTGCTGCGCCGCCGCTTGGGCGAAATGGGCGGCCAGCGTCTGGCGAAGACGGTGATCCGCACAGGGGCCGCCGCCGGGCTGATGGGCGCGGCGCTCCTGCTGGGCGAGCCGCTTTTGGAGGGCTGGATCGGCACGTCGTCGCTGCTGCGCGAGGTGCTGCTGGTCGGCATCAGCGGCGGCCTGAGCGTGGCGATCTTCATCGCGGCGGCGCTGCTGCTGCGCCTCGACGAGCTGCGCTGGCTGTTCGACAGCCTGCGTCGTAGGTTGTAGCGTGGGGTCATGCGCGGCCTGGTGGAACCAGATCGCACCAGCCGCGCCGTGAGCGCGTCACCGCCTGATCCTGCCGCGTCGTGATCCTGCATTGTGCTATGATAAAGGGCACACGTGTGGAGACGCATCCAATGAGCGATTTCACGGTACTGTCAATCAATACGATCGTATCTGACCCGAAGATACGCGGCGGACGTCCGATCATCTCTGGCACGACGCTGATGGTGCAGGATGTGGCCGCGCATCACATTTACCGCGGTTACACACCGGACGAACTGGCACAGCAGTTGCAGATCTCGCTTGCGCAGGTTCATGCGGCATTGGCGTACTACTATGCACACAAGCGCGAGATGGATGCGCAGATCGAGGAAAATGACCGCCTGATCCGAGAAGCGAAAGAGTCAGGCTTTGGCCAGCGACATCCGTCTCTACCTCGATGAGAGCGTACAGGTTGCGGTCGCTGAGCAGATGCGAAGCCGAGGCATCGATGTCGTCACTGTGCGCGATCTGGGGTATCTGGGCGATACGGATCTCAATCACCTACAGCGCGCCGCCGCGTTAGGTCGTGTGCTCTGCACCTTCGACTTTGACTTCGTGCGTCTCCACGCGCAGGGCATTTCTCACGCAGGTATCGTCATTGCGCAGCACTTTGATACGACGATTGGGGACTGGGTACGCGGCCTGGAACTCATCTGCAGCGCAATGAGCGCCGAGGAAATGCAAAACCATATCGAGTATCTGTAGCGTGTCTTCTGTGACATGACTTTTGACGGCATCGACACCTGTGAAGAGTGGGGGTGAGGTCGGGTCATGCGCGGCTGGTGGAACCAGATCGCACCAACCGCGCCGTGAGCGCATTTGTGCGCAATTGACGATTGTTTTTCGACCGCCTTCTGCTAAAGTCTCGGCATCCGGAGAAGACAAGCGATGATCGCCGACGGCTGTGCATGTGGGCAGCACCGGCGGTCGAAATGGTGGTGGTGATGCCGGCGAACAACGCGCGACGACTGCCCTGGATCAACAAGATGCGCCGGCTGCACAGCGGCAGCCTGCGCGCGGACTGGATGGCCCCCGATCACGTCGTGCAGAAAGTCGAGAAGGATTATCTGGCGGCGGTCGAGTGGATGCAGGACAGCCCGATCTTGAGCTGGGCGCAGCAGTGGCGGATCGCGGTCGAGATGCTCGCCGGGCCGTACCTGCGCCGCTACCAACACCTGCTGCTGCTCCAGCGCAGCGAGCGCCCCACACCCGTCTACGGCGTGCTGCGCGCCGATCACACCCTCGAGGTGCGCGGCTTCTCGGAAGACGGCCGCCGCTGCTGGTTGATCGACCACCAGTTTGACCGGCGCATGGCGACCTACGATGCGCAGACCCACGAGCGCATCGTCACCCAGGATCTCGGCGACAGCGCCCTGGTCATCTGCCTCCTCTACGATCTCGCTGACGACCGCTGGAAGCCCGAAGCCCTCATCCAGGAACTGCCGTCGGGCTGGAAAAACCGCCGCGCTAAACTCGCGCTGGTGCCTGAGCTGACCACCTCGGTGCGCCGCATTGGCCGCGATGCCTGATGAGACACCCCCAGCCCATCCGATGAGCGACAGCGTTTTCGTGACCGGCGCGACCGGTTTTCTTGGCCGCTACTTGGTCGCGGCGCTCTGCCGTGCCGGCCTGCACGTGCGCGCGCTGGTGCGCCACCCCGCTGATCACGGCTGGCTGGTGCGCTGGCCGACAGTCGATATCGTGACGGGCGATGTGCTCGATCAGGCGGCGCTGGCGCGCGCGGCCGAAGGCTGCCGCTTCGCCGTCCACGCGGCGGGCTTGTTCCGCTTCTGGGGCGATGCCGACGACTTCGAGCGCACCAACGTCGGCGGCACCGAGCGCGCCATCGCGGCGGCGCAGGCGGCGGGCTGCGAGCGCATCGTCCACATCTCGACCGTTTACCTGATCGGCACACCGCCGCCGGACCGCGAGATCGACGAGACGTATCCACCCCAACCCGCCGACCCGTATCAGCGCAGCAAGCTGTACGCGGAGCAGGCCGCGCTGCGCGCTGCCGAGGCGGGCGCTCCGGTGATCGTGCTGCGCCCAGGAGCCTTCTACGGACCGCTGGGGCGCTACGCCTTCAACCGGCTGTTCTTTCGCGATCCGATGCGCGGGTTGATCATGCAGCTCAACGGCGGGCGCTACATCATCCTGCCGGTCTACGTGGCCGATGTGGCGCAGGCGGCGCTGCTGGCTTTCGAGCGTGGGCGTTTGGGCGAGGTCTACAACATCTGCGACGCGCCGATCGCCCACAAAGACGCCTTCGATATCATCTGCCGCGAGGCGCGGCTGTGGTTTCCGCGGCTGACGCTGCCCGACTGGACGGGCATCGCCGCCGCTCACGCGCTGGAGATTGTTTCCCGCATCACCCAGCGCGAGCCGTTCTATCCCCTCAATCTGCGCTCATACGTGTATAACAAGTGGCGCGTCTCGAACGCCAAAGCGCGAGCGGAGCTTGGCTTCGTGCCGACGCCGTTCGAGGAGGGGGTGCGCCGCACGATCGCCTGGTACCGCGCTGGGATGCCGCCGGACAGCCCCGAAGTCGAATGCTGAGCGCGCATCTCGACAGCGCGCCGCCGCTCTGGGTGCCTGCAATCAGCCTGTTCTGAACATTTCGATCATTCAATAGTCTCATGGGTCTGTGACATATGTCACGAAGATTCCTCGCGGGTCGTCACGTGACGTCACTGTGTGCGCGCCGTATCATCCTCTACATTGCACTTTATTCCGAATCTGCCACATCCACAGGGGGTTCAATGTGAAACGGATAGGCGCACTCTTGCTGATCGCGCTCATTCTGGGCGGTTGTGGGCGGAGCGAGGCCGAGGTGAGCGAAGCGCGAGCGACCGCCGTCGTTCTGCAGGAGACTTCGGTCGCCAACCAGGGCGCGACGCTGGTCGCCAACCAAACGGCAACCGCCGTCGCGCTGCCGACCGTCGATCCGGCTGCAGCTCAGGCGATGCCGACCACCGTTGCTGACGCGGGTCTTGAGCTGCCGGGCGATCCGGCTCTGGGGCAGATTCTCTTCAACGCACAGCACACCACTGCCCAAGGGGTTTGGATGTGTTCGCAGTGCCATGCCATCGATGGTAACCGATTGATCGGGCCGGGCTTGGGCGGTCTAGCCGAGCGCGCGGCGACGCGCGTCGCTGGGCAGTCGGCGATCGATTACATCCACGAGTCGATCGTCAATCCGCAGGCGTACATCGTGCCGGGCGATCCAGTCTATCCAGAGAATCTGATGCCGCAGAACTACGGTGAGATCTTCAGCGAGGAAGACCTCAACAACCTGATCGCATATCTGCTGTCGCTTTAATGGTTCGAGAGTGGAGCAGCCGAGGGGAAATGCATATGAGCGATGTACCAGCCGACGTCACCCAGGCGGAGACGCAGGCGACCGAGACAGGCAGCGAAACGGGGGCACACGGGGGAGAAAAGCACTTCGAGCCGCGCGGCGCTTTTCTGTTCGTGCTGCTGCTGCTGGCCTTTTACGCCATCTACTTCGTCCTGACCTATTTCGAGGTATTCATGCTGAGGGGTAACTAGAGCCATGCAAGAGTCGCTGCCTAAACCAGAAGAAAAACTCGAAATCGACAAGTACGAGCGGACGTACATCATCCTGGCGGTTGTGATGCTGGGCGTATTTTTCGCTGCGGTCGTCGCCGGGGCCTTCATCTACGGCGTGCGCCTGCCGACCGCCGATCAATTCGTCAACCCGATCCTGCTCGATCAGACCGAATTCGCCAACCCCGGTCTGCGCGATATGGGCAACGGGGTTTACGAGGCCTATATCGTGGCGCAGATGTGGCAGTACAACGCGGGCGCGACCGAGACCGACCTGCTCGGACGTCCGATCCTGCGGGTGCCGGTCGGTTCGCGGGTGACGTTCGCCGTCACCAGCCGCGACATTCAGCACGGCTTCTACATCGAACACCACAATGTCAACATCCAGATCCTGCCTGGTCACATCGGACGGCAGACGGTGACATTCAACCGCCCTGGTCAGTATCACGTGATCTGTCACGAGTACTGCGGACGCGGTCACCAAAATATGGGCATGGTCATCATCGTTGAAGAAGCCGCACAAGGCGCGTAGGTAGAGGGGGAGAGTCAAGAGCAATGCAAGCTGTACAACCCGCGCAGGGCGAGTCCCTGCTCAAGTTCCCAGAGCTTTCGGCGCTGCGCAGCGAAAAATGGCTGGTCGGTGCCCATCTCACCATCGCTTTCGTCGCGATCATCGTCGGCGGCCTGATCGGCCCGTTCCAGACCTTCCGCCGCGCGCCGACGCTCCAGTGGGAAATCCCGATCTTTTCATACTACTACCAGGCGCTTTCGCTGCACGGCGTGCTGAACGCGCTGGTCTTCACGACGTTCTTCATCGTCGGTTTCAGCTTCTTCACCACGCAGCGGTCGCTCAACCGCCCGCTGGCCAGCCTGCCGCTCGCGTGGGCCGCCTTCGTCATGATGTTGGTCGGCCTGCTGATGGCGGGCGCGGCGCTGCTGACGGGCAACGCCAACGTGCTCTACACCTTCTACGCGCCGATGATCGCCGAGTGGTACTTCTACGTCGGGCTGACGCTGGTCGTGATCGGCTCGTGGGTGGCCGGGGCGAACATCTTCTGGACGTATGTCCTGTGGAAGCGCGAACATCCGGGTGAGCGCGTGCCGCTGGCGACCTTCTCGATCATCGCCAACTTCATCATGTGGATCATCGCGACGTTGGGCGTGGCGCTGGAGATCCTGCTCTTCCTACTGCCGATCTCGCTCGGCTTGGTCGCGACGACTGACCCGCAGGTGACGCGCATCCTGTTCTGGTTCTTCGGCCATCCGCTCGTCTACTTCTGGCTGCTGCCGGCCTACACCGCCTGGTACACGATGATGCCCAAGCAGAACGGCGTCACCGTCTTCAGCGACAACCTGGCCCGCTTGGCCTTCCTCATGATCATGATCTTCTCGATCCCGATCGGCGTCCACCACCTGTACTCCGACCCCGGTGTGAGCGAGTTCGCCAAGGCAGCGCACGCCTTCTTGACCTTCGTCGTCGCCACGCCCAGCTTGCTGACGGCCTTCAACATCGGCGCGACGCTGGAGAAGATCGGGCGGGCGCGCGGCGCGACCAGCCGTCTGGGCTGGATCGCCAAGCAGCCGTGGGGCGACCCAGTGATGGCCGGTATGCTCTCCGGGATGCTGATCTTCATCATCGGCGGCGTCACGGGCATCATGAACGCCGCTTGGAACCTGAACGTGGCGCTGCACAACACGTCGTGGGTGCCGGGACACTTCCACACCACGCTCGGCGGTGCTGTGTTCCTGACCTACATCGGCATCAGCTACTGGCTGATCCCGCTGCTGCGCGGGCGCAAGCTGTTCAGCAAAGAGATCGCGCTGGCGCAAATCTACACGTGGCTGATCGGCATCGCCGTGTTCGGCGGGGCGATGGGGCGCGCGGGCATCGAGGGCGCGCCGCGCCGCACCGACTTGGGCGCTGCCGGTGTGTACGTCAGCAACAGTTGGGGCATCTGGCTCAACCTGTCGGCTATCGGCGGCTTCATCCTGCTGGTGAGCTTGATCCTGCTGGTCATCAATCTGGTCGGGACGCTGTGGTTCTCGAAGGAGCCGTATGCCGCCCCGGTGCCGATCGACACACGGGCACCCGCTGGCGCGATGGGCATGTTCGAGCGCTGGTGGCTGTGGATCGCGATCGTTGTCATCCTGTGTTTGGTCATGTGGGGGCCGGTGTTGATCCAAGGCCTGAGCACCGACTGGGCTTGGGCGCTGCCGGTGACGACCGGTTTGAACTGACGCGCAGGGAAGGGCATGGGCGCGCCGTCGTGTCGCAGGGGGCGGGCGCAGGGCAGGCATGCTCTGCACCCGAAGATGCAGCGCCCGGCGCGCTCTGGGTTTTGGAGTCGTGGCGTCGATGAGGATGATCGGCGGTTTTAAAACGGGTGTGAATTCTAACTCGGCATCATCAGTTCTCAGGAGCCTATTCACTGCCATGACGACTCTTCACTCGCAGCCCACCAAACGCGAAGCCATCTCGCTGACACAGCTCATCGTCATCGCCCTGCTCTTGAGCTTCGGCGTGGTGCTGCTGCTCTTCAGCTTGATCTACGTGCACGATGTGCGCACCCTGCGCGATCTGCCGGGGACGGTCTGGTCGTTCATCTGCGGCGTGCCGGATGAGAACGGTGCTGGGCTGCCGATCTTGATCCTGCTGTCGGTGCTGGCATTCGCCGGGGCGGGGCTGACGTGGGGTTGGCAGCGGCTTCAGCGCGGGCGCGCCCTCATCATCGTCGGTGGGCTGGCCGTGCTGCTGCTGACCGGCATCGTCGCCCTGCGCAGTCTGCAAGCCGTGCTGGAGGCACCCGCCGCCGCCGTGGTGCGCACGCCCGGCTTTACCTATCTCGACCAGCCGCGCCTGCTGACCGATTTCGCGCTGCCGGGTATCGACGGCCAGCCGCTGCGCCTGAGCGATCTGCAGGGCCGCCATACGCTGCTCTTCTTCGGCTACTCGCACTGCCCTGATTTCTGCCCGACCACGCTGGCGGAGATGAAGCGCGTGCGCATGCTGCTCGGCGCGGATGCTGACCGGGTGAACGTCTTGTTCGTCAGCGTCGATGGCCAGCGCGATACGCCGGAACTGCTCGGCAGCTTCTTGCGCCGCTTCGATCCCGCCTTCTATGGTATGAGCGGTGAGCCGGTCACGCTGGCGCAGATCACGCCCGATTACGGTCTGTACTACACGATCGGCGAGCCGGACGCCGGGGGGGATTACCTGGTCGATCACTCGGTGCCGGTCTACTTGATCGACCCGGAGCGTCGGCTGCGCGCCATCATCGAGTACGGCACGCGCGCGGAGACGATCGTCGAGGGTTTGCGCGCGGAATTCGCCGCCCGCTGAGCGGCCGGCTCAGCGCAGCGCCACTGTCCAACTGGAGACGTAGACGATCACGCCGCCGTCCTTGACCAGCAGCGCCGGGATGACGCCGTCCGGCGCTGCCAGCGTTAGCGGCAGGCCGACCGGCTCGCCGTTGACGAAGGTCGTGATCGTGCCCGTATCCGGGTTGCGATCGAGCCGCAGGCGCAGGCGGATATCGCCGAGCGACCGCTGGCTGATGACGGCGTTGACATCGCCCACGCGCTGGCCGATATTGATCACCCCCTGCTGGACGAGATTGATCTGGACGCCCGCGCTTTCAATCGGGCGCTCCGCGTTCTGCAGCATGATGCCGAAATAGACCTGATCGTCGATCAGCAGCGCTGGGTTGTAAGTCTCCAGGCGCACATCGGCCTCCATGCTGATGATGCGGCTGGCGGCGCGGTTGCCGAACTGCGCGTCGAGCGCGTCCGGC
>CAYTME010000129.1:11005-11234 GCA_964438415.1 uncultured Pleurocapsa sp. | reverse complement strand
GCAGCAGCGCCTGCGGCTGCGCAGGATACCGGCCCGGCCAATTCGGTGCAGATCTTCTACGTCGCCTGTCCTGATGCGGGCGTGATCAACGTGAGCGGCACGATGCTGCCCGGTTGGGATATCTACTACCAGCTCTTCGACGCGCCGAACGGCGGCGGCAACGCGCTGTCATCGCTGCGCCAGCTCTCGGTCGATGGCACGTATGCCGTCAGCGAGCGGCTGCCTTACG
>CAYTME010000129.1:5324-10980 GCA_964438415.1 uncultured Pleurocapsa sp. | reverse complement strand
TGGCGGCGGGCGCGACGGGCAGCGCGCGCGTGCTGATCGCGCGTGAGACCGACAGCAGCCGCGTCGATTTTCAGACGACCGTCAATGATGTCCAAGACGGCTGTGGCAATCCGCAGAACCCGGCGGCGACCAGCGTCGATGCCGGCACAGGTGCCGCTGCGAGTGCCGCGGGGTCGGCAGTGCGCATCCTCGCGCCGGGTAGCGGTTTCTTGAATCCCAACCTGGAACCCGAGGGCGCTGTCTTCGTCGGCGCGCGGCCGAGCGTGAATTACCGTTCGCAGACGCCGGGGCTGATTTTCGCCGAGTGCGACAGCTACGAGTTGGCGAACCCCGGCATCGTCTATGACAACGACCGGATCGTCGTCTTCTGGTCGTGGTTCACGCGCACGCCGGCGCAGATGGATCAGCACCTCGCCAGCGCGCAGTACTCGGTGCGGTTGAACGGCGCGCGCTTCGTCGATGTCACGCGCAGCGAGCCGGGCCGCCGGGGCGGCGTCAATACATGGGTCTTCTTCAGCGCGCAGGTCGGTTTCCTGCGTCCGGGTCACTATGAGGTCGAGTACAAGCTGAGTTGGACCGAGCCACATTTCGACGGCTATGCCAACTACGGGCCGGGCACGGATAACCCGCAGATCACCAGCCGCTGCAATTTCGATGTGCTGCCCAACCCGGATAACCAGCGCGTCACCTACAGTGGACTCTATTTCCCGACCGTGTACCCGGTGCACGATCTGCTGCCCGGTCAGTAGCGGCGCGGATCGCCGCGCTCAGCGGCCGGCGATCGCCGCCACAAACGGCGCAGGATGCTGAAGTAGACCGCCGCGCAGACCGCTGCGATGGCGATCCCCGCCCACAAAGCCGCCCAGACGGCGGCAGGAACCAGCGGCGCAACCGCCTGGCTGAACGCTTCCGCATCGTTGCGGATCGTGCCCATGCGTGCGCCGCTGTTGTTGACCAGGTAGATCAGGTCGAGCACGCCGTGCAGCGCGGTCATCAAGCTGAGACAGTTGAGCACGATCAGGTTGAGCAGCCCGCCGCCGCGCCAGCCGAGCAGGATCAGCACCAGGCCGCTCAGTGCGCCGACGATGAAAGCGACCGACAGCAGGTCGGTATACAGGATGGTGATCGCGATCAGGATCGCGCCGAGCGCGACCGAGACTGTGCGGGTGAAACGCACGGTGTTGGCCAGAAAAAACAGCCCCGCCCCGAAGAAAGCTGCGCCCAGATAGCCCGCCGGCAGGATCACCAGCAGGCTGCCACCGGATGTGCGCGCGAAGCCGGTGCCGTCACTGTTGACGACGAAGCCCTGTAATTGGCCGCCCGTCGCGATCGCGGCCAAGCCGTGCCCGCTTTCGTGGACGAAGGTGACGAACAGCCGCAGCGGGTACAAGACGACGTTGAGCTGCGGCACATTCCAGACGATGAAGACGATCGCGAAAGCCAGCCCCGCGGCGATCAACGCACGCCGGTGAAAGTTCAGTTCATCGTTCAGCATAGACCCCGCCAGCATGATAAAATGGTCGGCAGCACAGTGCAGTGTTCCACCACTATACGTGAAAGTTGAGGTTCCGGTTGTCGCAAACAGAGACGCTACGCTTCGGCACGGTCGGCTCACCGCAGACGACGCGCGAAAGCGGCACGGTGGCGGCCATCTTCCACACACGCGAGCTGGGCTTGCAGCATCTCGAAATCGCTTGGGTGCAGAGCGTGCGCGTCAGCGACGAAATGTGCGCGCAGATCAAACAGGCGGCGGAGACCTGCGGCATCAGCTTGAGCATTCACGCGCCGTATTATATCAACTTGAACAGCCAGACGGCCGAGTTGATGGAAAAGAGCGATGCGCGCCTGCTGGCCGCCGCCCGCAAAGGCTTCTTGGCCGGCGCGCGCGATATCGTCTTCCATCCGGGCAGCTATCACGGCCAGCCCGCCGAGCAGGTCTACGAGCGCGCCAAGCAGAAGTTGATCGAGATCACCGGGGTGCTGCGCGAGGAAGGTGTCGCGGTCAATCTGCGTCCAGAGACGATGGGCAAGTCGGCGATGTTCGGCAGTCTCGACGAGGTGCTGCAGCTCAGCCGCGAGATCCCCGGTGTGCTGCCCTGCATCGATTGGGCACATCTGCACGCGCGCGCCGGTGACGGGACGTTCAACACGTATGACGAATTCGCCGGCGCTTTGAGCCGGGTGCGCGCCGCCCTCGGCGACGATGGAATGCAGCGGCTGCATTTTCATATCAGCGGCATCGCGTACACCGCCAAGGGAGAAAAAGAGCACATCCCCCTCAACGAGGCCGACCTGCGCTACCGCGAGCTGCTGCAGGCCTTCATCGATTTTGGCGTCGGCGGCACAGCCGGCGTCGAAGCGCCGGAGCCGTTCCACACCTCCGACGCCCTGACGCTGCAGGCGACCTACCGCCGTCTCCTGGGGCAGGGGAAGACCGAGGCGGCTGTGGAAGACGAAGCGTGAGCGGCCGGCGATCAGCGGGTGGTCGCCGCGACGGTCTGCGTCCGCACTTTGCGGGCGCCCAGCGGCAGCCAGAGCGACACCCGCGTTCCCTGATTGAGTCGGCTGCTGATGCTGATATCGCCGCTGTGCAGCTTGACGATGCGCCGGGCGATGGTCAGCCCCAGTCCCGCGCCGCCAGAGTCGGTGCCGCGCGCTTTGTCGCCGCGGTAAAAAGCGTCGAAGACGTGCGGGATGTCTTTTTCGGGAATACCGCAGCCAGTATCGGTTATCGTGATGACCAGACGATCGTGTTCGTCCACGCGCGCTTCGAGGCCGATGGCACCGCCTGGCGGTGTGAAATTGAGCGCGTTTTCGATCACATTGGCCAGCGCGCTGTGAATCTGCGACACGTTCATGTCGATGATTGGCAGGCGCTCGTCCACCGAAGTGGTGAAGCGCAGGCCGGCTGCTTCGGCGATCGGTCTGTAATGATCGGCGATGATGCGCAGGAGTGACTTCGGGTCGGCCTTCTGGCGCGGCATGTCCGTGCTCATCTCCAGCGTGGCGATGGTCACCAGTTGGTCGAGCAGCCGGGACAGCCGGTCGATTTGAAGCTGCATGGTGTCGAGCCGCTTCTGCCGTTTGGAGTCGTCAGCGTCGCGGTGCAGCAGAAAGATGTTTGTGCTCATGACGGACAGCGGCGTGCGGAAATCGTGACAAATGTCGCGCACGAATTCGGTCAGCAGCTTGTTGCGCTCGCGCTCGATGGTCAGGGCGATCTGATTGGCCGCTGCCACTTTCTCATCGCTCACGTCGCGGATCAACGCGAGACCGCCGATGATTTGATCTGCCGGGTCTCGCAGCGGTAGATACTGTGCATGGAACAGCCGCCCGTTGGTCGAGCCTTCCATCTCGCTGGCGCGACCAGCCAATGCCTGTTCGTAATGCGGACGGATCACCTGCACATAGTCGGGCGGTAGGGCTTCGTCCAGCGTCTTCCCGTTGAAACGTTCGCGCGGGAAGCCCAGCTCGCGCAGCGCAGGGCCTTCGGTCAGCGTGTGCCGCAGCTCGCGGTCAAAGAGCAGCACGGCACTTTTCGGGAGGTGATCGACCAGCAGCTTGTACAGCCTCTCGCCGCTGCGCAGGTGCTGCTCGGTCTGAACGCGGATCGCGATTTCCGCGCGAAGCTGGCGCTCTTTTTCTTCGACGCGCTTGGCCATCGGCCGGAACATGAACCAGTAGAGCGTCAGCAGGGAACCGAGCACCAGGATCAACAGCACCGTTGCGAGTTGGGTGAAGGCCTGGAGCTGGCGCTGCCTGGCCTCGATCAACAGCGCCAGCGTCATATCCTCGGTTTGGAGGATATCGGCTCCGCTCATCATCATGCGGATGTATACGGGATGATCGGCAGACAGCTCGGAGTCTGGCAGTGCGATCAGCTCTTGGGCAGCGTCCGTCAGAGCAGCATAGCGCCCGCGCTGCTGCTCGATCTGTGTTGGGTGCAGCAGCCGGGCTTCTGCCAGCGTAGCAAGTGCATCCCGTTCGATCTGGGGTAATGCCTGCTCGATCGTCTCACGCAGGTCGTCGCGCTCGGCGCTGCTCGCCGATACAGCCAGCCTGCGTCCGCGTTCGAGCAGGACGTGCAGCGTGTCCATTCGCGCATCCACGCCTCGCAGCGCGTATGTTTCGACCAGGCTGCGCTGCACAAGGCTCATGAAGACGACATAGCCGCCGATCCCGGCGATGAAGATGATCGCCATCGTGGCTAAGTAGGTGGTGTGGATCTGTGACCGCAGGACGCGCCGAACGGTTTCCAAGGCCCTGGTTACCGATCTTGGATGAGTCGAAGTTTGCAATGGCGAGACGTATTCGCTGCGGGAACGATTCATGAAAATAGTGTATACCGGCTTAAATGGGCTGTCTCATTACATCTTATGCATTATAACCTTCGAATAACCCTTGAGAACAGCAGCAGTTCAGGATGAGCCGCAGCGGGTATACTGGTGTGCGTTTTGTCCTTCATGGAATGGTGGATCCCATGCAGTTGTTCGTCTGGTTCATCTTCACCGCGGTCGTCATCGGCGCGGGGGCTATGCTCGCCCCAGCTTGGCGAACTGCGCAGCCGCGCATCGGTCTCGCGGCGGCTTTCGCGCTGGCGCTGGTGATCGGCGGTGCCGTCTTCATCGCCGCGCTGTTCGGCTGGCAAACGATCGTCTTCGACTATCTGCTGTTCGCGCTGGTGACGATGATCTTCTTGTTCGGCACGCTGACGTTCGGTCAGCGACGCGCCGAGGAGCGCGGCGTCGATCTGGAAGATTTTGATGAGGGCTGGACGAGTGCCCGCGATCTGCTGTTGTTCATCGCAGCTGCGGCGCTCTTCCTCGTCCCGACGTTGATCTTTCCCGTGCCGCTTGGAACCGATGCCCAGGGGTTCGGCTACCTTGGGCTGATGGTGCGCGAAGGTGCCACGCTCGACACGCTGGCACCCTTCCAGCCGAATGTCGACTACTTGTACGCGCCGGGTTTTCCGGCCCTGATCGCCTATCTCAGTCAGCGGCTCGATGCCGGTCTGCATACGGTCCAGTTTGCGCTGGCCGCCGCGTTCGGCCTGCTGCTCGTCTGGCTGGCCTATGACTTCGGCAGTGAACTGCGCGATAAACGTCTTGGGCGGGCCATGGCGCTGGCCATGCTCATCGGCCTCGGACTCTACACGGCGTATCTCGACTCGCACTTCACGACGCTGCTCGCGCTCGTCTTCGCCTTCGCCTTCATCACGTATGTCATGCGTTTTCTCCGTGAACAGCGCCGGCTCGACGCGCTGGCGGCGGGCTTGATGCTGGGCGCGGTCGTCATCAGCCACCCGGACACGACGATCATCTTGGCGCTCGGCTACGCCCCCTGGCTGCTGACGATTTGGCTCGGTCGCCCGCGCCCGACGCTTTCGACCTGGCTGATACTCGCGTTCGCCGTGCCGCTGATCGCGCTGCTGGCCATCTCGCCCTGGTTGTTCAGCATCCGCGATCTGCTCGGTTCCGAGATTGAGTCGCCGTTCACGCGCAGCGCCGACTACTGGCGCTTGATGGTCATCTACCAGGGCGTCGTCATCGTGCCGCTGGCGCTGATCGGCGCGCTCATCGGCCTGCGGCAGCGTGAGCAGAGCGTCCTGTTCGCCGTCGGTTGGCTGATCCTGGCCTTCGACTTCGCCGTGACGGGC
>CAYTME010000129.1:4020-5307 GCA_964438415.1 uncultured Pleurocapsa sp. | reverse complement strand
CGGAGGCGCTTCTCGGTGGGCTGCTGGCTCCGCTTTTCAAGTACGATTACCCGTTCAGCATCGCCTGGCACGCGCCGATTATCCCCTACACGATCTTAGGCGGCATCGGTCTGCTCTGGTTGTGGAATCGCTGGCTGGAGGCGCGCTGGGGCGAGCGGCTGCACCGCGCTGCGCCCGCGCTGATCGTCGGCGGGCTGGTGCTGTGCCTGATCGTCGTGGTGACGCCCTCGGTTTGGCTGCCGCTGACCAAAGGGCGCATTGCCGTCTACGGCGCGTTCTCATCGGCGGACGATGTAGTGGCGATGGAGTGGCTGCGCCACAACACGCCGCATGATGCGCTGATCTTGAATCAACCCGGCCCGCACGAAGCTGACTGGGCGCCGGTCATTGCCGAGCGCAGGACGGTCTACTTTCGGCCGCAGCCATTTTTCCGCGATAATGGAAGCGGCCAGGTGGGCACGGTCGATGTCTTTTCGCCGCAGCAGGAGCGTCTGCTCGCCTTCTGGCGCGACCCAGCGGACAGCGCCAACGCCGCGCTGCTGCGCGACGAGTCGATCGATTATGTGCTAGTGCCGCAGGTGATCGGCCGTCCTGCCAGCTTCGAGACGATGTTCCGCTGGCGTGCGCCGTTCACCGAGGCGCGCCCGATGCGGTCTTGTGTCTGCGATGCCGAGTATTTGACGCTGGTCTTCGACGCCAATGGGGCGCAGGTGTTCGCGGTCAGCGCTGGCGAAGGCTGAAGGGGATGTGATGTTATGAAAGAGTCTCAGGCCATCATCGAGCGCGTGCGCCGCGTCAACGAGATGTATCAGCAGCTCGACCTGTCGGTCGATGCCGCGCTGACGCAGATGAAAGCGGGCCAATCGCTGCTGGCGCGCGTCGGCGACGGCTGGGAGCCGTATCTGCGCGAGCAGTGGTGGCCGGCGGCCATCCACGGTGGCATCGTGACAGTTGAGCTGCCGGTCGGCGTGACCTACGAGCCGGGGCAGGTGGTCGATCTGATCGGCGTCGTCGGGCAGCCGTACCGCTTTCGCCGCACGCTGCGCAATGTGCTGCTGATCGCCTATGACACCGACTTGGCACCGTTCTTGCTCATGCTGCCTGCGCTGCTGTCGAACCGGGTTAGCGTGACGCTCGTGCTGCTGGGCAGCGCCGCGCACTACTCGACAGGGCATCTGGCAGCAGAAATCGAAGTGATCACGGGCGACGGGGAATTGAACTGGGCCAACCGCGTGACGACGATCGGCTGGGCCGATCAAGTGTTCGTGATCACGCCGCAGGATGACG
>CAYTME010000129.1:3723-3989 GCA_964438415.1 uncultured Pleurocapsa sp. | reverse complement strand
TGGGAGCTGTTCTCGCAGCTCCGAGCGGAAATCCCGGCGTCCTATCTGTTTGCGGTTGTGCGCATGCCTCTGCCCTGCGGCGTCGGGGCATGCTCGGCGTGTATGCTGCGCACCAAAGGCGCGAACCAGCTCATCTGTACCAACGGCCCGGCGTTCGATATGACGCAGATTCAGTTCGGCTAGTCGTCAGCGCGGCGGGATGCGCGAGTCCGCCCCTTCACCGCTGGCATCGTCGGTTTCAGAATGGCGTCCGTTCGTGACCAGCC
>CAYTME010000129.1:944-3713 GCA_964438415.1 uncultured Pleurocapsa sp. | reverse complement strand
TGACGATCGCTCGGTCGAGCGGATCGGGTTCGAGCAGGACCTCGTCGACCAGCCACTGAAGCTGGAGCAAACGGGCGCGTTTATCGAGCTGTTCACGGTTGGGCAGCGTATTGGCTTCATCTGCGCGCTCCGGGGTGGGCGCGTTCGGGCTGTCGATGCTGGCAAACGAGTCGCGCTCGATTTCGGAGGGCGAAACGGGGATCGTGTCCTGGCTGTCTTGGAGATCGTCCAGCGAGACGGCCTGCATCATGATCGGTGTCTCGTCGGAGATGGGGTCGTCATCGTCGACGATCACGATCACGCTGACGTTGTCTTCGCCGCCGCGTTCGTTGGCGAGCGCGACCAACCGCTCGCAGGCTGCCTGGGGGTCAAGCAGAGCGAGGACGACATCGGCGATCTCCGGGGCTTTGACATGGCGCGTCAGACCATCACTGCACAGCACGATGCGGTCGCCGGGGCGCAGCCGCGTGTGATAGACATCGACATCTAGCTCCTCGGTTTGCCCCAAAGCGCGGTAGAGCACGTTGCGCATCGGGTGTTCCTGCGCCTGCTCCTCGGTCAGATGTCCGGCGCTGACCAAGGCCTCGACAAAACTGTGATCATCAGTGATCTGGCGGATGCGCGGCAGGCTGCTGGTGCTGACCAGATAGGCGCGGCTGTCGCCGACATGGCCGATGACCGCCTGAGTCCGGCGCACATAGGCCAGCGTGACCGTCGTGCCCATGCCGCGCAGCTCCGGCGCGGTCGCCGCTTTTTGCACGATCGAGTCGTTGCCGGCGCGGATGGCACTGCGCAGCTTCTGCGCGATCTGCTCGCTGCGAAGTTTCGAGTCCGCATCGTCTTGCGCCAGCGTCGCCAGTCCCCTCGCGATCGATTCGACCGCCAATCGGCTCGCTTCTTCGCCTGCGACCGCACCCCCCATGCCGTCAGCTACAACCGCGAGGACATGATCGTCCTGGACTTCGGCCAGTATTTTATCCTCGTTGTTTTCGCGCACCTGCCCCACACTGGTGCACTGTCCGATTCGCAGCCCACGTTTGTGCCCATGCATAACGGACTCCAAGCGAGAAACTTCCCTGTCCTAATTCTATGCATCGTGTGATGCGATGCAAGCGGCGGGTCGAATCGCGCATGGGCCGGTGACGGCAGAATATTGGCCGATGGCGCGTGACCAGGGGCTTGCTATATCCCAAGTTTACCAGGACAATTTGGGATACCGTCGGTTTGGATGGTGCCATGATAGACCTCGCTGACCGCTATCACATCGACAATTTCATCGACACGTTCGCCCTCGGACACTACGCGCGCGTCTTGGATGCGTACGACTTGGATACGTCCGCATCAGTGGCGTTCAAGGTGCTGCGCCCCGAACACTTGGATGCGGGCGGCGATGCCCGCTGGGAGTACCGCGCGTTTGCCAATGAAGCCGATCTGCTGCTGAAGCTGGATGCCAGCCCTCACGTCGTGCAGCTCATCGACTGCGGCTACATCGCCAGCCGCAGTGAAGCGCCGACCGACGGCCCGATCGAGGCATTCGGGCGCGATGTCGCGTCGTTTTCGCACAGCCTGTACGATTTCGCCGAGCGCGGCTGGCGTCCCTATCTGGCGTTAGAGAATCTGCCGCGCACACAAAACCTGTTCTACACCATGCGCCCAGACCGCAGCGGGATGCGCACGCGCCTGCCGACCGAGGAGGGTTTGGCGCTTGCGCTGCAGTTCGCCGATACGCTGCGTCTGGCGCATCGCATGGGCATCGTCTATCTCGATCACAAGCTGGAGCACGTCTACTGGGACGGCACGCATCTGCGCATCATCGACCTGAACAGCTCGCGTCAGCTCGACCTGAACGACCGCCAGAGCAGCCGCTACTTGCAGATGGACGTACATAACCTGTGTGTCGGCATCCTGTACTCGATCTTCACCGGCCTTTCGCCGCAGAAAACCACGCTGCGCCCGCAGCCAGGCACGTTCAGCGATGTCGAGACGCGCTATCAAGACGTGACCTCGCTCGATTTCGGCGTTGAGCCGACGCTCAGCGAGTCGCTGCAAGAGCTGCTCCAGCGCGGCGCGTCCCTGCAGATCGCCTCAATCGACGAATTCATCGACAGCTTGCAGGAGGTCGCCACGCTCAGCGGCTGGGATTTCCCGAACCGCTACACCAGCCCCGCCAGCCGGGATGCGCGCGGTCACATCCGCGCGGGGCTGACGCGGCTGCGGCAGGGTGAAGACCTGATCCGCGAGGCGCGCGATTTGTTCCGCGAGGCGGCGATCCAAGAAGGCATCAGCCAAGATATCGAGGACGAGCTGCGCCGTCTGGTCAAGATCGTCAATGATATGCTCAATTACCGTCCGATCCCGTGACGATGCAGGCAGCTCATAGCAGCTCAACCGGGTCGATATCGAGATGCCAGTCGGACGGCATGTCCAGGCCGGTGAGCGCCTCGATCGGGTTGGGGCCGCGCAGGATCAAGTGCCAGCGGTAATCGTCGCTGACGCGCGTGAAGAAGCACGGAGCAGGGCCGATCAGCTCGGTGCCGCTCAGATTGAGCTTTTTGATGCGTTCATGAAAGAGCGCCGCCGCTTTTTCGGCCTCGGCCTTGGCGCGGGTCTCCTGCGGGAAGCGGAAGATCAAGCGCAGCAGCCGCCGAAACGGGGGATACCCCAACTCGCGTCGATAGGCGATTTCGCGTTCGTAAAACGCCAGCGAGTCGTGGCGCGCGGCGGCTTGGATGGCGTAGTGATCCGGCTGGTAGGTCTGCAAGATGACGC
>CAYTME010000129.1:0-877 GCA_964438415.1 uncultured Pleurocapsa sp. | reverse complement strand
CGGCGCGGAAGTCGGGCAGGTTGAGGCTGACATCGGCGCTGATGATGCCGACGAGCGTCACCAGCGGCAGGTCGAGACCTTTGGCGATCATTTGCGTGCCGACGACGATGTCGGCGTAGCGGTCGATGAAGTGCTGTAAGATCGCTTCGTGCGCGCCGGGGGTGGCGGCGCTGTCGGCATCCCAGCGGATGACGCGCGCGTCCGGGAACAGCGCCTTGACGGCTTCCTCGACCTGCTGGGTGCCTGCGCCGAAATAGCGGATGCGCCTTGAACTGCACTGTGGGCACTGGACAGGCTGCGGCTGGCTGTGATTGCAGCGGTGGCAGCGCAGTGCCAGATCGATGCGGTGAAATGTGAGCGGCGTATCGCAGTGTGGGCAGGTCGCCACAAAGCCGCAGTCGCGGCAGAAGACGTAGCTCGCCTGGCCGCGCCGGTTCATCAACAGCAGCGCCTGCTCGCGCTGGGCCAGCACCCGTCCGACTGCGTCCTGCAGCGCGCGGCTGAAGATACTCGTGTTGCCCGCCTTGAGTTCCGAACGCATATCGACGACCTGCACGTTTGGCAGGTCGATGGCCCAGGCGTCGGCGGCGCTGGCGGGCTGGTAGCGCGGCTCGATGCCGGCGCGCTCGGCCTGTTCGTGGACGCGCAGGCGGTGGCCGAGGATGCGGCTGGGCAGCGCGATGCGCACGATCTCGCCGCGCTCGCAGCGGTAAAGCGTCTCGACGGCGGGCGTCGCGCTGCCGAGGATGAGCACGCCGCCGGCCCTGTGCATCATCATCTCGGCCACATCGCGCGCGTGGTAATGCGGCGGCGTCTGGTCGCCGCTCTGCTTGTAGCTGGGGTCGTGCTCCTCGTCCAGGATCACCAGCCCGACATC
>CAYTME010000128.1:11020-11403 GCA_964438415.1 uncultured Pleurocapsa sp. | reverse complement strand
GTGCTCGCTTTCGCGGACGACCAGCCGGTCGTCTGGCTTGCTGCGGTTGCGCGGATTGATCAGTTTGGTCGCCTCGAGGAGGCTGCCGCAGCTATCGCATTGATCGCCGCGGGCGTGCTTGTAGTGACAGATGTAACATTCGCCTTCGACGTAGCGGTCGGGCAGGAAGCGCTTTTCCTGCTCGCTGTACATCAAGGCCTGCCGCTCTTTGTACAGGCAGCCCGCTTCGAGCAGACGCAGGAAGAAATCCTGGGCCACCTTGTGATGATTCTCGGTGTCAGTATGTGTGAACAGATCGTAGCTGATGCCGATCTGCTGCTGCGTGCTCAAAAAGCGCTCGTGGTAACGCTCAAAGACCGCGCGCGCCGTGATGCCGCGTTTGT
>CAYTME010000128.1:0-11010 GCA_964438415.1 uncultured Pleurocapsa sp. | reverse complement strand
CGACCGAGATCGGCGTGCCGTGGCTGTCCGATCCCGACACCATCAGCACATGACTGCCTTTCAAGCGGTGATAGCGGGCGAAGATATCGGCGGGCAGATAGGCACCGGCCAGATGGCCGACGTGCAGATCGCCATTGGCGTACGGCCAGGCGACGGAAACGTGGATATGCTTGGGCATGGACGGCTTTCCGCTTTCGTCTACCAGCCGCCAACCCGGCCATCATCGACTGGCGGCGGGCTGCGGGCATCGGATCGAATAGGTGCCCATTGTACCCGTGGAACGCCATTGGCACAGGCACAACCTGACGGCGCTACGTCATGCCGGCCAGCCGGATGGTGAACGTCGTCCCCTGGCCGACGGCCGTGCGCACGGCGATCTCGCCGCCGAGCGCCGCGACGATGCCGTAGGCAATCGGCACGCCCAGGCCGCTGCCTCGGTGGGCGCGCACGCGCTCATCTTCCGAGCGGAAGTACACTTCGCCCAGGTGCGTCAGGTCGTCCGGCGCGATGCCGAAGCCGTCATCTTCGATTTCGATCACGAGCTGCGATCCGTCGGCGCGCCCGCGCACGGTCACCTGCCCGCCGGCGCGCTCGCTGTAGCGCAGGCCGTTTTCAACCAGCTTACCGATCGCTTTGGCGAGCAGTTCGCTGTCGGTATTCAAGAGCGGCAGCCCGGACGGGAGGTCGAACACGAGCTGTCGGCCGAGCGCCTCCGCCGCCGGCTGCATGGCTTTTTCGACCATCAGAGCGATATTTTTGAACGTGTCCATCTGTGTGTTGATGCGCAGCGTGCCGCCGCGCAGTTTGGCCATGTCGCTCACATCCGTCAGCAGGCCGTCCATGCGTCTGGCATTGGTGCGGATCGTCTCCAAAAACTGGCGCTGCATGTCGGTGACCGTGCCGAGCGCCGGGTTGACGAGCATATCGGCATAGCCGCGGATGCTGGTCATCGGCGTACGCAGTTCGTGTACGGCATGTGAGACGAACCGGGCGTTCGCTTTCATGATCTCGTCTGTGCCGCCGCCGCTTGCGGGGGTGGGGTCGGGTTCGCGCGCAGCGGCGCTTTCCAGCAGCGCCGCGATCTGTTCGAGCTGCCCCGGCAGGCGCACGGGGATGAGCGCGCCGGCGCGGGCGGCCTCCGTCAGTTCGCGCAGCAGCGTGCGCGCCAATGCCAGGGGATCGTCAGCCATCAGGGTGCCTCATTCGCTATCGCCACGCTGAAAGTGAACGTGCTGCCCAAGCCGACGGCGCTTTCGACCTGGATTGTGCTGCCCATCAGCTCGACCAGGCTGCGCGTGATCGCGAAGCCCAGGCCGGTGCCGGGTTGGGCGCGGGTGAAGTCGTCCTCCGCGCGCCAGAACTTGGTGCCCAGCATCGCGATCTGTACCTCACTCAGGCCGATGCCGGTATCGCCGACGCTGAATTCGATCCGATCGCCGACCTGCCGGGCGGCCAGCGTGATCGTGCCGCCGTCGGGGGTGTATTTGTAGGCGTTGCTGACGAGGTTGGTCAAGACCTGGATCAAGCGGTAATAGTCGACGTGCATCAGCGGCAGATCGGGCGCGATCGTCTCGACGTAGGCGTGGCCGCGCTCCCGCATCTGGTTGAGGGTGGCATCGCGCACCTCTTGGACGACCGCCTCGACCGAGACATAGCTCGGCGTCATGAAAAAATGCCCGCTTTCGATGCGGCTGATGTCGGACAGATCGGAGACCAGCCGCTCCATGCGCCGGACGGTGTCTTTGATCTTGCTCAGGAAGGCGGTCTGCCGTTCGGACAGGCCGCCTTCCATCAAGGCCAGGTCGGCATAACCGGCGATGCTGGTCATCGGGGTTTTGAGGTCGTGGGCGACGATGCCGACGAATTCGCTCTTGGCGCGGTCGGCGGCCTGCACCCGTTCGTACAGACGGGCGTTTTCGAGCGCCACTGCCGAGCGGTCGAGCACCCGCTCGACCAGATCGAGCGCCTCATCGGCGAAGACCCCGCTGCGGCGCAGGATCAGCAGTCCGAAAAGCTGCCGCTCGCGCAGGATCGGGAATACGGCGACGGAAAAACCGCGTTTAGCATCATGCTGCCGGTAGGGTGCCTTGGTCTGCAGCACCTGCCGCGCTTCCGGGTACAGGTCGGCCAACTGACCCGGTTGTGTTTCTTCGATCGATGCTCCGTAATGACAAAGCGCGATCAGGTCCTGGGCATTTGCCGCCGGCTGCGCCAGGTGGCCGACCTCGGCTTGTGCCAGCCGACAGGCCCATTCGAGCACCGTCAGCATGGTACGTTCGGGGTCGAGCGATTGGTTCAACTGGTGGTCGATGCGGCGAAGCTGCGTCAGCTCATCGACGCGCCGCGCCAGCGCCTGGTCGGTTTCACTGAACAGGCGGGCGTTCTCGATCGCGATAGCGGCCTGCGCCGTCAGCGTCTCGAGCGCCGCCAGATCGTCCCGGTCGAAGAGGCCAGCCATCGCCCGGTTGTCCACGTAAGCGACGCCGATGGCGCGCCCGCGCACGCGCAGCGGCGAGGCCATGATGCTGCGCAGGGCTTGGCCGACGATGCTCACTTGCCCGGCGAAACGCGGGTCTTCGGCGGCGTTGGTCGTCACGATCGGCTGGCCGCCGTCGAGCGTGCGGTTGACGATCGTGCGGCTGAATGCGAATTGGTCGCCCGTCAGGGTCTTCTGATCGAGATTGCGCGCCGCCACCACCCGCACGTCACCGTCGTCATCGCGCATCATCAAGAAGCCGCGCTCAGCGCCCGTGACCTGGATCACGGCGTCCATGACGTGATCGAGCACCACCTGCAGATCGAGCGAAGCGCCGATCAACTGAGTCACGTTGTAGAGGATCTCAAACCGGCGTTCTCGTTTGAGCTGCCGGTGTTCGACCTCGGCGCGTTCGACGAAGGCGGTGAGCTTGTCGATCTGGCGCTGGAGCAGATCGAGATCGACGCGGCCCGCCTGCGCCTGCGTCTGCATGAGCGCCAGGCTGCTGCGCAAATTCACGAACTCCTGATCGTCGATCTGGATGGTAGACTGCGGTTCTTGGCTCATGGCTGCGCTTTCACGGCCTGTTGGTAATGGTCACAGTGTGCGGTGAGCGGGCAGCGCTCGCATGCGGGCCGCCGCGCCTGGCAGATCTGCCGTCCGTGCCAGATCACCTGCAGATGAAATGGGTAGTGATCGGATGCCGGGACGAGCGCCTCCATATGGGCATGCGCTTTTTCAGCATTCATCTTGGGTGGGATGAGGCCGATGCGCTGGCCGACCCGGTGGACGTGGGTATCGACCGGGAAAGCCGGCCGGTTGAAGGCGAAGCAGAGCACAATCGCGGCCGTTTTCGGCCCGACGCCGTCGAGACGAGTCAGCCACTGGCGGGCGGCGTCCAGCTCCAGATCGCGCAGAAAATCGATCTCGAGCGCGCCGCGTTCGGCCTCGATCGTGCGCAGCACCGTGTGGATGCGCGGCGCTTTTTGGTTGGCCAGCCCCGCGGGTTTGATGGCCTCGATCACGTCTTCGAGCGGTGCCTCGAGCACCTGTTCCCAGGTAGGATAGCGCGCTTTGAGCGCCGCGAAGGCGCGGTCGCGGTTGGCGTCGTTGGTGCTTTGGCTGAGGATGCAGTCGATCAGTTCATCGAGCGGGCTGTGTTCGGGCGTGCGCCACTGCGGCCGCCCATAGAGCGACTCCAAGGCCGCGGCCACGGGCGCGTACTTGGCCTGCCGCCGGGCGAAATCGGGCGAGGCGAACGACTGGAGTGAAGCTTGATCCATCATACTCATCATTGTATGCCCGTTGGCGGCGAGGGCAAGTGCGACGGTGCTCCTTGGCTCAGGTGCCGCCGCCGAGACTGCCCAGATAGGTCGTGGTCGCCACCTGCGCCAGCCCGCCAGTCGCCGCATCGAGCTTCCACGTGCCGTCGCGGGTGGGGCTGACGAGCAGCACTGCGCTGTTGTCCTCCGTCCAGGCGGTCGGGCGCAGCAGGAAATCGATCGGTCCGCCGATGACCGCTTGTTCCAGGCTGCGCAGATCGACGCGCACGAAGACGGTCTGGATCGACTGCGCGGGCGTGCCGAAGCCGCGGATCTGCGCCAGCGCGTAGAGCGCCTGCGTGCCGTCACTTGCGATCACGCTATCGCCGCCTTGCGTGAAACCGCTCAGGCTCGGTGCCGGGATCAGGTGCTCGAGACTGCGTTCGAACGCGCGCGCGCGCAGGTCGAAGCCGGTCAGGTCGTCCGTCAGTGTCAGCCGCAAAAACCAGCCGCTGCCGATCCCCGCGCCGCAGAAGCACCCTGGTTCGCCCGGCAGCATCGCCAGCTCGCCGCTCGCCAGATCGAGTTGGAACAGCCCGGCATACTGGCGGAAGCTGGTCACATCGGCGATGCTGTCCGGCTGATAGTCCATGTACAGATGCGATCGATCGGCGCTGAAGGCGACCGGCAGAGCGCGGATGCCGTCGCGCGGGCCGTCGACGAGTACCTGGCGCTGATCGCTGCCGTCGAACTGGGCGATGCGGGTGACGGTCGTCAAAAGACCCGGCGTGCCCTCGGTCGTCGTCCAGGCGATGAGTCGGGCATCCGCATCGAGCACCCAGTCGATGCGGCGCGTATTCGGTCCTGGCTGGATGAACGGGTGATCGCGCAGCGTGCCATCGGGCAGCGCCACCTGGACGCGGTTGACGCCCGGCGCGTAGAGCAGCACACCCTGCGGCGTGACCGTGTAGCGTTCGCCGTACAGGCTGATCGTGCGCTGTTCACCGTTGAGCAGATCGACGAAGATCAGGCGCTGAGTGCCTGTACCCTCGCTGCGCAGCAGGAACACCTGGCGCGGATGCCGCTGTTCCGGCACCTCGGGCTGAGCGGCGGCCGGCGTCAGCCCCACCAGCGCGAGCAGGACGATCAGCGTCGCGAAAGGACGGCTCATGTCCGCTCCAAGGCGTCCACGAGCCGCGGCAGGATCTGGCCGGATGCGCCCTCCAACCAGAGATCCATATACGGCGTCAGCTCGCTGCGGACGGGATTGATCTCGATCAGCTTGGCGCCGCGCCGCTTGGCTTCGCTCGGCATCTGCGCGGCGGGGCTGACGACGCCGGAAGTGCCAATCACGAGCATCAAATCGGTGCTTTCGACGATGGCGAGCGCGGCGGCGAGCGGTTCTTGCGGCAGGAGTTCGCCGAACCAGACGACATCGGGGCGCACTAGCGCGCCGCAGTGCGGGCACTGGGGCGGCCCGGCGCTGCGATCCCAGGTGAGCGCCTCGACATCGATCAGCGTCGGCTCACCCTGGCAGCCGCGCGCGCAGCGGCTGCGCATGATCAGGCCGTGCAGGTGGATGACGCGCGTGCTGCCGGCGCGTTCGTGCAGATCGTCCACGTTCTGGGTGATGATCGGCAGCCCGTCACAGCGCCGCTCCAGCGCCGCGAGCGCCCGATGGCCAGGGTTCGGCTGCGCGGGGCGGACGCGCGCGCGCCGCATCTCGTAGAAATCCCACACCAGCTTCGGGTCGCGGGCGAAAGCCTGCGGCGTCGCCAGTGCGGGCGGGTCGTACTGCGACCATAAACCCTCCATCGCATCGCGAAAGGTCGGGATGCCGCTCTCTTTGCTGACGCCCGCACCAGTCAAGACACACGGACGGCTGCTCGCGCGCAGCAGCCGCGCCGCCTGTTCGATTTGAGCATCCATCGTCATCGGCCGAACCCTCATCGCGCTGGTCGTGTGCTGCCGGCGAGTTTAGAAGTAACCACTCAAGAGCGCCAGCAGTTCGCGGATGTTCGATGGGTCGCCGGAGATGACGCGCGTGAAGCTGGCATCGGCGATCGCCTGCAAGGTGGTCGTGTCGGCGTCGCTGCCGTAGGCCAGCGGGATGACGATGATCGGGTTCAAACTTGTGCGCGTGGCTTGGATCTTGCTGATCACCGACTCGAGCGACGAGCAGCCCTCGGCTTCACAGGTGTCCTGTCCGTCGCTCAAAAGCAGGATCGCGCGGATGCGCCGCGGGTCGGAGGCATTGTCGAGGATATCGGTGGCGATGCGCACGGCGGTGTAGAGCGAGGTCGAGCCTTCGGCTTGGATGCACTGCCCGAAGACGGCGTTGCGCGGCGGGCGGTAGTTGGTCGTGTTCTCGCAGGTAATATGCAGACGGATCGACGGGCTGACCCGTTCCAGATTGCCGAGCGGATCCCAGATGCGCACCGTGTCGCTGAACGAGACCAGGCCGACGCGGTTGTTGGCGCTGGTGCTCTCCAGAAAGGTGACGATCGCCTGGCGCGCCTGGTCGATCTTGCCGTCGTTCGACATCGAGCCGGAGGTATCGAGCAGGATGAGCACATCGGCAGGTCGTTTGACCTGCGTCCACAAGCGCTGGATCTGCGCGATCGCTTCGGGACTGGGCACGTCCAGGATGTTGGCCGGGCCATCGACCGAGACACCGTTTTCGGCGACGAATGGGTATTCGAGCGCGACATCGGGGTTGGCCGGGCGGAAGCCGTAGCTCATGATCAGGCGCTGCGAGTCGGGCATGAGCACAAAATCGGTAAAGATGCGCGCGGCATTCCGCTGTTCCGCCGTCACCCAGTCGGCATTGACGATGCCAAACGGGTGCTCGTGCGAGAACGTGCCCTCGGTCGGGTAGATCGCGACCAGCCGCTCGCGCGGTTTGTTGCAGATCTCATCGCCCTGGCGGCCGCCGGTGTTCAGGCAGATCAGATCGGTCTCTTCGAGTGCCACAAAGTCGAGGTAATCCGGGCCTTGTGCGATGTAGGACAAGAAGTCCTCCGTGCGGCGCGAGTAATGGCGCACGAGCAGCTCGACATTGCGAACGCACGCTTGGATATCGCGGTCGTTGACGGCGGCCACCGTCAGCTGGCGGTCTGTGAAGCCGTTCTGCCGCGCGCACGCATAGAACTCGGCGATGGTGGCCGACAGCCCGGTCGAGCTTTCGCGCGGGTCGGTATGGCCGTAGAAGACGGCACGCCGGCCGGCGTCGATGCCGTAATCGCTCCAACCGTTCGGGCTGTTGAGCAGATCGAGCAGGTCTTGCAAGCCGATCTGGTCGCGCCCCAGCGTCTGCTGCAGCGCGCGCAGACGGCTCTCCCAGATGCCGATGATGACGGGTGACAGGGCGGTCGCCCGGATCTGCGCCAGGTCGAACAGCTCGCGGCCGCTGGCGTAATTGGCCAGCGCCAGCCAGTGGCTGACCGACGGCTGGTAGATCGTGGGCCGGTAGACATTGGCATTGTTCGGTTCGACAATGGCGTTGACGATGCCCTGCATGACGGTGCCCGACGAACCGGTCACCGGATCCGTGCCCCAGACGTAGATCGGCTGCTCGTCGCGCCCCAACGCGGCTCCGGTGAGCGGATTCTTGCCTTCGGCATAGCTTTGGTTGAAGCGGCGGATCAGTTCCGGCATGTACTGCTGCGACTCGGGTGAGTAGACGATGTAGATATCGACGGCACCGCGCGCGCGCGGCACGGCGCCGTTCTCGGTGTAGATCTCGAAGCCTGGCGCGGGCTGGGGCACGCCGCCGCCCGCGATGCCCGCCTCTTGGCAGCCGGCCAGCAGCCACAGCATGAGCAAACCGATGGCGAACCGGGTCAGATTCCGCATGTGCATCCCTCGACACTGTGTATCGGACAGTCTGATTGCATCTGACTCAACGGATGGTATCGATCCAGGATAGGAGGCGCAGGATCGCGTCGCGTGTGGGCGGCTCGACCGCACTCGTGATGGCGGGCTGCGCCTGAAAGCCGTAAGCGGCGGCGGCGGCGAACAGCGGCGCATCGGCCGCGACCGGCCCCAACGCCGGGCGCAGTCCGTACTGGGCCGCCGCGGCCTGCTGACTCGGCAGCAGCAGCCACTCGGCGAAGCGCCGCGCCGCCTCGCGCTCACTGTCGGTCGTCTGGCTGTCGCTCCAGAGCGCGGCCGGGAATGTGAAGATCAGCGGATGAGCGGGGTAGCTCAGCACAAACGGCTGGCGGCTCACGATCCCGCTCAGATTGAGCAGCCATTGGCTTTCCGCCGCCAGCGCGATCTCGCCAGCGGCCGGGCCGCGCGCCAGCACCGCTGCCGGGTCACCGCCGACCGTGTTGAAATTGGGGATGCTGGCCAGCACCGGCCGCAGCCAGGCGCGAAAATCCTCGCCGCTGAGCGTGTTCGGGCTGACGTCCCCTCTGTCTTGAAAGGCGGCGGCACCGCTCAGGAGGGCGGCCAGCCCGAGCGCGCTGGTCGGCGGGCTGAAGACGAGATCGACGAAGCCCCAGGCTGGGTCGCCTCCCACGATGCTGGCCCAGTTTTGCGCGCTGGCGGCGGCCTGCACCTGCGGCCAATCGAGCTGCGGCGCTGCACCGCGCGCGGCGGCGGCGTAGCGCTCGAAAGCGCCCCAGACGAGCGGCGTCTGCGCGATTGACGGCGCGATGCGCTCGAACGGCAGCCGCAGCTCGACCGCGTACCCGATCGAGGCATCGAGCGCCGGGATCCAGAGCGTCGGATGCGACTGCGCGCTGAAGGGTGCGCTGCCGCGCCAGACGCTCACATCATCGATCGTTTGAAGCTGGACGACGATGCGTTCGCTGCCGTTGATGAGCACATTGGCGTCGTTGAAGCTGCCGACGGCTGCGCGCAGCCAGCCCTCCGCGAGCGGATGCACGGCAGCCGTGATCGTCAGGGGCGGCAGCGCGCGCAGGAATTGGCTGATGCCGATCACGAGCGCAGCCGCCAGCCCGAACAGGAGAACGAAGATCGTGCCTCGGCGCATGAAGAACTGTCCGGAGTCTACGCCACACTCTTCTCAGTGTACCGATGAAGTGGCTGCGGACGACAGCCCATTTTCTAGGAGTGCATCATTCTTAACATTTGTGGATGGCCTGCCAGGGTGCACCGATCATTGGTTACAATCCGCCTCGGCAGCGGTGCGAGCGAGACAAGGGGGTGCCCATGACGGAGATGTCGCAGACGGCCCGTTACCGGCTGGAGGCCGATCGGGCTGTCCGCCAGTGGCTGGCGTGCGGTCCGGTCACCTCGCCGCTGGAGCGGCTCGATGTCGTCCTCGCGCCGGATGGGACCCCATTCGGCAAAGACGGCCGTTGGGCGCTCAACTACTGGGCGTGGTCGGAGCCATCGATCCGGCTCAAGCGGCGCGTTTACGCCCAGCTTCCGCCGTTCACCTGGCGGCCGGACGCGCATCCGGCGCTGGGCGCGCCGGGCATCGGCGGCAGCCGCTGGCGTCATGCCGAGGCCGAGGAGGATCAGGCCATCGATTTCAGCCTGTTCAACTTCACGCCGACGTTGATGCAGGCCTGGCTGTTTGTGCTGCTCGCGGTCGAAGACGATCTGGCCGCCGAGGCGCAGCTTCTGACGATCGGCCCGGCACGGGTGTTCCTCAACGGCGCGCTGCACCTGCACGATGCCGAGACCTTCAGCTACGTGGCGCTGCGGCGCATCCCGCTGACGCTGCCGCTGCGGCGCGGGCTGAACGCGCTCTACCTGCACGGTGAGATGCTCGGCTGGCGCGAGGCTCGGCTGGCGTTGGGACTGCGCTTCGCCGCTGCGTACCCGATCGAGACGCTGCTGCCGCTCGGCGAGGTCGAGCTGTCACGCTGGCAGCGGGCGCAGGCCGGGCTGGCGGCGCTTCAGGTGACGCAGTTCGCCTTTCCCACGCTGCCAGGGTACGTGACGCTGGATGCGCGCGCTGAGCGGTCATTCGCGTTTCGTGCTGAGGTCGAACTGCCGGTGCCGGAGAATGTGGCGGCGCAGCTTGCGAACATCGCGCGTCCCCAGGCTCAGGCTGAGTTCGCCCTTGATCCAGGGCAGCGCGCGGAGCTGCCGATCGCGCCCAACGTGATCGAGGCGATGGCCAGCACGCCCGGTGAGCATAACCTGCGGCTGCGCTTCACGCCTGCCGATGGGACGCCCATCGCAGTCGAGCGCGAGATCTGGGCCAGCCGCAGCGTGTACAGCCACACCCCGTATGGAGACTACGAATCGCGCCGGCGCGAGGCGCTCGAACATCTGGCGGCGATGCCCTACGACGTGCCGGCGGCGCTGGCAGCGCTCGAACTGGGCACGCGCAGCTTAGTCCCCGTCGAGGCCGTGGACTTGGCCTGCCATTTCATGGAGCACCGGTACGACTGCGCGGACTTTTACGCCGTCGGGCTGCTG
Organism: uncultured Pleurocapsa sp.; assembly: GCA_964438415.1. Classification (GTDB taxonomy): domain Bacteria; phylum Chloroflexota; class Anaerolineae; order Aggregatilineales; family Phototrophicaceae; genus Flexifilum. The sequence goes on along the minus strand of CAYTME010000128.1, from coordinate 867 downwards.
GCACTGCTCTATCGCTGGGGCGGTCATCCCGTCCTGCGCCCGCAAGAGCGCGAGCGCATCGAGGCGGCCTTTCTCGGTTTCAAATATTGGATCGACGAGCCTGGCCTCGATGCGATGTGCTACTTCACCGAGAATCATCAAATCCTCTTCCATACAGCGGCTTACCTGGCCGGGCAGTATTGGCCCGATCGGGTGTTCGCTAACAGCGGCCGCACGGGGCGCCAGCAGATGACGCGCCACCAGCCGCGCATCGAGGATTGGATCCTGCGGCGGCTGCGCGGCGGATTCTCCGAGTGGGACTCGAACGCCTATCTCGCGCTGGATGTCTTCGCCATGCTGGCGCTGGTCGAATTCGCCCGCAGCTCACGCCTGCGCGAGCTGGCGCAGGCGCTGCTCGACTTGATCTTCTTCACCATCGCCTGCCAGTCGTTTCGCGGCGCGCACAGCAGCACACACGGACGCTGCTACGTAGCGGCGCTCAAATCCGCACGCGTCGAGAACACATCGGGCTTGCAGCGCATCGCCTGGGGAATGGGCCTCTTCAACGGCGAGACGCGCGCGACCGGGATGCTGGCGCTGGCGCGCCGCTACCGCGTGCCGGCGCTCATCCAGCGCATCGGCGCGGATGTCGAGCGCGAGATCGTGACGCGCGCGCGCGCCAGCGGGCATTTTCGCCCGCAGTTCGACATGCGCGGCGACCGCTGGGACGTGCGTACGCTGACGTACCGTGCGCCGGAGGTCATGCTCTCGGCAGCGCTCGACCACCGTCCCGGCGCGATGGGCATTCAAGAGCATCTGTGGCAGGCGACGCTCGGGCCGGAAGCCGTGGTCTTCACGACCTATCCCGGCAACAGCCAGGAGCATGGC
>CAYTME010000127.1:0-11405 GCA_964438415.1 uncultured Pleurocapsa sp. | reverse complement strand
GGCATCTGGCAGGACGCGCCGCGCGACAAGCTCGAATTCGTCTTCGCCGCCACCGTCAAGGCCGCGCCGATCTTCCGCGCTGGGGAATGGACAACCGCGCGCAGCGCCGCCCTACCCGACCGTGACGCGCAGTACGTCGCTCGCACGAAGGCCGACTACGCTCACGCACCGGTGTGGACGATCCGCCATGACGCAGCGCTTCAGCCAGGCGAGGTCATCATGGGCTAGATCATCCCGTTTCGGCGATCTGGCGGCGCAGGGCGTGGGCTGCGGCATTGAGCGCATCGTACAGCGGCGATCCCGGCGGGTGACGGTCGGCAGCAGCATACAGATTCGCCAGCAGCAGCGAGTCCTGCGTGTTGATGTTGACGAAATCCGGCCCGACCAGCGCGCGCACGCGGCGCCCGCGCAGGCGCACCCGCTCGTCGAAACAGTCGCCGATCGACTCGCCGGGCGGGTGCGCGGCCAAGAACGCCGCCACATCGGCGCGCAGGTGTTCGCTGTCGGCCAGCAGTGCGCCGGTCGAGGGCAGCCCCTGGGCATCGACGATGCCCGTCCGCTCGACATAACCGACGATCCAGCCTTGACGCACCTGCACGTAGCCGCCGCGCCGCGTCTCGCGTTCGTCCGCCAGCGGGGCGACGCCGCCGAACTCGTCCACCGCGTCGATCTGAGCGGCGAAGTCAGGGAACGGGTTGGCGCGGATGTACTCATCGACCAGCACGATCAGACAGCGGCGCGTCGTCACTTTCTCCAGTGCGACGCTCAGTCCCTCGGTCGGGCCGTCGAGATGAGCGGCATTCTCCAGCAGCGTCAGCTCGACGCCGCTCACGCCCTCACTCGCCAGCGTCTCGCAGTAGCTGGCGAGCAGCGCGTTGAGCGCTGGATAGTGCAGTGGATTGGTCGAGACGATGATTTGCCGCCAGCCCGCCTCGATCAGATGGTCGAGATGGTCGCCGACGATCAGCGCCGCTTTCGAGATGAAGCGTCCCAGCCGCTTGAGCCGCGTCCCCTGCCCGCCCGCCAGGATGATGGCCGTGCAGTCGCGGACGATGCGCTCGGCCATCAAACGATCCGATCCGCGGCATACCAGGCCAGGCTCATGATCGTGAGCTGTGGGTTGACCGTGAGCGAGGTTGGAAAGACGCTGGCGTCGCACACGTAAAGGTTGCGGTACCCGCGCACGCGGAAGTCGGCATCGAGCACCGTCCCCAGCGGGTTGCCGCCCTGTGGATGCGACGAGTTGAGGAGCAGATCTTCATCTGTATGGACGAGCTGGCGCAGATAGCGCACCAGCTCGGTCTCGCTGCGGTAGACGGCCTGCGCGCGGGTGACCGGCTCGTCTTCGGCGTAGGCGACGAAGCTGTGATAGCGCCGTGTCGATGCGAAGACCGCCTCGGCACCGCTCGCCAGCAGCACGCGGCCGAGCAGGATCAGCGCATCGACCAGCGTGTCGAGATCGCGTTTGGTCGGGCGGTAGACCAGCTCCGGCGTGCCGGGGAACAGCGTTGAGGGTCGGATGTAGGTTTCATCGGTCGCGTCAGTGCCGACCAGCACGCCCATCGAGGCGAACTGTGCGTAGCGCTGCATATTGGTGAAGTGCGTATCCAACCAACCGGGCATGACCAGCGCCTGCGCCACCGGTGGATTGAACCATGTCTCGAAGATGTAATCCTGCGCGCCCTCGATTTGCAAGTAATGCGACATCTGCAGGCCGTCGTAGGCGTTGATCGTGTGTGGAAAGCGCGCGTGCAGCGGACTGCCCATGTTGAAGCAGATGCGCCGCCCGACCGGCAGATGTCTGCCGATCCCGCTGCGTTTGAGCAGCCAGCTCGACGCGATCACACCGCCGCTGACGACGACGGTTTGCGGACGAAGGATCGAGATCGTGCGCCGACCGCCGAGCCGCACGACGACCTCGTTCACCGCCCCGTCCGTTTCGCGCAGCCCGATCGCCTCGGCCTCGCTCAAGATCGTCAGCGCGCCGGGGTATTTGCGTTGGGCAGCGGGCAGCACCTCGTCGGCCATCGAGAGCTTGCGCCCGTACTTACAGCCCATATTGCAGTAGCCGCAGCCCAGACAGTCGTCGATGTTGGTCGCCATCGTGGTGAAGGTATGCGGCGTATCGCTGAGCAGCGCGCGGATGCCGCGCTCCAGCTCGCGGCTGACCGGGTTAGCGACCGCAGCGGCGCTGCGCGTGCGCGTCGTTGTATCCCAGGGCGCGATCTTGAGCCGCGCGATCACGGCGTCTTCCGCCGCGCGATAGGCGCTGGGGTCAAGCGATGCGCCGTATGCGTCGTTCCAGCGTGCCAGGACGTGATCGGGCATTCGAAAGCTGATGCAGTTGTTGGCGACTGTTGTGCCACCGACGCAGCTTCCCTGCAGGATACTGAAGCGCATCGACGCAGTCACCTGGAGCGCGTTGTCGCCGTAGAGCCGCCCGATCATCTCGATCTCGTTCTCGCTGAAGTCGTCCGGGCGCAGGTAGCGGCCCTTCTCCACGAGGAGCACGCGCCGCCCCCGCGCGAGCAGCCGCTCGGCCAGGATCGCGCCGCCCGCGCCGCTGCCGATGATGACCACATCCGCGTCGTCGATCGTATCCACGCCGTGACTGTCGAGATCGCCCGCTGTGAGCACCTCTAGCGGCGGATGCCGGCGGATCGGCGTCGTGTCGATGCCGCGCTCGACGGCTCGGCGGGTGAACGGTTGGTAGCCGATGGCCGCCTGCACTTTCGGATCACCGTAATAGCCCAGATAGGCGAACTGCATGACGAAGCGCATCAAACCCTCGACCAGATCGACCAGGAAATCTAGCCTCAGCCGGCGCAGCAGACCATAGATCCCTCTGCCTTCGACCAAGTTGACTTTGAACTGTGCATCGATGAAAGCTGTGCGCTCGGTCAGATGCATGAAGCTGAGCGGCGGGCGCAGGCCGAACAGGAACGGGATCAGCAGGTCGAGCGCCGCGATCGCCAGCTTGGAGAGCACCAGCTTGGGCGCGGGGAACGACGCCAGGTGATTATCGACGCGCAGGGCGACGTTGTGCGGCTTGAGCAGCTCGCGGTCGCCGCCCTCGATCAGGCTGTCGCTGATGGCCGCCAGCGCCCAGAACTGCCCCGGTGTGAAGAAGCGCAGATAATCGATCAGCGAACGATTGAGCCACGCTCGCGCACCCCAGAAGACCGCGATCAGCAGCAGATCGATCCCGATCACGGCCAGCGGCGCGAGCGGCCCAACAGCCAGCGATCCGCCGAGCAGCGCGAGGAGCAGATGCGCGCCGAGCGCGAGCAGGCCGCCGATGACGGCGAGCGTCAGCAGTTCGGCATGGCCGCGCAGATCATACGCGGCCAGCAGCGCGCAAACGCTGATGCCGCCGCCGAAGACCGCAGCGAACGCGATCATCGTCGGGCCATCGAGGCCGCGGTCGCCGCGAAGGACTTGGGGCGCACCGCGCAGCCGCGCTGCGAGCAGATACAGGCTCAACCCCGCGGCCAGCGTCCCGACAACGAACAGAACGAAGGGCAGCGTGCGCTCGGCATGAGTTGGCGGCTTGCGCGTGCGCCAGACAGGGATATAGTCCGCCGAGGGAGGGCAGCTCAGCAGCAGGGCGAACACGATCACGCCGACTGCACCGCCGATCAGGGCCGTAATTTGGGTGAATGTGCGCGCTGTACTGTCGAGCGCGCTGTCGTGCATCAGCCAGGCGGCCAGCCCGCCAGCGATCAACAGCCCGCTGACGACATGGATCAACCAGCGAAAGCGGCGGACATCGCCTGACGCCAACCAGGCCATGAAGGCGAGCAGCCCCCAGCCGGCGCAAGCAAAAGCTGCGAAGACCGGCTCACCGAACAGGGGATCGCCGCTGCTGGCGGGCGCGCGCACGAGCAGGAACAGGCTGAACAGCCCGCAGCCGATGGCGATCCACTGGAGGAGGGTGCGCAAGCGCAGCTCCGGCGCGCTGAACGGGGACATGACGAACCTCGGTTGGCGAAAGGCATCCGGCGCTCACACACGATTGAACCACAAACGGTGATGGGATGCAAAAGGGGGTGTGACCAAGGGTACATCCAGGTTGAGGGGCAAGGTCAAATCCGGGATGATCCGGCTTGCTGGCATACAGGTCGAGGATAAAGTCAGAGATGTTCAACGCATCCTCATTGTCGCCTAGGGCGTCGAAGCCGCTGGCGATTGTGTTCAAGATCGCTGTGTCCACAGGAAGCGCAGCCGTCCAGTTTGCAGCTCGCTGCGAATTCCATCGAGGTTTTCCAGGACGCGCTGGCGCGCATTGATCGAGCGAAATACAGAAGGCGGCAGCCATCGCCCGTGAAGCGGCCTCACGTCATGGTACAGCGGACATCACCTACGTGCGCCTGGAACACGGCTTTGTCTATCTGGCGGTGCTGATGGATGTATTCACCCGTGCGGTGCGCGGTTGGTAGCTCAGCCGGTTACTGGATCATCACCTGACGCTCAAGGCACTGAAGCGCGCATTGGCGAGTGTACACTGCCCGCTCATCCATCACAGTGACCAGGGACTTCAGTATGCCTGCAAGGACGACACCGACCTGCTGAAACGAGACCACGTCCAGATCAGCATGGCAGCCGTCGGCAAACCGTTAGACAACGGCTATGCGGAACATCTCATGCGGACGATTGAAGAAGAGGAAGTCGACCCGAGCGAGTACGCCGACTGTCACGATGCTTACCAGCGGATCGGGCGCTTTCTGGATGACGTGTATACCCGCAAGCGCATTCACTCGGCGTTGGGCTATCTCACGCCGGCTGAGTTCGAGGCACACTGGTTGGCGTGGCAGCCAGAACCGGCGCTAAAATAAGCACAGGCACTTTCGTGTCCAATTTTTGGGGTCCTCACAGTTGTTCAAGCGCGGCATCGTGAACAGAATAGCCGATGAGTACGTCACTACGTCTCACCAAAATTCAACTCCCACCCTTACAGAACGGGCATATCAGACGCCCGCGTTTACTGGAAGCGATGTCGCACGAGGCGGATACACGCCTTATCCTAGTTTCCGCTCCTGCTGGGTTCGGCAAAACATCGTGCATGATCGAATGGTGTCAAGCGAAGGTAAGCATGGGTGCACAGGTGGTGTGGTACGCGCTGGATCCGCAGGACAACGATCCAGCGCGCTTTGTCGCCTATCTGCGTGAAGCTTGTCGCCAAATCCTGCTCTCGTCTTCAGGTGAACGTCCTGACAGCCCTGGTGACGACGTGAGCAACCTCGATGATCTGGTGACGCAGATCGTCAATACGCTCCTGACGACGAGGCAGCCCTGTCTCTTCGTCTTCGACGATTATCACCTCATCACTGCACCCGAAATCCACGCCGCCCTGAGTCTGATGCTTGAGCACCTGCCCTCGAACACCCAGATCGCCATCGCCAGTCGAGCCGACCCACCGCTCCCGCTCTCGCGACTGCGCGCGCGCGGACAGATCACCGAACTGCGCCTGGCTGATCTGCGTTTCAATCCGACCGAAATTGACCAGCTTTTCCAGGAGGGATTGAACCTCAAACTAGCCCACGATGACTTACAGCAGCTTGACGAAAGGAGTGAGGGATGGGCGGCGGCGCTTCGATTGATGATCCTGGCGCTGGCAAGTCCCTCAGCGGAGGTGGACGGTTCCTCGATACGACAACTCCTGAGACCCTATTCCAGCGCACAACAGCACATCTTTGATTACCTGGCGGACGAAGTCTTTGCACAGCAGCCTCAGGAGGTACAGCGTTTTCTGCTCGACACCTCAGTGCTGACGCGGCTCTCGCCATCTCTGTGTCAATCGCTCACGGAGGATAACGATGCACCACTGCTCTTGGATCGACTGGCGCACCATCGCTTGTTCCTGATCCGGTTGTCCGAGACCGAACCGATCTATCGCTATCATCACCTGTTTGAAGAGTTCCTCCGCCAGCGCCTGCGCCTGGAAGACGAGGTTCGCTGTCATGCGCTGCATCGTCGCGCTGCCCTCTGGTACGAGATCCACGACGACATCGTGATGGCTGTCCATCATGCGCTGGAGGCACGGGACTATCCCTATGCAGCGCGATTGGTCACCGAACAGGCGTGGGAAACTTTGACATCGCGCGGCGAAATCGCGACGATCCTGAGCTGGCTTCCCCGTTTTCCGGAAGTTGAACTCCATCATCAGCCTCGTCTCTGCTTATGCTTCTCGCGCGCCCTGTATCTGATCGGGGACATTCCGGCATCCGCTCACCACCTTCAGACCGCCGCAACAGCAATCGACCAGATGGAGGGTGACCAAACGGATGTCCTCCGGCTGCACGCGGTGCTGCTGAATTATCAGGCGACCCTAGCAGGCTACGCGGGACAGGTCACTGCTGGCTTGGCGCTCATCGCCTCGGCGCTTGAACATCTTGATATCCTGGAACCCATCGCACAGGTTCGACTGATCAACACGGCAGGCTACCTGCACTTCCTTGTTGGACAGGTTGCCCACAGCCGCAAGTACTACGAACAGGCGGCGACACTGGCAGAGCAGCAAAGGCATGCCTTTCTTACTATCGATGCGCATTACTATCTGGCACAGCTTGACCGCATGACGGGGAGGCTCAGCGCCGCGCAAGCGCGCTGCGAAGCCCTGCTCAACACTTATCCCCACCACTTCACACCCATCGCTGCTGTCATGATCCCGCTGGCGCTAGTGCATTACGAGCGCAATGATGTGACGAAAGCGGAAGGGTTGCTGCGCGAGGCGGTGCAGTTGGCGCGTAAAGGGAATCTCTCTGACACGCACTGGTATTCCTGCCTCCAGTTGGGCAGCATCCTCACAGTGCAAGGTCGCTTTGAGGAGGCGGAGAGCTTTATCTCCCAGGCGATGTCCAGCGCCGCGAGCTTTCAAAGCCCGGTGATGCGCTCGCTGATCCAGGCGACACATGCGCGTCTGCTGCTCTACGAGCGGAATGTAGAGGAGGCAGCAGGGTGGGCGGATGACTATCTTCAGTCTACGCAGTCCGAACATCTCACGATCGATGAGGAATTCACCCTGGCGCGCATCCGCCTGGCGCAGGGGCAGGCGGACGCAGCTCTGACATCGTTAGAGACGATCCTCGAAGCTGCTCAGCGCGATGGACGTGTGGGGCATGCCCTGGAAGCGCTGTTGCTGCGTGCAGTGGCGTTCGCCATGTACGGCGATGCGGCGGCAGCCCTGGACGCGCTGCGTATAGCGCTCAGCACCGCCGAGCCAGAGGGTTATGTCCGCCTATTCCTGGATGAAGGGCAGCCGATGCTGCGGCTGTTGACGCGCGCTGCCGAGCGCGGTGCATCGACTCCTTACGCGCTGTTCCTTCTGCAACAGGCACAGAAAGCGGCTGAGCCTCTCCATCCGGCAGATCGACTCTCCGAACGCGAGATGGAGGTGCTGTGTCTGCTGGCACAGGGGTTAAGTAACCACCAGATCGCCGAGAGTCTGGTCATCGGCATCGGAACCGTCAAAAGCCACATCAACCACATCATGACCAAACTGGACGCGCGCAATCGCACCGAAGCGGTCGCCAGAGCGCGCAGTCTGAGTCTGCTCGCCGACTAACCCACACTCTTTCCAACAATCTAACTTTCGGTGGATGACAGCTCCCGGTGGTTTACGTCTACTGTGAAGGGAGTTCGTTCGTTAACCAAAAGGGGAAATCATGAACAAGAATCTCAGTGTCTACATTGCGATCGCCCTCATGTTGGGCGTTGTCACGCTCATAGCGGTCGCTCAACGTGCGACAGACGCGGAACATGTCACCCGGCTCGCGCACCGGATCGCTGACTTCGATCTGCCAGCAGGCTTCCAAGCGGATTACGCGGCAGAAATGCTCGGTTACACCGTCGCCGCCTATCGGTCGGGTGACGCGCATCTGACGCTTCTGCAAGCGCCGTCGGGTGTCATGCCAGATGAAAAGTCTATCCAGGGCTACGGGACGAACGAAAACACAGGCATTGTGTGGCGAGATGAAAGCCTTGTGATCGCCTACGAGCGCGTCGTTCGCGATCACCCCGCCCAGATGACGATCACGGATCGCACGAATGGTTCTGGGCAGCGTTATCGCAGCCTCAACCTGGTCTTCCAGGGACAGCATGGAACCGCGCTGCTGGTCATCAATCAGCCAGTCGCACAGTGGGACGAAGCAGCCATCGAAGCCTTGATCGCCTCCATTCGCTGAGAGGGTGAAGATCATGAACAAGCATTTACAGGAGTGCGTCGAGCAGGCACTCATGCGCCACGACACGGCAATCCTTGTGACCTGTGGTCCGGCGGGTCCCCAGGCGAGCCCTGTGGGAGTGCGGGCGCAGGGGCTGAATGTGCAGCTCTATGTCCCGCGCAACGCTGAACACCACTTCAACCTGTCCGCCCAACCGGAGCTGATCCTGTTGACACCCGGTTGGAAGCTGAGTGGGCGCATGATCGCCACCGACGAACAAACTGCACCGCACGACTGGGAAAGCATCGTGCATGTACAACCCATGCGCTTCCACCTGCTAGAGGAAGACGGCAAGACCACCGTTGAGACCATCGATCTTGAGATTACACGTTCCTGAGAGGAAGTACCATGGCCACTACGACATTCACCAATCGTTCCACCCGCCGTCCGGCGCACGGAACGGCAAACGCCCGACCGAGTTTGATGCAGCGGCTCGGCAGAGGTGTCATCGTGTTCCTGATCGCGCTCGTCGCGCTGCTGACGGGTGTGCCCGTTCTTCTGCTCTTCTTCGTCACGACGGTGCCTGTCTGGATCGCAGCACTGCTGACACTGGCAGGCGGTGGGCTGCTCCTTGCGCTGCTGCGCCTGGAACACACACTGCTCTCCACCCTGGGGCCCGCCGCTGGTTGGGTCATCATCGCTGTGCTGGCGGTACTACTCTCTCAGCAGTTCGCCTCGACCCCGCGCATCACCGACGGGAACGGTGCGCCACTGCCCGGCAGCATCGCCACGCTTGAACAGGTCGAACTCAACGGTAGCCAGCAGTGGATCACCATTCGCGGGCAGGACATGGATAACCCGGTACTGCTCTTCCTGGCAGGCGGTCCCGGTGGCAGCGAGTTGGTCATGACACGACGTTATCTCGGTGCACTTGAAGAACACTTCGTCATCGTCAATTGGGATCAGCCAGGGACGGGCAAGTCCTACAATGCCGTCCCATTTGAGCAGCTTACGCTGGAACGCTACATCGACGATGCCTACGCGCTGACATGCCACCTTCAGGAACGCTTTCACCAGGATAAGATCTACGTCTTTGGCGAATCGTGGGGCAGCATCATCGGCATGCTGCTGATCGAGCAGCACCCGGAGTCGTACCATGCTCTGGTCACAACCGGGCAGATGGTCGACCCAGTCGAGAACGATACCCTCGGCTACGAACTCGCCATCGACCTGCTGACCGAGCAGGGTCGGCTGGAAGACGCTGAAGGACTGCGCCGCAACGGTGCGCCGCCCTATCGCAGCGACGAGCTGATCGGCAAGTTCGGCGCGATCAATAACGTGCTGAACGACTACATGGAGTCCCACGCGCATGGCGAGGGCACGGGGCACAACCTGATGTTCGACTCGCTGGTCGGGCAGGAATACGGACTGCTCGACAAAGTCTACTGGCTGCTCGGGCTGGCGCGCACCTTCACGACCGTCTATCCGCAGCTCGACGCTCTCGACCTGCGCACGGAAGTGCCACGCGTGGAAGTCCCCGTCTACTTCGTCAAAGGGCGTTGGGATGTCAACGCGGTCAACTCGCTGGCGGAGGAGTACTTCGCCATGCTGGAAGCGCCGCGCAAGGAGTGGATCTGGTTTGAGAATTCCGCGCATACGCCGAGTTGGGACGAACCGGCCCACTTCGTGAATGTGATGGTCAACACAGTGCTGGCGCAAACCCTGCCACCCCCGCCGGATACGTCTACGCTCTCAGGCTACTTCGACGCACAGATACCTGCCTATCTGCGCGAATACAACATCGCCGGTGCAGGCGTTGCCGTCGTCGAAAATGGTACGCCCGTACATCTCGCAGGTTATGGGTTCGCCAATCTGGAGCAGCATATCCCGCTCGATGCGGCAAGCAGCCTGATGCACATCGGCTCGGTGGGCAAGACCTTCACGGCGGTCGCCATCATGCAGTTAGTCGAGCGCGGGCTGCTCGACCTCGATGCCGACTTGAACACTTACCTCGACTTCGCCATCCCCGCGACCTTCGCGCAGCCGATCACGATCCGCCACCTGCTCACGCACACGTCAGGTTTCGAGGCGCACGCTCTTGGCATCATGACAATCGACGCAGGCAGGCTGCCGGATATCCGCACCTATCTGGTCGGCAATATGCCCACCCGTATGCGTCCGCCCGGTGAAGCCATCGGCTACTCGAACTACGGTTTGGCGCTGCTCGGCTATGTTGTCGAGCGCGTGTCGGGCATGAGTCTGAGCGACTACCTTGACGCGAACCTGCTTCGTCCGCTCGGCATGACACAATCGTCGGCGCAGATCATCCCGCCCGCCAACCTGAACGATCAACTGGCAGTCGAGTATTCTGCCCGCCAGCCTCAGCCTCCGGAATACGTCGCCGCTCTCGGCGCAGCGCCGATCCGCTCGACCGCCGCCGACATGGCTAATTACATGATCGCTCATTTGCAGCTTGGGCGTTTCGGGGTGGTCTCCCTAAATAGAGTTGATGGGTAAGGGAGTCAACATCAACAGGTCACGGATAGCCCAGATGTGGTCAGTCAGCCCGGCTGCCATTGCCGGAGAAACTGGTAACCAGCGCTTGCCCTCGCTATCGATCTCGCGTCGTAACGTTTTGACAAGGCGGGCGAGGTTGTAAACCACGTCTTCCCAAACACAAGCCGCTTCCCGCAGGAAAGATAGGATCGCATCTTCTTTGATGCCTTTGCTGCGGCTGATGCTGCTGATCCGCACGCCTTCGGCCAGTAGCGCCAGGCACTCCAGGATGTCTTTTTCGTCGGTCTTGCGATTATAGAACAACGTCCCGTGTCGCTCGTTAAAGGTTTTTTTGCACACCTTACACTGAAATCGTTGGCGACCCTGCCGGGTTTTGCCGTGACGGATGATTGCGTTGGCTTCCGTGTTCCCGTAAACCGGGCAGTCTGGATTCGGACAGAAATCCCCCACCGACGCCAATTGTGTCATTTCTCTCCCTCAACAGTTTTCTAACTCTATTCTACCTACACTGTCAAGGGAGACTACCGCCATTTGACCAGTATTCAATTTTGCCCGCGCCCGGCGCGATCCCTGCCCCCAGAAAGCCAATATAGAAGTCGCCGTTTTCGGCAATCTCTATCGAGGTGGGAACAGAGTTCTCCGGCCACGCGGTGATGAAGGCAAACCCTTCTGCTTCCGTCCAGCGCAGCAGCGCGTTCGCCCCTGCGTCCACAATCACCAGCGTGC
>CAYTME010000126.1:11313-11535 GCA_964438415.1 uncultured Pleurocapsa sp. | reverse complement strand
ACGCGCTGGCTGGCGCTTCGGCGTCCACTCAAGGGTCGCCGTGGGCTGTGTGGGGCATCGGCTTCGGGGGCAGATGCAGGTGCGCGTCCCCTCCGGTGGACGCGCCCTCTCGCAGCCGGCGCGTCAACTCGCCGGCGACGGGCGCGGGCGGTCGGGCACCGTCCCGCTAAACCGAGAGCGGCTCCACCGCGCGCGCGTGCGCGACCATGCGCATCCCGTATG
>CAYTME010000126.1:10991-11295 GCA_964438415.1 uncultured Pleurocapsa sp. | reverse complement strand
ATGCGCTGCGGCTCGGCGACGTGCCCAGGCGCGAGGGTCAGGCGGAAGTGCTGCGCGATCGTCGCCAGCACGAGTTTGGCTTCCATCATCGCGAAGGCGCTGCCGATGCAGATGCGCGGCCCGCCGCCGAAGGGGATGTAGGCGTAGCGCGCGATGTCCTTCTCGTGCTCCGGGCTAAAGCGCTCCGGATCGAAGCGCAGCGGTTCCGGGAAGAAGCGGGCGTCGCGCTGCATCCCGTAGATATTGACGACGACGACGCTGCCGCGCGCTTCGAGCTGTGCGATCGCAGCGCGCTGCTGCGCGC
>CAYTME010000126.1:1655-10981 GCA_964438415.1 uncultured Pleurocapsa sp. | reverse complement strand
GGTAACCGTCGATCGTCGTGTCCTGAACGCACTCGCGCGTGACCACCCATGCTGGCGGGTACAGACGCATCGCTTCTTTGAGCACCATCTCGGTGTATTTCAGGCGCGGCAGGTCGTCCAGCGTCGGCGTGCGCCCGCCGAGCACCGCTTGCAGTTCGTCGTGCAGGCGCGCTTCGATCTCCGGGTGCTGCGAGAGCAGATACCACGTCCACGTCAGCGCGACGGCGGTCGTCTCGTGGCCCGCGCCGAAGAGCGTCATCGCCTCGTCGCGCACCTGCTTGTCGGTCATGCCGAAGCCTTCATCGTCCTGGGCCGCCAGCAGCATCGACAGCAGGTCGCCTTTGTCCTCGCCGCTGGCGCGCCGCTCATCGATGAAGCGCTGGATCAGCGCGTCGAGCCGGGCGATGTTAGCGCGCAGCTCGCGGTTGAGCCGCGTCGGCAGCCAGTAGGGGCGCAGCGGCAGTTGATTGAAGCGCTCGTCCGTGTTCTTGAGGATGACCGTGATCGACTTGCCGATCAGATCGACATCGCTTTCGAGTTCCGCATCGAACAGCGTCTTCGAGATGATGCGCATGGTCAAGTGCGCCATCTCCTCGTCGAGCGCCAGCGTGCCGCCGTCCTCCCAGCCCGCGATCAGGCTCTCGGTGCGGCGGGTGATGATGTCGGCATACGCGCCGATGCGCTTGGTGTGAAAGGCGGCGCTGACGGCGCCAGACATCGCCGTCGCTGGTGAAGATGCCGTTTCCCAGCACCGGCGCCAGGACGTTCTTCATCGTGGTCGTCTTGAAGTACGCCGATGCCTCCTCGACCAGCACCTGATGCACATGATCGGGATGCTGGATGACGTAGGCTGGGAACGGGCCGAAGCGGATGCGCACGAGATCGCCGTAATCGCGCAGCCGCAGCATGAAACCGAGCGTATCGGCGGTGAAATCGGGCAGATGGCCGAGCAGGAAGTGGCCTTTCAAGCTCACAGGCTTCACGGGCATGATCGCACCTTTGTGACGACTTTCACGAGTTATCTGCAAGATAGAACGACTCGCCCCAACTGGCAAGTGAGCATTTGGAGAGTAAAACGCATCAGCTCACTTTCGGCGGCAGCCCCTTGAACAGCGTCACGACGAAGGCGAAGATCATGCCGAAGACGAAGCCGCCCACATGCGCGACGAACGCAACGCCGCCCTCGCTGATCGTCTCGACGCCCATCGAGACGAAGCCGTTGGCCACCTGGAGCAGAAACCAGTAGCCGAGCACGACCCAGACCGGCAGCAGCAGCGTGCGGAAGAAAAAGCGGAAGAAGACGACGCCGACGCGCACCTTGACCGCCGGGTACAAGACCAGGTAGCTGCCGAGGATGGCCGAGATCGCCCCGCTGGCGCCGATCATGGGGACGCAGACATTCCACATCGCGAACGACTGCGCCAGCGCCGCGACCGCCCCCGCGAGCAGGTAAAAGCCGATGAAGGTGCGCCGGCCGTAGTAATCCTCGATGTTGCTGCCGAAAATCCATAAGAAGAGCAGGTTGCCGCTCAAATGCAGCCAGTCGCCATGTAAAAACATGCTGCGCACAAAATCGAGCAGCGTGTCGATTGAGAAGAACTGTTTGGCCAATTCACACGGCACGACCGCCAGATCGTAAAATGCCGCGCGCAGCGCCTGCGGCGGCAGCGTCGTCTCCCACAAGAAGACGACGATATTGACCAGGATCAGGCCGTAGGTCAGATACGGCACGCGCTCGGTCGGTGCGTTGGTCGTTTTCATCGGGATCATGTGCGCTTCCCTCGCCGCTCACTCACGATCATGCGATCTATACGCAGCGCCCGCGCGCTCCGTTGTAGGCGGCTTAACCTAGCGGCGCAGCCGGCGCTCGTACAGCATCTGGTAGCGCTCCTGAAGCGGCGGCTGCGGCACCATCCGCACGAAGGCGAACGCGAGCAGCGCCCCGGCGACGAAGCCGCCGATGTGGGCGAAGAAGGCGACGCCGCCATATTGAGCGGTCACGCCGAGCGACGCGAAACCGCTGATGAGCTGCAGCACGAACCAGAAGCCGAGCACGACGACTGCGGGCAGCTCGGCGATGCGGCCGTAGTAGCCGAAGCCGACCAAAGCGCGCACCTTGACCTGAGGGAACATGACCAGATACGCGCCGAGCACGCCCGCGATCGCCCCGCTCGCGCCGATCATCGGGATCGGCGACTGAGGTTCAATGATGACCTGAGCATAGACCGCCGCGTAGCCGCTGATGAAGTAGAGGGCGAGGAACAAGATCTTGCCCAACCGATCTTCAACATTGTCCGCAAATAAGAACAAATACAACATATTACCGATGATGTGGTCGAACCCGCCGTGCAAGAACATACTCCGCAGGCCATCCAGCAGCGACTCCAGCCCGAATGGGTTGGCGGAGATACTGCGCGGCACAGCGGCGATATCGCGCAGCAGCAGGTTCAATTGATCGGGCGGAATGGTGAGCTGCCACAAGAAGACCACGATGTTGATCGCGAGCAGCCCCCAGGTCAGATACGGTGTGCGGCGCACAGGATTGATGTCGCCTATCGGCAGCATGACCGATCCTTTCGGCAAGTTGACCGGTACCGCGAGTGCGATTAGGTGTACCATGAGGCATGAGGATTTACAACCACCGCCGAAGGGTTTCCCGATGACGCATACGATCTTCATCCGCGGTATCCCCGAAAGCCCCAGCATCACCAGTGTGCGCGTGCGCGAGACGCCGGGTCTGAACGCCAACACGCTGTTTCGGGCCGATGTCGGCTTGACCGCGACCGCGGTCGAAATCCGCCTCGATCCCACTGGTGACAGCTTCCAAGGGCAAACCTACCGCTGGTTCCTGCTCGCCTTCCCCGATGGACGGCGCGGTTGGGTGCGCGATGATCTGCTCGACCTCCAGGGCGATCTGCGCGCGCTCGGCTACAGCATGTACCCGCTGCGCGCATATGCCTTTGCAGCCGCCAAGAACCTGCCCCCGCCGTCATCGGTCAGTCCAGCGCCGCCCGCGCCGCCCGCCAGTCCCCCGCCAGCGGCACCACCCATCTCGCCCCCGCCCAGCCCACCACCGCCGACCGTGAACGAGTGCATCGGCACGGTGCGGCGCGAGATCCGCGCCCGCGTGCGCAGTCGGCCGTCGCTCGCTAGCGAACATGTGGCGTTTCTGGAGCCGGGGGCGCGCGTGCGCATCAGCGCGGTCGAGGCAGGTCAAGATGGGCTGCCGTTCCGCTGGGCCAAGGTCAGCGCCGTCGGGCTGGAAGGCTACGTGCGCGAAGATCTGCTGACCTACAGTGACGGCTGCACCGCCCTCGGTCTATCCCCGGCACCATCGCCGCCGCCACCGAGCACCAATCCGGTCGGAGGCGGCAGCCCGGTCGAGCGCTTCAGCACACCGCTGCGCGGCTCGTATACCGTCTTTCAGGAATTCAACGTCAACCGCCACAAAGGGATCGATCTGTCAGGTCCGGAGGGCATAGCGGTCGTCGCCGGAGGCAGCGCCACGGTGCACGAGGTCGTCGTCTGCACACGCTGCCGGCCAGACGCGCCCAATTTCCGCAGTCAAGGCCTGCCCGACTGGGACTCCAACGCCATCCGCGACCCGGCGTGGGGCTTCGGCTTCGGCAACTACGTCATGCTGCGCTACGCCTGGGCGGATCTGCCCAATATGACGCGCCAGACGCTGCAGGGACAGGGCTTGGCCGGGGCGTTCATCTACGCCATCTACGCACACCTGAGCCGCATCGATGTCGCCCAGGGCACAGCCGTCAGCGCCGGCACCCAGATCGGGTTGAGCGGCAACACCGGCAACTCGACCGGGCCGCATCTGCATCTCGAGCTGCGCGTGAGCTTCGATGCCGAGGAACGGTCGATCTTCAACCGCATCGTCATCAACCCGCGCAGCATGTTCGTGTTCTGAGTCGGGATTCAAAAACGCAAGCGCGGATGCATCACATGTGCATCTGCACGGGCGTTCCTTAACGCTCAGACAGCGGCTTCCACTCGAGATCCATCGGCCCGACATACAGCACGTCGGGGCGCATCAGGCGATTGTTGGCCGTCTGCTCCATGATGTGCGCTGTCCAGCCGGCCATACGGCTCATGGCGAAAAGCGGCGTGAACATATCGACATCCAAGCCGAGCGTGTAGAGCACGATCGCGCTGTAATAGTCCACATTCGGGTACAGCTTGCGCTCGATGAAATACGCATCGGCGCGCGCGGTCTGCGCCAGCTTGTCGGCGATCTCAAACCACTTGCTGTTGCCGGAGGCGTGCGCCAGCTTCTCGGCACGGTCGCGCAGCACCGCGGCGCGCGGATCGAGCGCTTTGTAAACGCGGTGGCCAATGCCCATGATCTTGCCGCCCAGTTCCTTGATCTCGCGCTCGAACCAGGGGCCTACATTTTCGACCTCACCGATCTCGAGGAACATGCGCATCGCCTCAGCATTCGCGCCGCCATGCAGCGGTCCCTTGAGCGAACCGATGGCGCTGACGATGGCGCTGTGCATGTCGCTCTTGGTGCTGGTTGTGGCGCGCGCGACGAAGGTGCTCGCGTTCATGCCGTGTTCCGTCAGCAGCACCATGTAGGTGTTGACCGCGTTGACGGCGTTGACCTCCGGTTCCTCTGCGCGCAGCATGTACAAGAAATTCTGCGCCAGATTGTAATCACTGCGGGGCTGCAGCGGCGCCAAGCCCTGACGGATGCGCGCCCAAGCGGCCGTCAGGGTCGTCACCTGACCGGTCAGGCGCGCGGCCTTGCGGCGGTTCGCTTCCTGGCTATTGTCCTCGCTCTCGTTATCATACAGGGACAGCATCGAGGTCGTCGTGCGCAGCACCGCCATCGGCTCAGCACCGTGGGGGAACTGCTGCATCGCGTTCAAGACGGGCTGAGGCACCACACCACCAGTCGCGATCTCTTGTCTCAGCGCCTCCAGCTCGGTCGCGTTGGGCAGACGGCCGTTCCACAGCAGATAAACGACCTCTTCATAGAGGGCATGCTCCGCCAGGTCTTCGATTTTGTAGCCGCTGTAAATGAGCTTGCCTTCAGTGCCATTGACCAGACTCAGCCGAGTCTCGTCGATGATGACATTGTCCAGCCCTTTATGAATCTTGATCTCTTCCGTCATGCGGATACTCCCGTGCGTGAAAATGGCAGAGCGAGCGTCTGCCCTCAAATGGGCTTGATCACACTCGATGAACCAGATTGAGGCGAATGATAACAGGTTATCGAATCGAAATTAAGCTACAGTTAGAATATGCACTGGATGTCGATGTGGCATGCAGCCGATCGGGTGGACGGGAATGAAGAAGTGAGTGGGTGTAGGTAGGGTAGCCCAAAGCCGATAGTCGGTCATGCAAGTTGAGCTTGCCCGCATGAAAGCGGTTCATCCGCACACAACATGAAACCGGAAGTGTGAAGCACCTTCAGACGCAGAAGGTCAAAGCCGATATGATAAGATGCAGCATACGATAGAAATGTCTGCTCCTGTGACCTCTATCCCACCAACCACGCGACCGCTCAGGGTGTGTCACATCTCGACTGTGCATCCTTTGCACGACCCGCGCATCTTCTACTTGGAGTGCTGGAGCCAAGTACAAGCTGGCCACGAGGTCACCTATCTTGTCCAGTCCGATCAGGATGATCTTCAACTGAATGGGGTGCGCATCCGGTCTGTCGGGAAAAAGGCAGCCATCACAGCCGGTCTGCGTCTGAGGCAGCGCCTCAGTCGATTTGCGAAGGCTTTGAAGGTTTCCCGTTCGATCCAAGCTGATGTCTATCACATTCATGATCCAGAACTCATACCGCTCGCTGTGTGGCTGCGGCTGCGAACGGGTGCGGTCGTCATCTTCGACGCACATGAGGATGATGTCGCCTACATCCGTCAAAAGACATACCTTCACCGCCTTCTGAAGCCGGCCCTCCTGCTGCTGATGCAGCTCAATGTGCGGCTCGCAGCGCGTGGGCTGAATGCGATCGTCGTTTGCGACCCGGGCGTCGCGAACCTATATCGACACCGCTATGGTGCCAAGCATGTCGTGATCGCGCACAATTTTCCGCGGCTGGACGTGTTTTCGCCGCCGGCGGATGACCCGCCAGCCGAAAAACTGTATGACCTCGTCTATCATGGGACCATACCGCGCTATCATCTGGAAATCGCTTTCAACGTCGCGGATGTGCTCAAGCGCAGAGGGATTGCAGCGCGCTGGCTGTTTTTCGGCAGTTGTCCGTATCGAGAATGGGCGCAGAGGGAAATCGACCGTCGTGGACTGAGAGATTACGTGACGGTCGAGCATGGTTGGATCCAGTACGATCAAGTCGTACCTCGCCTGAAAACGGCCAAGATCGGTTTCATTCCGCTCCCGGATTTACCCAAATTCCAGACCAATATCCCGTCCAAACTGTTCGAATTCATGGCGCTCGGAATGCCGACGATCTTGAGCGACCTGCCCCCCAGCCGCCCTTTCGTTGGGGATGGGAAATGCGCGATCATGGTCAAGGCCGACGACTACGAAGCATACGCTGACGCGATCACCCGCCTGCTCGAAGATCCGGTGCTGTGTACGCGAATGGGCGCGGCCGCGCGCGAGCGCATCGAGCGCGAGTACCATTGGGAACGTGAAGCCGTCGAGATCTTGAGCCTTTACGAGCGGCTGACAGCGCCTCGCGTGCGTGCCAGCACTGATAGAGCGGGTGCATGAGCTTCGTCATCCTCAATGCCGATGATTTCGGCCTCACGGAGGATACGAACCGCGCCATCATCGAATTGGCGGCTGCAGGAGCGATCTCATCCACCAGCCTGATGGTCAATCTGCCCGGCGTCGACTCCGCTGGGAAACTCTTTGAAAGTGCCCCGAATGTGGGCGTCGGCCTCCATCTCAATCTGACGAAAGGCACACCGCTCACTGAGGCGCGTTCGCTCGTCGATGAGACCGGTGCCTTCCTGCCGCTCAAGACGCTGGTTGAGCGGTCACGACGGGGTGCAGTTGAGCAGAAGCAGATCGAGGCGGAGATCGGTGCCCAATTCGAGCGCGCTCGTTCGCTGGCTGCGCACCGACTCGATCACTGGGACTCCCACGAGGGCATCCACCGGTACGAGCCGTTCGCGAGCATCGCGATCAGGTTCGGGCGACAGTTCGACGTGCGTGGGATGCGCATCCACAGCCATTTCTTCGTGCGAGCAGGCAGCCCGATGATCGCAGAAGCGGCGGGGCTGCGGTTCGGCGTCAAGCGTTTGCTGTATGAAACTTATTACTATCTACTGGCAAGGCGCGCCGAGAGGCACTTCATTGTGCCTGATGGACTGCTGGCCAAAGCGGGCGGCACGACGCTGGATGTGCTGCGCCTTCTGATCGCACATGGTGCCCCAGATGAGGCGCGCTGTTGGGAAATTCCGTGTCATCCTGCCGCAAGCACAGCAAATCTCACCGATTCCGAGCAGCAGATTGACCGCGTCATGGAGTACGATCTGCTCAGATCGACGGATTGGCTGAACGCGCTGCGAAACGGGAATATTCAGCTCATCACCTTCCGAGAGCTGGCCGCGCTCAAAGCCACATGACCCTGCTGACATGCAGAAGTTCGAGGATCCACGATGGCCACGAGCACATATGAGCAGATCTACAATGCAGCTCCTTGGCCGATGAAAGAACTTCTGGTTGCCCTAGAGGCATACCGCCGCAGCCGCTACCGACGCTATGGTGACGCCGCGGCAGTCCGGGCTGCTTTCAGATTTTCGCATTACCAGCGGCTCTCGCTCGAGCAGATCCGTGCGGAACAGCTCGGAAGACTGCGAGCATTGGTCAAGGCTGCGCGTGAGGGCACAGAATACTACAAGACGCTGCCTGAAGTCATCGACTCGCTCGACGATCTCGCGGACCTACCCATCCTCACGAAAGCAGATTTGCGCAGTTGTAGCGCGCTGATGATCGCCCAAGGAACACCCCCGAAGCACCTGTGGAGCGGCTTGACGAGCGGCTCTACAGGAACTCCCCTGCGTCTGTATGTCGGGCGCGAGGGCATCCGCGCGCGCTTTGCCATCCAAGATGAGTATTACGCCTTGTTCGGCTGCCACTACGGGGATAGGCGTGCACGTTTCGGCGGCTCCAAGATCAAGCTGACCGAACAACGTGAACCTCCATTCTGGATCATGAACCGCTTCGATCATCAGCTTCAAATGTCCCCCTACCACATGTTTCCTGACGTTCTGCCACTTTACGTTCAACAATTGAATGAATTCAAGCCGATCTACCTGACCGGATACGCCCATGCGCTCTATATCCTGGGCGAACACATCGCATCGGCGGGTGGATTGAAGACGACGATCCGAGCTGTCTTCACCGATAGTGAAGGCGTGCCGCCGCATTTCATTCCGATCATCGAAATGGGTTTCGGCGCGCCCGTCTACGATGTTTATGGTCTAGGAGAGGTCGGTTGGGTCGCCGTGCAATGCACACAGAAGCGTTACCACCTGCTCGAACGGAGCTGTATCACCGAAATCGTCGATGATGACGGTCGCCCCGTGCCAGATGGAGAGCCTGGTCGCATCCTAGTAACCGACTTGACCCAAAGTGCAGTGCCTTATATCCGGTACGATACGGGTGATATCGGACGGCTCTCGAACAGCGCGGTCTGTCCCTGCGGGTGGAACACACGCATCCTCGAAGGGATCGACGGACGCGCCGATGACCTCTTGATCACGCCCAGCGGACGCAAAGTCGGACGGTTAAGTCATGTCAGCAAACCCGGACGTGGAATTTTGGAGAGCCAAATCGTGCAGACAGCACCTGATCGCGTCATCATCCGCGTTGTACCGCTACCCGATTTCGATGCCGCCAGTATGGAGGATGTCGTCGCCACTGCCCGCCACCTGATCGGTGAGGACGTGACCATCGCTTGGGAAGTCGTCGACTCGATACCGCGCACCAATCGACACAAATTCAAACATGTGGTTCGAGAGTTCGAAGGCTGATGCGCATTACTTACCTCGCCCAGTACTTCGTCACGCCGGACGCCGCCGGCAGCACCAGAGCGTACGAGTTCGCTCGACGCCTTGTCGAGCGAGGGCATCGGGTTTGTGTCATCACGTCGAATGCGATGCTGCCGGCGCAGTACCGCGACCTGCACAAAACAACCAACACGACCATCGATGGCATCGCGGTCATCATCATCCCAGTCGCCTACTCCAATCGAATGTCTTTTCGCCGCCGCATGGCGGCATTCCTGAAATTCGCGCTCGCGGCATCGCGCTACGCGGCCAGAACGCCCGCCGATCTCATCTTCGCGACCAGCACGCCGCTCACCATCGCGATTCCGGGTCTCATGG
>CAYTME010000126.1:0-1645 GCA_964438415.1 uncultured Pleurocapsa sp. | reverse complement strand
ACCGCTCGTGCTTGAAGTGCGCGATCTGTGGCCTGAGCTTCCCATCGCCGTCGGCGCAATCCGCCATCCTCTCGTCTGTTGGTTGGCATCCGCGCTCGAATGGCTGGCGTACCACCAGTCCGCGCGCGTGATCGCCTTATCCCCAGGTATGAAAGACGGCGTCGTCCGGCGAGGCATCGCCGAGTCGCGGGTGGCTGTGATCCCGAATGGGAGTGACACCGAGCGATTTGAGATCGAACGTCCGAGACCGGATCCGATCCGGCAGCGTTTGCGACTCGATGATGAGCGCCCGTTGGTGGTCTACACCGGAACCTTCGGACACATCAACGGCGTATCCTACATTGTCGAAATGGCCGCGGAAGCCGTGTCCAGTGCGCCAGATCTGTATTTCCTACTGGTCGGAGACGGTGTTGAGTTCGACAAGGTTTCGCGCCTAGCGGTCGAGCACGGAGTCTTGGATACCAACCTCGCAATCTGGAAACCGGTGCCGAAAACTGATGTCCCGTTTGTGCTCGCTTCCGCCTCGATCGCGCTTTCGGTCTTCATCCCTCTGCCGGCGATGTGGAACAATTCCGCCAACAAGTTCTTCGATGCCCTGGCTGCCGGCAAACCGATCGCGATCAACTACCAGGGCTGGCAAGCCGAATTGATCGAGCGCACCGGAGCGGGGCTTGTGCTGCCGGAAGCACAACCAGCACGTGCTGCTCATCTTCTGGGCGATTTCTTGCGCGACCCTGAACGCCTGCGATCAGCAGGTGCCGCTGCACGCCAGCTTGCGCATGAAGACTTCAACCGAGACCGCTTGTTCGTGCAGTTCGAACAGGTGTTGGCGCAGGCGGCCGCATCGTTAGACGTTGAATGAGCCATGGCGTCCCATTCTCCTGCACCATTCGAAGCTCGAGATACCGACAGTCTAGAAACACTCTGCGCGATCATCAGCGCAGACACTGAACGTGCTCAACCGTTATCTCCCAATTGGGCACCAATCGTTGAGCTGGCGCTCGCGAACGATCTGGCACCCATGCTGCACCACCAGCTCGATCGGTTCGGTTGGTGGAAAGAAGTCGATTTGGAAAGCCGCACGGCTGTTGAGCGGGAAGCCCGGTCATCGGCACTGCGCAGCGCATTGTTTGAACGTGAACAAGAGCGAATAGCGCAAGAAATCCGGCGCGCATCGATACCTGTGCTCTGGCTGAAAGGTCTGCTGCTGGCGCACAGGTTGTACCCGCAGCCGTACTGCCGGCCGATGGTGGACATCGACATGCTCATTCCAGAGGATCAGCGCGACGCCGTCGCCAGCCTCATGCTGCAGAGCGGTTATCGTCTTGATCCAGACGACGACCTCCAGCTCTTGGCGGGCCATCCTGCAATTGCGAGTAAGATCAGCCATCATGACGTGTACTACCGCGATTTCGGCGTCGGATGTCGGGTCGAAGTTCACTACCGTCTCGGCTCGCTGCGCGGCATTCCGCAGGTCTTAGACCCAACAGACTGGATTTGGACACAAGCCGTCAGGGATGGGGATGGGCAGTGGGTACTGAAGACCGAGGCACTGCTGCTCTATCTGATCGCGCATATCGCCCTACAGCATGGCGATCGGTAGTCATGTGAGATTATCTCGCACCTGCAGACGAGAAGAGCGGCG
>CAYTME010000125.1:0-11569 GCA_964438415.1 uncultured Pleurocapsa sp. | reverse complement strand
TCATCCTGGTGCTGCTGTTCAAGCCCGAGGGATTGATCTCGAACCGGCGTGCGGTCGAGCGCGTGTGACCATGCTGCGCGCTGTGCAACGCCACCAAACGGTCGTCTGGCTGCTCGGCCTGTTGCTGCTCGTGCAGCTCATCACGCAGCTCAGCGGCAGTGTCATCATCCAGCGCATCGGCGTGCTGCTGTTCATCAACATCATCTTGACCGTCTCCTTGCAGCTCTTCATGGGCAATTCAGGTGTCGCTTCGTTCGCCCACATCGGCTTCATGGGCATCGGTGCCTATGCGTCGATCATCTTCACACTCTCCGATCGCATGGAACGGATCGTGCTGCCGAACCTCTACCCGTTCCTGCGATCGATCGACCTGCCTTTCTTGCCCGCGCTGATCGCTGCAGGACTGGTCGCGGCCCTGGTCGCCGCCGTCTTCGGTTATCCGCTCATGCGCCTTTCGGGGGCGGCATCCGTGATCGCGACGTTCGCCCTATTGGTCATCCTGCACGGCCTGCTGCTCAATTGGAACCAGCTCACCAACGGCCCGCGCACCGTGTTCGGCATCGATGCACTGACCGACGCCTGGGGCGTATTCACCTGGGCCGGCGTGGCAGTCGTCTTCGCCTACGCCTTCAAAGAGTCGCGTTTGGGCTTGATGCTGCGCGCTTCGCGCGAGGATGCAAAAGCGGCGGCGAGCATCGGCATCGATATCATCCGCCTGCGCTGGATCGCCTTCACCGTCGGCGCGTTTTTCGCCGGCGTCGCTGGTGGGTTATACGCGCATTTCATCACTTCGTTCGGTGCAGGTGCCTTCTTCCTGGGGCAGACCTTCACCATCTTGGCGATGTTGATCGTCGGCGGCACGGCCAGCGTCAGCGGCGCGGTGCTCGGCGTGATCGCGATCACGCTGCTGGCTCAGGGGACGCGCTCGGTCGAAAACCAGATCAACATCGCCAATCTCGTGCCGGGCGGCATCGCCGGCACGACTGAGCTGGTCGTCAGCCTGGCCATGCTCTTGTTCCTGCTGCTGAGACCCGGCGGGATCACCGGCGGACGTGAACTGCATCTGAGGAGCAGACGCCATGACACAGCGCAGCGCTGATGCACTGCACACGCTCGACGACCGTTTGATCGCCGATGCGATCAAGATCCGCTTCTTCCCGCTCGCGGTGGCCGAGGGCAGCGGCTGCCGACTGCGCGATGTCGATGGACGTGAGTATCTCGATCTGACCGCGGGCTGGGCCCTGGCGAATACAGGCTATGACCATCCGCACATCCAGCGGCGGATCCGCGAGCAGCTCGAACGGACGACTTTCGCCGGCCTGGTTTCAGCCACGCACCCGCAGGCGATCGAACTGGCTGAACGTTTGATCGCGCTGACGCCTGGCGACTTCGAAAAGAAGTGCTGGTTCGGCTTCTGCGGTTCGGATGCCAACGAAACGGTCGGACGCCTGCTGCCGCTGGTGACTGGACGCAAGCGCGTCATCTCGTTCACAGGCTCTTATCACGGCTTCACTGCCGGGTCGATGGCGCTGTCCGGACATCCGGCGTTCGCGCAGTTCGTCGGCGGTGGTCATGTCATCAAACTGCCGTATCCAAACCCGTACCGCCCTGTCTACGGTGAAGCGCCCCACGAGACCGGTCAGCGCGTGCTCGACTACCTCGAAAACTACATCTTTCAGCAGGTGTGCGCGCCGGACGATATCGCAGGAATGTTCGTCGAGGCTGTGCAGAGCGATGGCGGCGATATCGTGCCGCCCGATGATTTCCTGCCGCGCTTAGAGGCGATCTGCCGCCAGCACGGGATCTACCTGATTCTCGATGAGGTCAAGGTCGGCATGGGGCGCACCGGTCGGCTGTTCGGCTTCGAGCACAGCGGTATCACGCCCGATGTGGTCGTCTTGGGCAAGTCGATTGGTGGTGGCCTGCCGTTGAGCGCGGTCGTCGCCCGGCGTGAGCTGCTCGATGTCGGGACGGCGCTCGCGCTTTTCACGGCGGCAGGCAATGCGTTGAGCTGTGTGGGCGGACTCGCCACGCTCGAAGCCATCGAACAGGATGGGCTGATCGCGCAGGCCGCCGATACTGGTGCCTATCTGCACGCACGGCTGCGCGATCTGGCCGCGTCTCACCCGCTGATCGGCGATGTGCGCGGGCGCGGCCTGATCCAAGGCGTCGAGCTGGTGCAGGATCGCGCGGTCAAGACGCCCGCCCGCAGGGAGACGGCCAAAGTCGTCTACCGCGCTTGGCAGCTCGGCCTGCTCGTCTACTACGTCGGCGTCTTCTCCAACGTGCTCGAGCTGACGCCGCCGCTCATCATGACGCGCCGTGAAGTCGATGAGGCGGTCGATCTGCTCGACCGGGCGCTCGGCGATGTCGAGGCAGGTCGTGTCAGCGATGCAGAGGTGGCGCGCTATGCCGGATGGTGAGCGCCTGTTCAAGTTGATCGCCGCGCGCGAGTCCGACTTCATCGACGACCTGGCGGCGCTGGTCGCGCTCGACTCGTACTCATTCGACGGTGACGACGTCAACCGGGTAGTGGATTGGCTGGCCGCGAGGCTGCGGGCGAGCGGTTTCAGCATCGAGCGCGAAGCCCACGCGGGACGTGGTGACGACCTGTTGGCCGCGCGGCGAGGGACGGGACGCGGGCGCATCGTGCTGCTCGGCCACAGCGATACCGTCTATCCACGCGGGACGGCGGCAGTGCGTCCGCTCACGTATGATGGCGACCGCATCCTCGGCCCCGGCGTCTGTGATATGAAAGGCGGCCTGCTGACAGGCATCTACGCGCTGGAGGCGCTGGCCGCGCTCGGCTGGCAGCAATACGGGCAGATCGACTATCTATGCGTGTCCGACGAGGAGATCGACCAGCGCCACTCGATCGACTTGATCCGCCGCGTTGCGCGCGGGGCGGACGCAGTGCTGACGCTGGAGGCAGCCCGTGAAAACGGCGACATCGTCATCGCGCGCAAAGGCGTCTGCTGGCTGACGCTGACTGTGCAGGGCAGGGCAGCGCACGCCGGCGTCGAGCCGGAGAAGGGGCGCAGCGCCGTGCTGGCACTGGCGCGCATGATCGTGGCGATCGACGCGCTCAATGACCCGGCCCGCGGCATCACGCTCAATACGGGCGTGATCGGGGGTGGACGGCTGCCCAGCATCATCGCCGAGCGCGCGCTGGCCAAAGTGGATGTGCGCGCTTACACACGCGCCGATCTCGATGCGGCGATGCAGGCTGTCGGCGACGCCTGTGCCGCCAGCGCGCCGGACGGCATCCACTTCGAGATCGCCGCCGAGGAGGTTTCGCCGCCGATGCCGCCGACGCCCGCCGCGCTGCGCCTGGCAGAGCTGGCCGAACGCTCGGCGGAAGCGCTCGGCTTCACGGTGCGCGGGGCGCACACGGGTGGGGCAGCCGATTCCGCCTTTGCAGCGGATGTGGGCGCGCCGACGCTCGATGGGCTGGGTCCCGTCGGCGGGCTGGATCACAGCCCGGATGAGTACATCCTGCGCAGCAGCATCGTGCCGCGCACGGCGCTGCTCGCGCACCTGATGATGCGGATTGTGGATTTGAAGAGCGCATGACGTACAGGGGTGGCTCGCGCGCCGCCGGGGAGAAAACGACCGATGGATCAAGGCGATTTGCTCAAACGACTGCAAGACGATCAGATCGAGCATTTCTGGGTCATCTATCACGATTACAACGGGCGCTCGTGCGCCAAATCCGTCCCGCGCAGCGCCTTCGAGCGCGTCGTCGAAAACGGCATCGTCTTCGCGCGGGCGAACCTTGACTTCGGTCTGAATGACCACATGGCGCAGGGCGCGATCTTCTTGGCGCATACAGGCGACTTCTTGGCCGTGCCCGATCCGAACAGCTACCGCCTGCTGCCGCACCTGCCGAACACCGCGCTCGCCCATGCCTTCATGATGACCGAGCAGTACACACCGTTCGAGGGCTGCCCGCGCACCGCGCTGCGCAGCATGATCGAGCGCTACGCCGCGCATGATATGAGCCTGACGGTCGCGCTGGAGGCGGAGTTCGCCCTCTACACCAAGACCGCCGACGGGGAGTACGCGCCGGCCAATCACGACGGCATGTTCACTGTCGCCGGGCTGAACCGCCACCTTGCGCTGATGCAGGAGATTGTCGCGACGCTGGAGGTGATGGGCATCCGCGTCGAGCAGTTGGGTAAAGAGTACGGACCGTCGCAGTACGAGATGACGATCCGCTACCGCGATCCGCTCGGCGCCGCCGATGACTACCTCGTCACGCGCGAGGTCGTGCGCGCGCTGGCGCTGCGCTATGGTTGGATCGCCAGCTACATGCCGAAGACGTATCACCATATCCCGGGCTGCGGGCTGCACGTGCACCTCGCGCTGTGGGATCGGGAGGGCAAGCGCAGCCTGACAGCGGGTAGCGGCGAAGCCGATCCGCTCGCGCCGACCGGCCTGCACTTCGTCGGCGGTCTGCTCGAACACGCACGCGGTTTGACCGGGGTCGGCGCGCCGACAGTCAACTCGTACAAGCGCCTACTGCCGGGGTCATGGGCACCGGCACACATCTCGTGGGGCGTCGGTAGCCGGGCGGCGCTCGTGCGTGTGCCGGATGCCAACAAACGCGCGCGCATCGAGTACCGCGCTGGGGACTGCACCTGCAACCCGTTCATTTACCTGACGGCGCTGCTAGCGGCGGGCATGGACGGCCTACAGCGCCAGATCGACCCCGGCGCGCCGCTCAGCCATGACGACGTCGGCCATTTCAGCGATGCCCAGCTCGCTGACTACCAGATCGGTTATCTGCCGCGCACGCTGCCGGACGCGCTCGCCGCGTTCGAGGCGGACGGTGTCTTGATGGACTCGCTCGCGCCGGTCATCGGGCCGGAGTTTCTCAAGGTCAAGCGCATGGAGATGGCCGAGTACGAGCGCATCGTCCACGCTTGGGAACGCAAGATGTATCTAGAAGTGATTTAGCGCGATGCGTGATGCGTCATGAGGTGAAAGGTGACGCGGAGAACGAGGCGCGGTGATGAGGTGCTTGGGGGTGTTGGTTGCCGAAGCGCTTGCCATGCGCTTACGTGATGCCACCTCCACACCCAACATTATGCGACATAACCCTCCCATATCGCGTCATCACGCATACCTCGTCACCTTTCTCCTCATCATCTCTTCTCGCGTCACTCGCCCCCTTAAGGAGACTGAACGATGCTCGACCTGTCCAGCCTGCCCGTCGTCGATATCCACTGTCATCCGTTCACATCCAAGCCGACGCTGACGGCGGACGAATTCGTCAACGTGACCGCGTTCGGCGGCGGTTCCGTCACTTACTTCGAGGAGGCGGGCGTCCCGATCACCGATGCACTGCAGGCGCAGCTTCAGCAGGGCAAGCGCGACACGATCTACTTCCGCTACATGATCCACCGGCTGGCCGAGTACTTCGGCGTCGAGCCGGATGTCGAGGTGATCGTGCGCGCGCGCAGTGACGCCATCGCCCGCGAAGGCTGCGCCGCGTACACGGAACGCACTTTCCGCACGGGCGGCGTGGCTGCGGTGATGATGGACTTCGGCTATCCGCTGCCGCAGATCTCTGTCGAGCAGATGCGTGCCGACGCTGGGATTGAGATCGTGCCAATCTACCGTATCGAAGTGCTGATCAAGGAGCTACTCGACTCGGACATCGGCTGGCCTGAGTTTCGCCGTTTGTACGACGACCGCATCGCCGAGGCGCTGACGCGCGGCGGTTACCGCGGCCTCAAGTCGATCATCGCCTACCGCACCGGCCTTGACGTCTCGCCGCTCAGCCGCACGCCCGACCAGGGTCTGCAGGCGCTCGATGCCATCCGCCGCGGCACGGGCGGCGGCGCGATGAAGAAACTGCGCGATTACTGCCTGTGCCGCGCGCTTGAGCTGTGCCTTGAGCACGACGTGCCGATGCAGATCCACGCCGGCATGGGCGATTGGCAGGTACAGCTCACCGCCTGCCGCCCCGCCCTGCTGATGGATCTGCTGCGCTTCCCGGCCTACCGCGCCTGCCGTGTGCTGCTCGTACACACGGGTTACCCCTATCACGCCGAGGCGGGCTACATGGCCAACGTGCTGCCCAACGTCTGGTGCGATCTCTCGGAGGGACTGCCGTTCGCCGGGCGCGCGGCCAAGCGCATCGCAGCCGAGGTGCTGGAGATGGCGCCAATCTCGCGTGTGTGCTACGGCTCCGACGCCTACGGGTCGGTCGAGCCGTTTTACACCAGCGCGCTGCTCGGCAGGCAGGCGGTCGCCCAGGTACTGCAGGACTTGATCGACGACGGGATGCTCTCGACAGACGAGGCGCAGACGGCCGCGCGCCTCATCCTGGCCGATAACGCGCGCGCGCTGTACAAGGTGTGATGGAGGCGGGAGAACTTGAGCGTTGGCGATCAACTCAGAAAAGTATCTTAATAATTCCCATCACGATCTTTAAAACTCGGCGTCTACACTTTCGCGCGTCTGCATACTTTGGAGGAAAACTCGATATGTCTCGACTTTCGAAGCTGTTTGTCCTGCTCGTTACGGTTGTCATGGTGCTCTCGGTTGCGCCCGTGCTGGCGCAGAACACCATCCAGATCGATATGTGGCAGATCTTCGCCGATCAGCGCTTGCAGTGGCTGGAAGATCGCGCTGCGCAGTTCGAAGCGGAGTATCCGCAGTATAACATCGAAATCCGCGCCTTCGATGGCTATGAGGCGCTCATCGACCAGTACACGCTGACGGTCGATGCTAACGGCAACCCGACCGCGTCGTCGCCGGAAATCGCCATGATCTTCGAAATCGGTACGCAGTTCGCCCGTGACAGCGGCTGGTTCCGCCCGGTCGCCGAAGCCATCGGCGATCGCGCCGAGATCAACGGCCAGCCCGTCGATTTCAGCGACATCATTGCGCCGATCACCGGTTACTACACGGTCGAAGGTGTCTGGAGTTCGATGCCGTGGGCTAGCTCGACGCCGATCATGTACGCCAACATGAACCTGCTGGTAGAAGCGGGCATCGCTTCCAGCCTCGATGACACCAGCGCCATCCCGACCACCTGGGCTGAACTGGAAGCCGCCTGCGAGACCATCCTGGCCGCTGGCCTGAACAATGTGACCGGCTGCATTAGCTGGCCCAATCACGGCTGGTTCTTCGAGCAGTGGCTCGCCCAGCAGAATACCGACCTGGTCAACAACGGCAACGGCCGCGAGGGCCGCGCCACCGAAGTGCTGCTGACCAGCCCCGCCGCCATCAACATTGCCACTTGGTGGCAGTCGATGTACAGCAAGGGCTACTATGCCTACACCGGCGTCCAGCGCGATTGGAGCGGCACGGAGCAGGCGCTGCAGGCCGGCCAGCTTCCTTTCATCCTCACCAGCAGCGCGGGCGCGCGCGGCATCACCGATACTGCCGCTTCGAATGGCATCACCATCCGCACCGGCCGCATGCCCTATGATGGTGAAGTCGGTTGGACGGGCAATATCATCGGCGGCGGCACGCTGTGGCTGACGCGCGATCTGGCTCCGGAAGTCGAAGAAGGCGCGCTCACTTGGCTGCTCTTCATGACCAACACCGAAAACGCCGCCTGCTGGCACACCGCGAGCGGCTACCTGGTGCTGCGCCAGAGCGCAATCGACCTGCTGGAGAACCCGACGCCGGAAGCGAACATCATCTGGAATGGTGAGACGTGTGTCCCGGCCGAGTCGAGCTGGTTCGAGGCCAACCCGAACTTCCGCACCGCCGGTGAACAGATCGGCCAGTCGACGGTGACGACCGCCACCCGCGGTGCGCTGTTCGGCACCTTCATCCCCACACGCAACTTGATCACGCAGGCGATGGAAGACCTGATGCTGGCGGGCGGTGATCCGGCGGAGCGTCTGGCTCAGGCGCAGGCCGACGCCCGGACGCTGCTGGAAGAATACAATCTGCTCTACGTGACCGAGTAGTCAAGGCGCTCAGCGAGTGTTTCCAAGTGGTAGGGGCGCACAAGCGCCTCTACCCGTTTGTACGATTAGGAATGCGCCATGTCACCTGAAACACCATTAGTGATCAGCCTAGCCAGTGCAGTCTTTGGCGCGCTGTGGCTGCTGGTGCGCTTTGCTCGCGCCGGGCGCCGCCCGCTCACAGGCGCGGCGGTCGGTGCGCTGGCGGGCGTGCTGGGGCCGCAGGTGTTCATGCTGCCGCTGGAATATTGCGCTTTCGATCCCGAACATCACATCACCTTCAATATATTCTTCTTTAACGAGCCGATCACGGTCAACATCGTATTGGTGCTCGCCTGGCTGCTGATCATCGCAGGCACAGCCGCTCTGCTCGGCATCGCCTACTGGCTGGCGCAGCTTCGCCCCTTCGGTGGGCAGCGCATGGTCACCGGCGATGCTGTCCCCGGCATGTTCCGCGGCCATTGGGCGATGCCCTGGCTGCTGCTGGCACCGACGCTGCTCGTTTTGATCTTCTTTTCGTACTATCCTACCTTCGATACCTTCCGCCTCTCCACACTGCTCGCCCGCCTGGGCGCGCCGCGCTCCGTGCCAGTATGCTTGGACAACTTCGCCAACCTGGTCGCGACCGATTATTACATCTTCAGCAGCGGCTTCGTCTTGCAGGCCAATTCGCCGTATCTGCGCAGCTTCGGCATCAGCTTTTTCATGGCCTTTTTCATCGTCGTCATCGCGATCAGCTTCGCGCTGATGATCGCAGTCGCCGCTCACCAGCCGATCAAGGGCGCGTCGATCTACCGCACGCTGCTGATCTGGCCATATGCCATTTCGCCGGTCGTGACAGGCATCATCTTCCTGTTTCTGTTCAACCCGCTGACAGGCGTGATCAACTACCTGCTGCGCAGTCTCGGGCTGCAGCAGGTGCCCTGGCTGCTCGATCCGAACATCGCGCCCTGGGCAGTCATCTCCGCCAGCGTGTGGAATATCATGGGGTTCAACATCTTGTTCTATATCGCCGCGCTGCAGAACGTACCGAAAGACCTGCTGGAAGCGGCGTCGATCGACGGGGCGAACAGTCTGCAGCGCTTCTTCCGCATCACGGTGCCGCTGCTCTCACCGATCACGTTCTTCCTCGTCATCACCAATACGACCTACGCATTCTTCGATACATTCGGCCTGATCGACTATCTGACGACTGGCGGCCCGGTCAAATCGACCACCAACTTGATTTACGATATCTTCGTCGTTGGCATCCAGGAGCGCGATCTGGGCAGAGCGGCAGCTCAGTCGATCATGCTGCTGCTGATCGTCGTCGCTCTCACCGTCTTGCAGTTCCGCAGCAGCGGACGGCGTGTCAATTACGGAGTGTGATCGATGGCGAACCTATCTCTGGACCGCGCACAGACCCTCGACCGCACGCCGCCAACGTCCCTGAGCCTGCGCCGGCTGATCCCGAAACGGTGGCCCGTACATCTGTTTTTGTGGCTGGCCTGCTTCATCCTGGGTGTCCCGATGCTCTATGCGCTGCTGATCAGCACCCAGACGAATGCGCAGGTCTTCGCCTACCAGTTCTGGCCGGGCGCGGCGCTGGAGAGCAATCTCCAGGTTGTGCTTCTGCGTGAAATCCCGCGCACGATGCTGAACAGCGTCTTCGTCTCTGTCGCTGTCGCCACCGGCAAGACGGTGCTCTCGCTGTTGGCTGGGCTGGCGTTCGTCTATTTCCGGTTTCCGGGCAAGTGGATCGTGTTCGGCTTCGTGCTGATCACGCTGATGATGCCGATCGAGACGATGGCGATCGCGCTGTTCCGCTTCGTCTCCGGGTTGGGCTGGGATAACACGTACACGGCGCTGATCGTCCCACTGATCGCCAGCGCGACGGGCACGTTCCTCTTCCGCCAGCATTTCGCCAGCATCCCGCCGGAGCTGAGCGAGGCCGCCCAGCTCGACGGTGCATCACCGCTGCAATTCCTTTGGCGCGTGTTGATCCCGATCAGTTGGAATACCATCGGTGCGCTGGTCGTCATTCAGTTCCTCTATGCGTGGAACCTCTACCTGTGGCCGCGCATGATCATCAGCACAGACGCCAACCAGGTCGTACAAGTTGGCCTGCGCAGGCTTGTCGCGGGAGTCGAAACGGGTGAGACCTACGGGCCGATGATGCTGGGCGCGGTCATCGCCAGCATCCCGCCGGTGCTCGTCTTCATCCTGCTGCAAAAGCAGTTCATGAGCGGCTTCGCGATCACGCGCGATAAGTAGCACCAGCCATCCCCCAAGTGTTCGGGGATGTGCTTGCGGGCTTCCACAACCGGGCTTATGATGGCGTGTAAGGGTCTGGTATGGGAAGCCAAACAAACAGCTAATGTTTCCAGAGGACCGAGTGCTGGTCGGCGTCATCAACCGCCAGCGAGACCTGATCTATGCCCGTGATGAGGGCTGGTATCGCATTCCCCAAGCGCGAATGCCGCGCGGGGTTCAAGCGGACTATC
Source organism: uncultured Pleurocapsa sp. (assembly GCA_964438415.1). GTDB lineage: Bacteria > Chloroflexota > Anaerolineae > Aggregatilineales > Phototrophicaceae > Flexifilum. Next base: position 1,155 of record CAYTME010000125.1, on the reverse strand, counting down.
TCGCCTTCTTCTTAAGCGGACGCACCTTCAAAGAACGCAGCGGCGGCATCCATTTCTTCGCCCGAACGGTCGGTTTGGAACTGGCCTACCGTCATGAACTGCTGCCGCGCGAGCGCGCGCATCCGCGTGCCGATCACGTCTACTACCGCATCGCCCTGGCGGACTGGCAGGTGAAAGAGCCGCCGGTGCGCAATCCGACCCGCCGCCCGATCAGCTTCATCTACACCACGTGGGATCGCTTCTCGAGCGCTGAGACGATCGCCGATCTCTACAGCACTGCCGATTATTATGTCGATCGGGTCTATCACGCGCTGCGCGATCGCGGTATCGAGCCAGATCGCTATTGGGAAGCTGAGCGCGAAACAACCGGCATCGCCCCCGGTGTGCGCATTCTGTGTGAAGATGGCTCGGTATTTGAAGCGAGCACCGAGCCGGGCAGCGACTTTCTGCTCGATGGCGCGCAGTCCGAGGACGCCATCCTGCGCCAAATACTCGAACAGATCGCGAAACGCGGCGGGCCGGTCATGTTGAGCGTGCCGCATCCGAAGTGACAACCCATCGCGGTGGGGATGCGGCGGGCAAATGCGGTAAGCTATTTTACAGCATTGGCTTGCTGGCAAAGGCGAACCGTCTATGCTGCTGATTACAAACGGCACGCTCATCCCCTGGGACGAGTCGGCGGCAATCCTGACCGATGGCGCGCTCGCCGTCGACGGGGATACGATCATCGACCTCGGTTCAACTTCCGCTCTGGCTGCGCGCTACCCCGATGCCGAACGGCTGGACGCGCGCGGCCAGCTCATCATGCCCGGCAGCATCTGCGCGCACACGCACTTCTACGGAGCCTACGCGCGCGGCATGGCCATCCCGGGCGTGCCGCCGCGCGACTTCCCGGAAATCTTGACGCGCTTGTGGTGGAATCTCGATAAGGCGCTCGACCCTGACAGCGTCCGTGCCAGCGCCCTCGTGTGCCTGATCGACGCGATCAAGCATGGCACGACAACGCTGTTCGACCATCACGCCAGCCCGAACGCCATCGATGGCAGCCTCGACGTCATCGCCGAGGCAGTGCAGGCTGCCGGACTGCGCGCCGTCCTCTGCTATGAGGTCAGCGACCGAGACGGCATGGACAAAGCCGACGCCGACGCCATGGCC
>CAYTME010000124.1:9704-11599 GCA_964438415.1 uncultured Pleurocapsa sp. | reverse complement strand
CTTACGAGTGGCGAAAAGCTGTTTAGTTTGCTGACTTAGCGGATGAGGCACTTAGTTCTCTTTTTTTGTCTTTTCAGAACAGTGTTCACTTTTTAATGATCGTTCGATTGAACAGAAAGAAAATGCCATGAAAGTCCTCGTCCTCAACGGTGCTCGCGCAGGCGAAAAGCACATCGATGTACTCGCCGAGCAGGTCGATGCCCAGCTCCAGCAGCGCGGCTGGCAGACGACCCACCTCACGCTGCGCGAGCAGGCTATCAAATCCTGCATCGGCTGTTTCAAGTGCTGGGTGGACACGCCAGGTGAGTGCATCGCCAATGGCGACAATCGGCGCATCAATGCGCTGACCATGCAGAGCGATGTGCTCCTGTTCATTACGCCGGTTGTCTTCGGTGGTTACTCGTCGGAGTTCAAAAAGGCGCTCGATCATCAGATTCCGCTGATCATGCCCTTTTTCAAGCGCATCCATGGTGAAGTGCATCACGCGCCGCGCTACGAGCGTTACCCGGCTCTCGTGGGCATCGGTGTCCAGGCAAGCCGTAACCCGCGCCAAGCGCAGCTTTTCCGCGATCTTGTGGCCCGCAATGGCTTGAATCTCCACGCGCCATACGCCCAAGGCGTGACCTGGCTGACAGAAGACCTACCCAACGCCCATACCGCAAATATCGCGCGCCTCCTGGCGCAGATCGAGGAGGCTCTGTCATGAGCATTCAACATGTCCTGCACTTTGTCGGAAGCCCAAAAGCTCGCCACAGCACCTCGGAGGCGCTCGGCAGGCACGTCACCGACCGAATGGCGTCGGCGGGTGTGACCGTCTCACTGGCCTACAGCCATCACATTCACCGAGGCCAGGCCGCCGAGGCGCGGTTTTTGCGTGACTTCGACAGCGCCGATCTGCTCCTAGTCACGTACCCGCTCTATGTAGATACGCTGCCGTACCTCGTTGTGCAAGCCTTTGAGCGGCTGGCAGCGCACCGCGCGGCGCACCCCACCAGCCGGCGACAGCGGCTGGCCTGCATCGGCAACTGCGGCTTTCCGGAGGCGAAGCATCTGGCACTCTCCATTGCGGTCTGTGAGGAATTCGCGGGTGAGGCAGAACTGGCGTGGTACGGCGGGTTGAGCATCGGCGAGGGCGCTATGCTCCACGGTGCGCCGCCTGCGACGATGTCCAGGCCGCTCCGCAATCAGATCAAAGCGTTGGACATGATGGCGGACGCGCTGCTGCGTGACGAACCGATCCCCACGCGAGCGGTTGAGCTGGCAGCCCGCCCAGCTATCTCGCCTCGTTTGTATACGCTGATGGGCACCCTCGGCTGGCGGCAGAGGGCGCGCATGGCAGGGGCCAAGACGCGCCTGGACAACCGCCCTTACGGCACCTGAGAAGTCATTATGCGCTCACCGCGCGCAGAACCTGCTCAAACATCAGCAGCACGAGTAGGTTCTGCGCGATTTCTATCTCCTGACCCCTAATTGGCGCTGAAGCCTTCGAATTGGGGACCCTGGTAGCTGAGCAGGTAGAACGCCCGATCGCGCCCCTCGCTCGCGTCGCGCAAGAAGTCGGTCACGCTGTAGCCGCGCGCGAACAGCGCTTGGAACAGCGCGCGGGTGTGCGCGCGCCACTCCCGCGCCAGATCGGGTTGTTCGCGCACCATGTCCGTGAAATTGACCGGGATTTCGACCAGCCCGAACGACGTCTCCGGCAGCGTGTAGCCATCGGCAGGGCGGATGAAATCGCCATCCGCCGCTGATGCCGGATTGAGGAGGGCCGTCCCAGCATCGCGATACTGGCCGAGCGTCAGCGGCGGACGGGTGCCGCTGATGCGCTCCTCGACGCGCCGATGCGTCACCCACCATTCCGCCAGCAGCCGATCTGATGAGCCGAGCGTCGCCAGCCC
>CAYTME010000124.1:3090-9694 GCA_964438415.1 uncultured Pleurocapsa sp. | reverse complement strand
TCGGGTCGCTGCTGCCCAGCGTCGTCAGGCTGCCCTCGCCCTCCGTGCCGTAGTAATCGACTAAATACGTCTGGCAGGTCGCGCCCAGTTTGCGCACGTTCAGATGGGCATTGGCCGCCAGCAGCGGGTCGAATGTCCACGTCACCAGCCGGATGCCCTGCTGAATGGCGAAGTCACGCTGTGCGAGTTTGAGCCGGTAGCCGATGCCGTGGCTGCGGTAGTCTGGGTGAACGACCATGCGCTTGCTGACGACCTGAAGATTGGCCATGGCGGGGCGCGTCGAGTTGTCCTCGCTGGTGCCCAGGAAGCCGATCAGCACGCCGATCATGCGATCGCCGTCGAACGCGGCCAGCACATGGCCGCCGTGACAAGCCAGCGAGTAGAGCATGTGCGCTGGCACGGTCGACTCGAGATCGTCGCCCCAGTGCACCTTTTGCAGCTCAACCGCCGCGTGCATCTCGCGCAGCGTGCGCAGCGGACGGATGGTGATGTCGGTCATACGGTCGCGCGTCCTTCGGTTATCAGGTGGTCGGTCAGCTCGGTCTCGGGCGGCGGCGGAACGAATAGCGCAGGAGCGCCAGCCGGTACGAACGCCCGCGCATGTAGGTGAGCAGTGTATCTTCCAGGCGGCGCGGCTGGATATCGAAGTAGCGGAAAATGTTGCCGAGGCTGGCCGTGCGGTTGGTCGCCAAGATGTCGAGCCACTGCGCCGTGATCAGCGAGCGCGGCAGCAGGCGGCGGTAGAAGCCGATCAGCCAGCGGATGACGTACGGTGGCACGCTGATGACGACGCGGTAGGTACCCGTCACGCGCATGACCGTGCGCAGCAGATCCGCCAAGGTAATGTATTCCGGCCCGCCGATCTCCAAGACTTGATCGACCGTCTCCATGCGTTCCACACTGCGCACGATGGCCGTGACCAGATCGCCGATGTAGATCGGATGCAGCGCGATCTCACCGCGGCCCGGCATCAAGAACACCAGCGGTGTCGCTTGAAGCTGCATGGCGAGATGATTGATGAACGCATCTTCCTCGCCAAAGACGATGCCGGAGCGGATGATCGTGTAGGCCAGGCCGCTCGAGCGCAGCGCCTCTTCGACCAGCCCCTTGTAGCGCAGCAGCGGATAGGCCGAAGACGGCGCAGCACCGAGATGGCTGACCGTGATGATGCGCCCGACGCGCGCTGCTCGCGCCGCCGCGATCAGACTGCGCACACCTTGCAGCTCGACGCGCTCTAAGTCGCGCGGCTGTCCCCACCACTGTGCGTTCTCCAGATGAATGATGGTGTGCGTTCCGCTCACAGCGCGGAACATAGTCTCCTCATCGTCGAGCGTGCCCTCGATGACATCCGGTGACCTATCCCACAAGGCGGGTAAGGGAGTGTTCGGCGGCAGCAAACAGCGTACACGCCGCCCGTCGCGAAGCAGCGCCGCGACCAAATGTCTGCCAATGAAGCCAGTTGCGCCAGTGACGAGTATCATGCAGCGCATTATAAGAGCAACCCAGTGCCGCCGACAGGGTTTTGATCTTTATGTATACACGTAAGCTCGGTCGAAGATTTGAGCGCATCCGTGATCGGGAACGGGACATTCGAGCGGCGGTGAATGCCCCCCGTAGGGCAAAGTTTGCCTCGTTAGGTGTCCGAGCCGCGCGTGCTGTTAGAGCGGACTGGGCCGGTTTTTCATACACGGTTGAATACTTTTGATGAATCCAGTATCTTAAGCGCCTTATTGATCAGATCAAAGCGCGCCATGAGGCTGGCGGACGCTTGGAGGATATGGTGGAAAGACGACGGGTAGTCATCACCGGCATGGGTATCTTGTGCCCAACCGGAAACAGTGTGGAAGAGGCTTGGCGCAGCGCCGCCGCGGGCAAGACCGGCATCGGGCGTATTCAGCGGTTCGATACGTCGCATCTCGAAGTCAAGATCGGCGGCGAGGTGAAGGATTTCGACCCAGCGACGGTGATGGATCGTAAAGAAGTGCGCCGCGCCGATCGCGTAACTCATATGGCCGTCGCCGCCGCGCGTCAGGCGATGGAGGACAGCGGACTGATCGTCACCGACGACAACCGCTACGATGTCGGCGTGCTGGTCGGCTCCGGCATCGGCGGTATTGGCTCGACCGTCGAGAGCGTGAAGGCGTTCTTGGAGCGCGGCCCGAAAGGCGTCAGTCCGTTCATGGTGCCGATGATGCTGCCGGATGCGCCAGCCGCCAAGATCTCGATGATATACGGTATTCGTGGGCCCAATTACGCCATCTCGACAGCCTGCGCCACCGGCAACAACAGCATCGGCGAAGCGGCGGAGATGATCCGGCGCGGCCAGTGTCAGGTGGTGCTGGCGGGCGGCAGCGAGGCCGGCTTGATGGATGTAGCCGTCGCCAGCTTCAACAACATGACGGCGCTTTCGCAGCGCAACGACGAACCGGAGCGCGCTTCGCGTCCGTTCGATCGCGAGCGCGATGGCTTCGTCCCGGCGGAGGGCGCGGGTGTGCTCGTGCTGGAAGAGCTGGAGCACGCCAGAGCGCGTGGTGCCAAAATCTACGCCGAGGTGCTCGGCTACGGCCATACGTCGGATGCCCATCACGTGACTGCGCCGCTGGACAGCGGTGAGGGCGCGGCTAAAGCGGTCGAGTTCGCGCTGCGCGATGCGCGTCTCAAGCCGGAAGACATCGATTACATCAACGCGCACGGCACCAGCACGCCGCTCAACGACAAGAGTGAGACGCTGGCGCTCAAGCGCGCGCTTGGCGAGGTCGCCTACGAAATCCCGATCAGCTCGACCAAATCCGTCACTGGCCATCTGATGGGCGCGGCGGGCGCGGTCGAGGCCATCTTCTCGATCATGGCGATGCGCGACAGCTTCATCCCACCGACGATCAACCTGGACTACCCCGACCCTGACTGCGATCTCAACTACACCCCCAATGTCGGTGTGGCACGTACTATCGACGTCGTCATGAGCAATTCGTTCGGCTTCGGCGGTCACAATGCGGTGATTATCTTGGGTAAGTACAGCGCAAATGGTCATGGCTAACGCATCGGCTCCAGGAGAACGCGCCCATGCCGTCTATGCCCACATCATCGGCTGGGGCATGGCCGTACCGGAGAAAGTGATGACCAATGACGATCTCGCGGCGGTTGTGGAAACGACCGACGAGTGGATCTATTCTCGCACGGGCATCCGCGAGCGTCGGATCGCCAACGAGCGCGAGTCGACGGCTTCGCTGGCGATCAAGGCGGCACAGGCGGCCATCGATCAGGCGGATATCCTGCCGACCGAAATCGATCTGATCATCGTCGCCACTTCGACGCCGGAATATGTGTTCCCCAGCACGGCCAGCATCGTGCAGTCGCGGCTTGGGGCGAGCAGGGCTGGGGCATTCGACTTGAGCGCGGCCTGCTCCGGTTTCGTGTACGCTGTGCACATGGCCGCCCAGGCGATTCGCTCGCGCAGCGCGCAGACGATCGTCGTCATCGGCGCCGAGACGATGAGCCGGGTGCTCGATTGGAACGACCGCGGGACGTGCGTCTTGTTCGGCGATGGCGCGGGGGCGGTCGTGCTGCGCGCGGGCAGGACCCCCGGCGGCGTGCTGTCGACGGTGCTGCGTTCCGACGGTGCGGGCTGGGATCTGCTCTGCATCCCGACGGTCGGCGCGCGCGATCTGGCCAACAGTGAGATCGCGCCCAATGGGCACGCGCCTTACCGCATGTACATGAACGGCAGCGAGGTGTTCCGCTTCGCCACGCGCGTGGTCGATGAGAGTATCAATCAGGCGCTCGCCCAAGCCGGGCTGACGATCGACCAGATCAAGCTGATCGTACCGCATCAAGCGAACGCCCGCATCATTCAAGCCGCTGCGCGCGCGCTCAAGATCAGCGAAGATCGCTTCATGCTCAATCTCGACCGCTACGGCAACACGTCCGCCGCGTCCATTCCGATCGCGCTGTGCGAGGCGGTGCAGCAGCGCCGCATCGTGGACGATGATTACATCGTCTTCGTCGGCTTCGGCGGCGGCCTCGCCTGGGGCGCGATGGTGGTCAAGTGGGGCGCGCCCAAGCCCGAACAAGAGGAGCGCACGCTGCTGCGCGGCCAGCGCCGCCAGCTCAGCTACCGTTTCGCCATGCTGCGCGCGCGCTGGTGGCGGTTCACCCGTGCGGTCGCCGAGCTGTTCGAGCGCGTGTTCCGGGGCGGCAAACGCCGCGTCGATAAGCATTGAGCGAAAGCCGCTTCTGCATCGATGGCGCGGAGATCGAGCGGCTGGCTGCGCAGCGCCGCGATGAGTTCGAGATCAACCGCTTCATGCTGGAGGCGATGGACGAACTCGATGACGCAGCCTTCGACGCCTTCAACGACCGGCTCGCCGCGCCGATCGCCGCCGCCATCGACTGCACGCAGTGCGCCCGCTGCTGCCGCGCCCTCGATGTCTACTTGGAGCCGGAGGATGCGCCGCGCTTGGCCGCCGCGCTCCTTATCCCAGTCGAAACGCTGGTCGAACGCTGCATCGACCGTGAGGCGGGTGCCGCTCAAGACGCCTGGGGCCGCGTCGCGCACAAGCCGTGCACGTTTCTCGCCGGAAACCTGTGCTCGGTCTATGAGGCGCGGCCGACCGCCTGCCGCTTGTACCCGCAGTTCACGCCAGATTTCCGCTGGACGATGGAGGACGCCATCGAGGGCGCGGCGCTCTGCCCGATCATCTACCATCTGCTCAGCGAGCTGAGCGCGCAGATCGACGCCGGGGCGCTGCGCCCTGGTGCTGGACTGGTGGCGACCTAGTTCTTCACCTGCACGAGCGCGCCGCCCTGCGCCGCTGACTCACGAATAGCATCGTACAGACGCGCCATCCGCAGGCCGATCTGCGGCGGCGACGAGTTGGGCAGCTCGCCGCTGCGGATCTTGAGGAACTGTTCCCACACACCCAGCGACGGCTCGACCTCGACCTTGTGCAGCCGCTTGTGGCCCGCTTTTTGAAATTCGAGCCGTTCGCCCCACTGCCCGGTGCGCAGGATGCCCTTCGTGCCGAAGACGCGGATCTCCGAGCCGATGCCGCCGCCCACATCGCCGCAGGCATTGATCGTCACCAGCGTGCCGCTGACCGTGCGAGCCATGACGACCGCCAGGATCTCGACCTCGCGGCCCCGATGATCGAACCAAGCCGCGACCTGGGCGAACTCCTCGCCCGCCAGGTCGGCGATCGTGTTGAGCATATGCGCGCCAGTATCGAACAAGAAGCCGCCGCCGCTCATGGCCGGATCGGTGCGCCAAGTACCGCCGTTGCCCTGGCCCCAATCCTGCCAGACGACACCGCTGATGTTGAGCACCTGCCCCAATTCGCCCGCCTGGATCATCTTGACGGCCCGGCGGATCTGCGGTGACAGGCTGCCTTGAAATGCAACCACGAGCAGTCGTCCGGTGCGTTCGCTGGTGGCGATCAGATCTTTCGCTTCCTGTGCGTTCATCACCATCGGCTTTTCCAGCAGCACATCGAGACCTGCTTCCATGCAGGCGATGGTTTGCTCGTGATGATACACATGCGGCGTGATGATGAAGGCGGCGTCGAGCTGAGAGCCGAAATCGGCCAGCAGGTCGCGCAGGTCGGCACGGTTGGGCGGCATCTGCGCCCTCTGCGACTCGAAGGTGCGCCGGGTCGCCTCGACCGCTTTGGGACTCGGTTCGCACAGGGCGACGATCTCGGTGGTGTCGCGCTGCTGCAGGATGTTGATAATGTGCCACTGCGCCATACTGCCTGTACCGACGAAGGCGACGCGCACGCGATCAGTCATAATGAGCCTTCCCTAATGCAAAATACACAGCGTCAAGAGGCTGAAGCGCCAGCCCACAGGCGCTCCGTGCTTTATCGTGATATTGTGGAGATGGCGGCTCGGCGCAGCGAGGTCGTCAGTCCCCGCCAACCGCCGCCGGGCTGTAATCCGGAATCGGACGGCAGCACAAGACGAGCTGCTTGGCCGCGCGCACTTCATCCACACGCGCGATCGGCGTCGTGTGCGGCGCATTCTTGAGCAGATCGGGATCGGTCTTGGCCTCTTCGGCGATCTTCTTCATCGCCTCGATGAAACGGTCGAGCGTCGCCTTGTCTTCGGTCTCGGTCGGTTCGATCAAGAGCGCCTCATGCACGATCAGCGGGAAGTAATTCGTCGGCGGGTGCATGCCGTAATCCATCAACCGTTTGGAGATGTCGAGCGCGTGGATGTCCTCCACCCCCTCGATGCGCCCCTCCATGACGAACTCATGCCCGCAGATGCGGTTGACCGGCATCGGATAGACGCCACGCAGCTTGGCGCGCACGTAATTGGCGTTGAGCACAGCATGTCGCGAAACGTCGCGCAGCCCTTCGCCGCCGTAAGTGCGGATGTAGGTGTAGGCGCGCACGACCATGCCGAAGTTGCCCTGAAAGGCTTTCAAACGCCCGATGCTCTTGCTCGGCATGCGCAGGCCGTAAAGCGGCGCGTCGTCATCGCTGGCGGCTTCCTCGACGATCTCGACCACCGGGCCGGGCAGGTAATCGACCAGTTTGCTGCCGACCGCGACCGCGCCGCAGCCTGGACCGCCGCCGCCGTGCGGCGTGCTGAAGGTCTTATGCAG
>CAYTME010000124.1:0-3080 GCA_964438415.1 uncultured Pleurocapsa sp. | reverse complement strand
TAGTGCATGACATCGAAGCCGAGCTGTCCCGGCTTGACGATACCCATGAGCGCGTTCATGTTCGCGCCGTCCATGTACATCAAGCCACCCGCTTCGTGCACCATGCGGATGACATCGACGATCTTGCTGTCAAAGACGCCAAGCGTGCTGGGGACGGTGATCATCATGCCGGCAACGGTATCATCGAGGGCGGCGCGCAGCGCGTTCAGATCGACATCGCCGTTGGCGTCGGATTTCAGCTCGACGACCTGCAGACCCGCCATCGAGACGGTCGCCGGATTGGTGCCGTGCGCGCTGTCTGGCACGAGGATGCGCGTGCGCTTCTTGTCGCCGCGCGCGTCGTGGTAGGCGCGGATCATGAGCACGCCGGCGAATTCGCCCTGTGCCCCGGCTGCCGGGACAAGGCTGCACGCCTTGAAGCCCGCGATCTCCGCCAGCCACTCCTGGAGCTGATACATGAGCGCGAGTGCTCCCTGTGCGCCCTCATCGTCGGTCAGCGGGTGCAGGTGCGCGAAGCCGGGCAGCCGCGCCATATCCTCGTTGATCTTGGGGTTGTACTTCATCGTGCAGGAGCCGAGCGGGTAGAAGCACGAGTCGATTGCGAAATTCTTCTCGCTCAGATCGACGAAATGGCGTACGACCTGCAGCTCGCTGACTTCCGGCAGATCGAGGTCTTTGCGCAGCAGCTCGCGCGGCAGTTCGGTTTCCGGCACGCCGGTTTCGGGCAGATGGACGCCGGTACGTCCAGGCGAACTGAGTTCGTAAATTAGAGGATCGCTCATACAGTCTTCCCTATCTCCGCCAGTGCCTCGACGAACATGTCGATCTCTTCACGGCTGTTCATCTCGGTCACGGCGACCAGCATGTGATCTTTCAGGCGCGGATAATCCTGCTCCAAGTCGTAACCGCCGATGATGCCGCGTTCGATCAGCGCCTCATTGATCTCCGCCGTCGGGCGCGGGCATTTGACGGTGAATTCGTTGAAAAACGGCTTGGCCGAGTTGATGACTTTGTAGCCCTTGAGCTTGTTGATCGCTTTAGCCGCGTAGTGCGCGCGGTGGTAGTTGATATCGGCGACTTTGCGCAGGCCGCCTCGACCCATCAGCGACAGGTAGATGCAGGCTGCCAGCGCCATCAAGCCCTGGTTGGTGCAGATGTTGCTCGTCGCCTTTTCGCGGCGGATATCCTGCTCGCGCGGGCGCAGCGTCATCACGAAGGCGCGTTTGCCATTGGCATCGACCGTTTCGCCAACGATGCGCCCAGCGATGCGGCGCACATATTCCTCGCGCACGGCGAAATAACCGAGATACGGGCCGCCAAAGCTGAGCGGGATACCGAGCGGCTGGCCTTCGCCGACGGCGATATCCGCACCCAATTCGCCAGGCGATTTGAACAGCGCCAACGCCAGCGGATTGGCGACCACACAGAACAGCGCTCCGGCGTTATGTGTCGCCTCGACCAGCGCCGAGAACTGTTCGATCGTGCCGAAGTAATTGGGGTACTGAACGGCCACCATCGCCGTCTGGTCGTCGATCAGCGGGATCAAGTCCTCGGCGGTCGTCTTTTCGATGTTCTTGCCCGTGTCGCCAGCGAAGACGAGATCGCCCCGCTGGTGATACGTGCGCACGACCGCGCGGTACTGCGGATGGATGGCCGGGTGCAGGATGATCTTGTTCCGCTTGCGCCGCGCGACCTCCAGCGCCACCGTGACAGCTTCGGCCAGGCTGGTCGCGCCGTCGTAATGGCTGGCATTGGCCGCATCCATGCCCGTCAGCGCGCACATCATCGATTGGTACTCATAGACGGCTTGCAGCGTGCCCTGGCTCACCTCTGGCTGATAGGGCGTGTAGGCGGTGTAGAACTCGCCGCGCAGCAGCAGGTGATTGACGGCGGCGGGGATGAAATGGTGATACGCCCCGGCACCGCGGAAGATGGCGTAATCGCCGCCGTGCTCGTTGGCCTCGGCGTAGGCGTGCAGTTCTGCCGCCGTCTCCATCTCGCTCAGCGCCTTGGGCAGATCGAGCTTGGGGAAGCGGTACTTCGACGGCACCGCCTCGAACAGGTCCTCAATGGTGGTGACGCCGATGGCGGCGAGCATCTGCTGCCGCTCGACATCGGTATGTGGGATGTAACTCATGGTCGTTCTTCACTATCTGGTCTTGCAGTACTCTTCATAAGCGGCGGCGTCCATCAGCATCTCGGCTTCTGCAGGATCGTCCGCTTTGATGCGGATGAACCAGCCCTGCTCGTAAGGTGAGCTGTTGACAACCTCTGGCTCATCCTTCAGCCGGGTGTTGACCTCGGTGACCGTGCCGCCGACTGGCATCAGCAGCTCGGACGCCGCTTTGACCGACTCGACCTCGCCGAACTTCTGGCCTTTGGCGAAGTGTGCGCCGACTTCGGGCAGCTCGACATAGACGATGTCGTTGAGCTGATCCTGCGCGTAGTCCGTGATGCCGATGGTTCCGGTATCGCCGACCAGGCGGATGTACTCATCGGTGCGGGCATATCTCAGATCGGATGGGGTATTCCAGCTCATCAGTCACTGCCTCCGTAGGGTATGGATAAAACGTTGACATCGACGCACAGGCGGCGCGACCTGACCCACCGAAATGAAAAAGCACACGGGCAGCGCCTCGTGTGCTCTGTCAGTCGCATAGCCTTCAGAGCGTGTCGACCGCGCGCATCCCTGGAACCTGAGAGTTTCACCGCATAGCTGCGCATCCAGCGGTTTGCCCCTTCGGCGTCCCGGCATGCGCCGGGATCTCTCTGCGCGCGTCACACTTAAGTATCTGCACCCATTGTAACCAGGAGCGCCGTTCTTGGCAACCGGAAAGACTCGGAGGGTGCATTCGGATCTCGGGGCGCATCTGCTCCGCCGAGCGCTCAAGCGGTTCGGCTTAGCTGCTTAAGCGCGCTGAAGGCGCTCCGGCCTCTGTGGAGGGTTTTCCTCGTCCCTTATGCAGATAAAGAAAATAAAAGGACAACTACATCGGCTCAGTGAAGATTGGAACCAGCTCAAACCGCGCGTCTTCGATTTCGTGGCACGGTTTGCCAACGGCTCTCCTCAGTTGCTGCGA
>CAYTME010000123.1:10986-11612 GCA_964438415.1 uncultured Pleurocapsa sp. | reverse complement strand
GGATCGGCATCGACCGGCTACATCCCCTCGAACCGCGCCAGCGCCCGATAGGTCTCTTTGAGCGCCGGGTACAAGCCGCGATAGACGGCATACAGGCGCTCGTACTCGGCGGCGCGCGCCGCGTCCGGCACGGTGGTATCGACCTTGCGCACCATCTGGCGGCAGGCGCTCGGCACATCGGGGTAGGCCCCTGCGCCGACGGCGGCCAAGATGGCCGCGCCGAAGGCCGAGCCTTCATTGGTGTTGATCGTGTAGAGCGGGATGCCCATGATGTCGGTCGTGAGCTGAAGCCAGACAGCGCTGTTGGTCGCGCCGCCGGTGACGACCGCCTCTGCAGGGTTGACGCCGAGCGAGCGCAGCAGCTCCAACTGATCGCGCATGCCGAAGGCGATGCCCTCCATCGTCGCGCGCACCATGTGCGGGACACCGTGCCGCAGCGTGAAGCCGACGAACGCGCCGCGCGCGTATGGATCGGGGTGCGGGTTGCGCTCGCCCGTCAGGTAGGGGGCAAAGACCAGCCCCAACGCCCCCGGCGGCACTTGTTCAGCCATGCGGTTCAGCTCGTCGTAACCCTGATCGGGCGTCACAGCATCGTGCAGCCAGCGCAGGCCGCCCGCCGCGCTGAG
>CAYTME010000123.1:0-10965 GCA_964438415.1 uncultured Pleurocapsa sp. | reverse complement strand
CACGTGCCGCGCATCGGACCGCAGAAGGTGTGCAGACGACCGTTCGGCTCCGGCTCGTAGCGGTGGGCGATGGCGTGCGCGACGCCAGACGTGCCGATCGCGAGGCTGGCCATACCCTCCTCGACCACCCCCATGCCGATCGCCGCTGCTGGCTGATCGCCCGCACCGCCGACGATCGGCGTGCCCACCCTCAGGCCGGTGGCCGCCGCGCCCTCCTCGCTCACGTAGGCGCACACGTCGGGCGACTCACACAGCTCCGGCAGCCAACTGCGCGGGATATCGCCGTAGGCGGCGAGCAGCTCATCTGACCAGGTGCGCGTCGCCATGTCGATCAGGCCGAAACCGGAGCCGTCGGCGACATCGGCGACGAAAGCGCCGCTCAGGCGGTAGCGGACGTAATCTTTCGGCAGCAGCACATGCGCGATCTGGCGGTAGATCTCCGGCTCGTTCTGGCGCAGCCATAGGATCTTGGGTGCGGTGAAGCCGGGCAGCAGGATGCTGCCGATCAGCCGATAGAGCCGCGCCGCACCGACGCGCTCGGTCACTTCTTCGCACTGCGCGCCGCTGCGCTGGTCGTTCCACAAGATGGCCGGGCGCAGCGGCCTGCCGTGTTGATCGAGCGAGGTCAGCCCGTGCATCTGCCCCGTCAAGCCGATGGCGGCGATATCATCCGCCGCGACCCGCTCCATCACACCGCGCAGCGATGCCGCTGTCGCCTGCCACCAGTTTTCCGGATCCTGCTCCGACCACAGGGGGCGCGGTGTCGAAAGCTCATGAGGACTGCTCTTGGAGGCGACGACGGTGCCGTCGCGGTCGATGACGAGCGCCTTCGATGCCGTCGTGCTCACGTCGATGCCGATGAAATAACGCGACATTGGCTTCTCACCTTGCTGTAAAACAATTCTGCCACCCAATCTGCGGACAAGATAACACATCGCGCTAGAGCTGACGATAGGCGGGCGCACATTCCATTGCGCTTGCAAGCCGCCGCGTTATGTCTTCGTTAGGCGGCTTTTTTATGCTTAACAACAAGCTGTTTTTGTGAAGGCGGAGTTTCTGTCCGATCTAGGCGTGAGCGACTATGAAAGACTCGTACATCATCACCGCAGCACACTTCGACGAAAGCGGTCAGACATTGGTCTACGTGTTCGTCGGTCTGCCGCCGGAAAAAGCCGACCGCACGGTCGATGGGATGCGCCTGTATTCCCGGCAGCAGCTCATCAGCGCACTCAAAAAGGGCAAGCGCTTTATCATCGCGCACAAACAGCGCGGCGAATGGCAGCTTGAAGGCGAAGTCCGGCTGATCGCGATCAATGGTCGAGAGTACGTACGTGCCGATCACGTCTGTGTTCCGGTTGACGACCTGGGCAAGCTTGCTAAAATTCGAGCGTCAATCTAGACTGCTCGGCTTGCAATGCGGCTGGAACACACGGCATTTATGGATCAATGGCTTGACAACTCAGAGGCGGCCTTCTGGCAAGAACCCGATCTCTTGCTCGGTTTGCTGGTCTCGTTCCTGGCGAACAAACTGAGTGCCGAATTCGGCATCACTTTGATGGTGCGCGGCACGGTGCTGACCGGCACGCTCGTCAGCGAGCGCACGTATCTGACGCTGGTCAGCGATCTGTTCAAATCACTCGCGCATCAGGCGATCGGTGAGCCGGAGGGCGAAGTCGCCAAGGCGCTGGAGGCAGCATTCGACTTCGCGGATATGGCCGAAGATGCTGACGACGGCCGCGCCGACGGCGAGGCCGACGCGGTATTCCCGCCGATCCGTTTTCTGCATCTGCGCGATCCATTCATCCTGTATCCGGGCGCGGCGATGTCGTTCAGCGAAAGCCCGCTGCCGATCCTGCGTTTGCGCCTGACCGAAGTCGATGGCTGGCTGCCGGGCCGCGTCCATGTGATGGATCGACCGGAGGACGAATTCGACAACGGTTTCCCCACCCACAAGTTCACGCAGTAGGAGTTCATGCACCGACTGCTCAAGCGTCTGCGTCGTGTACGCGTGCGGCGTCGAAATGTCGTGCGCGCGCTGCTCATTTCACTGCTGGTGTGGCTGATCATCATCTGCGGGCTGACGACCGCCGTTTATGTCTACGGACGCATCGATCGCCAGCAGACGGCGGATGTGATCGTGGTGCTGGGTGCCGGCTTGCGCGCCGACAATCTGCCGACCTCGGCGCTCATGCGGCGCAGCAATCACGGCGCGGCGCTCTACCGGGCAGGCCTCGCGCCAGCCGTCATCTGCAGCGGCGGCTTTCCACGCGGGCGCACACGCAGCGAGGCCGATGTCTGCCGCGAGCTGCTGGAGCAGCAGGACGTCCCGCGCGAGGCGATCATCATCGAAGACCGCAGCCGCAGCACGGAGGAGAACGCGCTCTATACGCGCGCGATCATGGACGAGCGCGGCTGGCAGACGGCGCTGGTCGTCAGCGATGGCTATCACCTGCTGCGCGCAAACTGGCTCTTCAGCGAGCAGGGCGTGACCGTTTACACCAGCCCGGTCACCGACCCGATCCGCATCAGCAATTACTGGATGTCCGTCGGTCGCGAGATCGCTGCGCTGCATTGGCATCTGTTCAAGAGCATCTTCAATTTACCCTTCAGGCATGTGCCTTTTTTGTGAAGTCGCGCTGGATGGTGCGATGTTTTTCACAAAATTTTCCATTTTTCGCTTAATCTGTCAGCACCTCGTTGTGTTATGATGATCGCATCAGATTTTATCGCATGGCTCGCCGAACACCAGCGAGATCAGGTGGACACATGGCCATCCACGTCAACTGGGACACAGAATTCGACGACATGCTCATCATCGTCTTCGATGGCGAGTGGACGTGGCGTGAATACTACGAGATGGGCGGCCGCGTCGCTGAACAGCTCAAACAGCGCGACCAGATCACCCATATCGTTTACGACTTCAGCGCCAGCTCCGGCATGACGCGCAGCCCGAGCATGCACATGCGCTACTTCGTCGACCGCCTGCCCGCCAAAGCGCGCGCAGGCCTGGCCATCTACATCGGCGCGACCAACTACTGGCGCACGTGTGTCAGTGCCTTTAACCGTGTGTATCCCCACCTGGGGCAGGATCACGTCTATGTCTCGGATCTGCATGATGCGCGCGAAGCGGTGCGGCGCAAGCGCGAGCAGATCGAACTCTTGGCCGACGACGATTTGGATGATGACGTGACGATCCCTTCCCGCACCACCCTCGGCTTGACGGGCAGACGTTCGTAACCGCAGCGATGCGTGACCGCGCCTCCGCCTTCAATCAAGCGCCGCTGGCCGATCTCATCGGGCTTGCGCTGCGCCAGTTCAAACGCCCGCTCGCCAGCCGAGGAGTCCACCTGACCGATGCTGACGCCGCGCGTTTGGCCGCTGCTGTCGTCGAGCGCGCGCCGGAGACCCCGCAGCATCAGCAGATCCGCGCCGCACTGGTCGCTCTGATCGCCGAAAGCGAGGCCGTGCTCGCGCGCTGGTCGCTGACGTTCGAACAGGCGCTCGAGACGCCGATGGAACGTATCCCCGGCTGGGAAACGACCGCCGAGTTCTTGGAGATCGCCTCGGAAAAGGCCAACGCCGAGCTGCGCATCGCGGCGGGCGCGGCCCTGCTGGCTGCGCTGGGCGACACGCGTCACGCACGCAAGCTCATCCACTTAGTCGAACGCGATCCATCCGACCCCGATGCACAGCTTGGCCGCCGTCTGCTCTCGCACGCCGCCGATATCGACCCAGATGCGGCGGATTGGGCGGCGCAGGCGCGTCTCTGGCTGGAACAGCGCCGCTGAGCAGCCGATCACCCGAGCAGTTCGATCTCCGGCTCCAGGTAGACGCCGGTCTGCGCGGCGACCTGCGCCTGCACGTAGCGCACGAGTGCCAGATAGTCGGCCGCGCTGGCATCGCCGCGATTGACGAAGAAGTTGGCGTGGATCGGCGAGACCTGCGCGCCGCCGATGGCGAAGCCTTTCAGCCCACAGCTTTCGATCAAGCGCCCAGCGTAATCGCCCGGCGGGTTCTTAAAGATGCTCCCCAGGCTGGCGCCGGGCGGCTGCGTGCGCTTGCGTTGGGCGATGAACGCCGCCATGCGCGCCTCGATCTCTGCACGGGCGCCGGGCGTGAAGGCGAGCCGCGCGCTGAGGACGACGAACCGGCGGTCGGCGCGCGCCTTGAGCGCCGATGTGCGGTAACCGTAGACCAGGTCGGAGGCAGCCACGGTCACGCAGCCGAGCGCCGCGTCGAGCAGATCGACTGTGATCACGTTCCCGGCCATATCGCCGCCGTGCGCCCCGGCATTGCCGACAACCGCGCCGCCGACCGTTCCCGGCACGCTGACCGCCCACTCGAAGCCGGCCAGCCCGCGCGCGGCGCATTTGCGCGCCAGCGGCGTCAGACCGTGCCCGCTGGTGACGGTACAGGTATGATCGGCGGCGAATACCGCCCGGCTCACGCTGTTGACGATGATCAGCCCGCGCACGCCGGCATCGCTGACCAGCACGTTGGCGCCGCCGCCGATGACACGCACGGGCAGACCGGCGCTCCAAGCTGCGCCGGCGAGCGCCGTCAGCTCATCGACCGAGTCGCGCGCGATGTACAGCCAATCCGCTGGACCGCCCAGCCGGGCCGCCGTGTACTTGGCCAGCGGTCCATCGCGCAGCAGCGGCGCGCGGCAGACTGGCGGCAGTTCAAACGGCGTGTTCATGCCGGGGCGCTGTGCTCCGCGTGGCATTCGGGGGTCTGGTCGGGGCTGCTGGGCATAGCAGTGCGGCTCACTCCTCGCCCAAGAGACGCTGCTCCATTTCGCGCATTTCGTTCTGCACGTCGTCGCGCTGGCGCGCCAGCTCGCGGTAGTGCGCCAGGTCGGCCTCCGGCATGTCCTCGCTGCGGCCGCCGTGCGCCATGATCAGCTTGTCGATCTCGGCGTCGAGCGCCTCGTAGAGCAGCACCAGCTTACGATAGGCCTGCACTTCGCGGAGCTGTTCGCGCGTTTTGGTATCGTCCTGCATCGCCATCCCCCCCGGCCACGCTCTGAGACACGCTTATTTTAGCATGAGAAACCCGCCGAGCGCCCGGTCGATGCGGCGCGAAGATCAGCCGTCCTCACGCGCTGGTAGCGCCTCGACGTGGCTGGCGCGACCAGGGTCGCGGCGGTCGCCGTCGGTGAAGCCTTCGGTGCGCGCGACCACGTACAGCGGACGGTCGCGCGCCTCGTCGTAGGTGCGGGCGACATACTGCCCCAAGATGAACAGGAAGAACAGTTGGAACGAGCTGAGCAGCAGCAGCAGCACGATCGTCGTCGCCTGCCCTTCGAACCACTGGACACCGCTGGCGACGCGCACGATCACGACCAGCGGGATGGCCGCCAGCGCCAGCAGGCCGAGCACCAGCGATACGTAGATCATGACCTGCAGCGGCCAGAACGAGAAGCCGGTGATGGCATCGAACGCGATGCGCATCATCTTGCGCAGCGGGTACTTGGTCTCTCCGCTGTGCCGGCGCTCGCGGATGTAGCTGACGCCCGTCTGCTTGAAGCCGACCCAGCTCGTCATGCCGCGAATGAAGCGGCTGTGCTCGCGCATCGACTTGAGCACATCGACCACCCGGCGATCCATCAGCCGGAAGTCGCCCGTATCGAGCGGGATATCGACATCGGTGATCCGGTAGAGCAGGCGGTAGAACAGCTTGGCCGTGAACAGCTTGAACCACGTTTCGCCTTCGCGCCCGGCACGCACGGCGTAGACGACCTGATAGCCCGCGCGCCAGCGCTCGATCAGCTCCGGGATCAGCTCCGGCGGGTCTTGCAGATCGGCGTCGATCAAGATCACGGCGTCCCCGGCGGCATGGTCGATGCCCGCCGTCACCGCGATCTGATGGCCGAAGTTGCGCGCGAAGTGGATGACCTTGACGCGCGGATCGCGCGCCGCCAGCGCGTCGAGCATCTCCGGCGAGCGGTCGCGGCTGCCGTCGTTGATGCAGATCAGCTCCCAGGTACCGCCCGTGGCGTCCATCACATGGCTGACGCGCTCGTAGAGCAGATCGAGATTGCCCTCTTCGTTGTAGATGGGCGCAATGATCGAGTAGTCGATATGTGGCTGAGTCATCGTGCTTCAATCTATCCCTATGCTCGACAAGGCGTGCCGGATGGCTGCCAGATCGGGCGCGACGCGCACCCCGCCTCCGACCGACTGTTGAGCGCGGCGGATGTCTTTCAGGCCGCTGCCGGTGGCCAAAAAGACGACCTCATCATCCGGATGCAGATAGCCCAACGCGCGCGCACGCGCCGCCCCCGGATGCAGGATGGCGCATGACGGCTCGGCGAAGACGCCCGTCAACTGGGCAAATTTGGGAATGGCGGCCAAGATCGCCTCGTCGGAGACCGAGACGAACGCGCCGCCCGTCTCGCGGACTGCCCGCAGCGCCTTGGCCCGGTCGCGCGGAATGCCCGCGCTGATGCTGTCGGCCAGCGTGTGCGCTTCCTCCGGCGGCATCTCCTCTGCGCGCAGTCCGCCCTGCCAGGCGCGCACGAGCGGTGAGCTGCCCTCTGCTTGTACACCGATCAAGCGCGGAATCCTCTCGATCCAGCCCAGGCGGTGCAGATCGACGAAGCCTTTGTGAACGCCGGCGATGATATTGCCATCGCCGACGCTGACGATGACCGCATCGGGAACGCGCCAGCCCAACCCCTCGGCGATCTCGAAAGCGGCCGTCTTTTTGCCCTCGGTCGTGTACGGATTGATGCCGGTATTGCGGCAGTACCAGCCCTGCTCTTGGCAGATGGTGAAGCACAGATCGAAGGCGACATCGTAGCTGTCCTCGACCAGCAGCACGGTCGCACCGTAGACGAGGAGCTGCGCGATCTTGGCTTCCGGCGCGCTGGCCGGCACAAAGATGATCACGCGCAGCCGATCGCTGCCGACCGACGCGCCAACTCCCGCCAGCGCCGCGGCCGCGTTGCCTGTACTGGCAGTCGCGACGACGGGGATACCGCGCTCCAGCGCGCGCGCCACGATCATGGCGCTGGCGCGGTCTTTGAGCGAGCCGGTCGGGTTGAGACCGTCGTCTTTGACCCATGCTGCTCGCAGCCCCAGGTCGGCGGCCAGGCGCGGCGCGTGGTAGAACGGCGTGCCGCCCACACGCAGCGGCGGCACATCCGAGGCGGCATCCAGCGGCAGCAGATCGCGGAAGCGCCACATCGACGACTCGCGCCCGGCGCTCAGCGCGCCGCGGTCGACCGTCTGGCGCAGCGCCTCGTAATCGAAGAGAATATCGAGCGTGCCGACCATGCCGCAGGCCAGGCATGTGTAAGCGACCGCCTCGGGTTCGTAGGTTCGCTCGCACACTGAACAGCGCAGCGCGGTCACCGCCGCCATCTCATCTTCCTCATTTCTCGTGTTTGCGCTCATACCGCTGGGGACGGGAATACGCCCTGTCCCCAGCACCGTCCTCATGATTTTGGGGCGACTCGCGGGCCGACCTCGCCTACATCGGTGGGGCGACCCGCTCGGTCGCCCTACTGCCCGAACACCGGGATGGCGACGCGGCCTTCGTTGCGGAAGATGACCGACTCGCCCGGCAGCCAGCCGCGCTCGCGCCGACCGCCCTCGCACTGCGCCTCGACGTAATACCAGCTCGGCGTGAGGGTGTCGCCCGCCAGCACCGGGTAGAAGCGTTCGCCCTGCAAGCCGCACAGGATGCGCGCGGCCGGCTGCGGTTCGGCGTACAGCGGGAAACCGGTGAATGCGATGTAGACCGCCGGCTGGACGATCTCCCCCTGCGGCTCGATCACTGGGATGGTGCGCAGATCGCCGCGCAGGATCAAGAACGCGCTGTTGACCCAGCCGCGCAGCCCACCCACCTCGACCAGCCACCAGAGCCGATCGCTGGAGTCGGGCAGACGGCTGTCACTGCGCCCCAGCACGACCAAGCGCGTGCCGCCGTCGACGATGGCGACAGGGGTGAACTCCGCCCCCGGTCCGGAGCGCATGAACAGGTTGTCGGTATTGACGATGGCATAGCCCGGCAGCGTCTCGACGGCGGCGGCGGGGTTGGTCGGGCGCGGCGGCGTCGCTCCGCGCGCGACCGAGGGCGCGGTCTCGCCATCGACGTCGATCGGCAGCAGGTCGAGATCGAGGCCGAGCGCGAACACGCTGGCGAGGCGCGGCAGGGTGGCGCAGTTGCCGATGACCAGATAGATGACATCCTGCACGCTGCTGCTGCCGCCGGTGTTGACGATGCTGACCACCAGCGGCCCGGCCTGCGGCGCGGTCGTCCAGGCGAAGAACGCGCCGTCGCGGAAGGTGAAGCGCCGTCCGGGCGCGCCGTCGATCACCTGGCGGTAAAGTTCGCGGCCTCTGGCATCGCGCGCCAGGATGATCGCATCTTCACTACCCTGGAAGACGATCGCGCCGCCGCGCGTCGTGAAGCCGTCGCAGCCGACGGTGATGGCGATGCCCTCGCCGGTCGCCGCGCGCAGCAGGGTGGCATTGAACAGCAGGAATAGAGCACAGACCGCCAGCAGGCGGATCGTCCAGCCAAAGCCTCGGTTCGTCATCAGCGCGCTCCTCTGGTAGATACGGATCTCATTCTTGATTGTGCGCCAAAATGCACGCTGCGCCAACAAAGGATCTGCCTGCAAAGCCGAATGTGCCTTCGCACTTCTACATCCGCTTGCGCTTGGCTTTCTGGTCGGCCAGCACCTCCTCCAGATCGAGCAGCTCGCCATCGTAGTGCTGGAAAGCGAGCCGTTCCGCCTGTGCGCGCCGGTGGTCGTCCTCGCTGTACATGTTCTCCAACAGCCGCCGCCGGTACTCGCGCTCGATCTCGCGTCGCAGGGCGCGATCGCGCAGCTCGGTGTACAGCACATAGAACGTGTGTATCACCATCAAGCCCAGCCAAATCACCAGGCTCGCGCCGAGGATGTAGCTGAATGGATCGAACGAACGCGGAAGACGAACACCAAGCCAGACGGAGAACACGGCCAGGCAGAACAACGTGAGATTGATGCTGTACAGAAGCCGCCGTCTCCAGCGGCCGTACACCGCTCGAGCGATCAAATTGTAAGCTGTCTCATCCATGCGTATCCCTCTAGTACACACACTCAGCACCGATTCGCTGTTCGGTTGTTGTCTGACTACATCCGCTTGCGCTTGGCCTTGGGATCGGCCAGCGCATCTTCGAGATCGAGCGGCTCACCATCGTCATGCTGCGCAGCGAGCCGCTCCGCACGCGCGCGCAGATAGTCATCGTAGCTGTCGACGTTCTCCGCCAGCCGCCGCCGGTACTCGCGCTCAAGCGTTTTGCGCACACTGCGCTCGACCAGTTCGCTGAAGAGCCACCAGCCGGCGTGAACGGCCAGCCCGATGAACCAGAGCGTCATGATCACATCGCGTTCGGGGTTTCGCCATGGGTGCTGGCCGCTGCTCAGCAGGATGGCCAAGAAGATGACGACATGAACTCAGAAGGCGATGCGACCGGCCAAATGCCGGCTCACGCGCGCGCGCAGCGATCGATAATCGATATCATCGTCCGGGTGCATCGGTCAGCTCCGCGTCCGCTGCAGTGAGCGTTCCAACAGCGAGGTCTGCATCGCTGCGCCCTCTCACCATCGTTCGAATCCATCACGATATACGCAGACGCGCAGGGATGGGTTTCACCGGCACGGCCGCAAGCATCGCCCGCGCCTAGACGACGCTTTCGGCGTGCGGCTCCGGCATCCAGACGTTGGCGCGCACGAGATCGGCCATTGCGTCGAGCCAGGCGGGGTGATCGTTCAGGCACAGTGCGCAGCGATAGCTCGCCGGGTCGCCGCCGCCCTCGGCAAACTGGCTGCGGCCTTCGCGTCCCAGCTCGTCGATCGTCTCCAGGCAGTCGGCGACGAAACCAGGGGCGAACACGAGCGGCCGTTTCACGCCCTGCGCCGCCAACTGGCTGAGGACTTCGTCGGTCGCCGGCTCGAGCCAGCGTTCCGGCCCGAAGCGCGACTGAAAGCTGACCACCCACTCATCGTCGCGCCAGCCGCATGCCGACGCCAGCGCCCTGGCTGTGCACGCGCACTCGGCACGGTACGGATCGCCTGTGCGCTCGTAGCGTTCGGGGATGCCGTGAAACGAGAGCACGATCTTATCCGGCGGCTGCGGCAGCGCTGCGATCTGCGCCTCCAGATGCATGCGCAGCGCCCTGATGTAGCCGGGATGATCGGGGTAAGACGCCACAAAGCGCAGCGCGGGGACGAAGCGCTTGCGCTCGTGGAAGAGCGGGCAGCGTCGGCCCGCAGCCGCCCGGTAGACCGCATCGTAGACCGAGGCGGTGGTCGTCGAGGAGTACTGGGGGAACATCGGCAGCACGACGATGCGGTCGATGCCCTCGGCGGCGAAGCGCTCGAACGCGCTGCGAATGCTCGGGCTGCCGTAGGTCATGCCGAGCAGCACGCGGCAGCCCGCGCCGAGCCGCGCCTGCAGCCCCTCAGCCTGACGCTGCGAGTAGACGAGCAGCGGCGATCCTTCCGGCAACCAGATGCGCTTGTATAGCTTGGCCGAGCGGCGCGGGCGAAAGGTGAGGATGATCGCGTGCAAGATCGGCTGCCAGATCAGCGGATGGTAGTCGATCACGCGCATATCGGAGAGAAATTGCCGCAAATACGGACGCAGGCTGCGGGCGGTCGGGGCGTCCGGCGTGCCGAGCTGCGCGAGCAGGACGCCGATGGGAGCGTCGGAGCGAGAGGCCATGCATCATCCCTGTGAAATTCTACATAATTCTGAGTAAATCTATAGCAGCATTTACCGGAATATGCAAAAGTGAGCGCAGGGTTGCATTCGGGTTTGGGGCAGCGGACGCCCTTTGGGTCGTCCCTACGAAACGGAACCCCCGTCGGGACGAGGCCTGCCTCGTCCTCCGACGGGCGGGTTGGTCTGCCTGCGCCGGCGAGTTCACTCGCCGGCTGCGAGGCCGCTCATCCACTGAAGCGTCAAG
>CAYTME010000122.1:0-11629 GCA_964438415.1 uncultured Pleurocapsa sp. | reverse complement strand
CAACTTCTGGGCCGATGTGCGTGCCTCGACCAGCGTGTTCGCGACCATCGACGATCACGAAGTCACCAATGACTTCGCTGGCGGCGCGCCGGTCAGCAGCGATGAACGCTTCAGCGGCGATGTCGAATTCATCAATCAGACGGAGCTGTTCCAGTTCGGTCTGCAGGCGTTCTTCGAGTACAACCCGCTGCGCGATACCGTCTTTACGGATACTGGCGATCCGCGCTTCGATGGTCGCCCCAACCTGTACCGTTACCAGACCTACGGCAGCGACGCTGCCATCATCATGCTCGATGCGCGCTCGTTCCGCGATCAGGCGATCGAGGGGCTGACGCCGATCCAGGCATTGAACGCCAGCCGGGTCGCGGCGTGGACGGAAGGATTGTGGGAACCCGGCCGGACGATGCTCGGTCGTCCTCAGGTCGAAATGCTCAAACGCGACCTGCTAGCTGCGCACGAAGCGGGCATCACCTGGAAATTTATCGTCGTGCCGGAGCCGGTGCAGCACATGGGCTGGCTCGGCGGCAATGACCGCTGGGAGGGCTACGCGCCGGAGCGGACGGAGGTCTTGCAGTTCATCGAGTCGAACGGCATCCAAAATGTCGTCTTCATCGCGGCGGACGTGCACACCACCTACGTCAACAACCTGACCTACGCGACCGAGCCGAACGGTCCGCAGACGCCGATCGCTGCCTGGGAGATCACCACGGGTTCCGTCGCCTTCGACGCGCCGACGGGCGTTCAGCTCGTCGCGGGTGCGGCGCAGTTCGGGCTGTTCCCACGCGATGCGTTCGCGCAGTATCAGGCTGCGCCGCTCGCCGAGCAGGATGCCATCCTACAGGAGCTTTTCAACCAGCGCATCTTGGTCGCGCAGGGCTTCGATACGCTTGGGCTGGAAGGCTCCGGCATCCCATTCGAGCTGATCGAAGGCATCTGGGTCGCTGGGCATACCTACGGCTGGACACAGTTCGATATTGCGCCGGAGACGCAAACGCTGCTGGTGACGACCTACGGCGTGCCCTACTACACCGTCGAGCAGGTGGTCGAAGACCTCGACTCGGTGCTGGCGCTGGAACCGATCGTGGTCAGCCAATTCCGCGTCGATCCAGTGCGTCCGTAGCCGATCGTGCTGGGGCGGTTTGCAAGGTGCGCCGTCCCATTCCGCGCGTCAGCGTCTCGGCGAGCCGCAGGCCGCCCACTCGATCGCACCGGCCAGATGCGCGCGCATGAGCGGCTCGTCGAAGTGTGCGGCATCGTGGCCGAGTGCAGTATAGAAAGCGCGTCCACCATCGTACTCGTGCGCCCACGCGGCTGGGTGATCACCCATCGTGCCGCCTTCGTAGCTGGCCTCGTCCAGGCTGAGGATCACCTGCACATTGGGGCGCGGATTGCTGCGGAAGTTGTACCATTCGTCCGTGCGCATCCAGGGAACGGGCAGCAGCCGCGCCGCTGGGTGCGCCGGGTCCTCGATACGCAGCACAGCCTCCTGCATCCCTGGCGGGTGACTCTCGAAATACGCGCCGACCAGCCCGCCATACCAGGCCCAATCGTATTCGGTATCGGCGGCGGCATGAATACCGACAAAGCCGCCGCCTGCGCGGATGTAATTCTCGAAGGCGCGCTCCTGCTCAGCATCGAGCACATCGCCCGTCGTGTTCAGGAAGACGACGACGCGATACTGAGCGAGATCGTCCACTGTGAAGATGGCGGCATCTTCCGTATGCATGACCGACCAGCCGCGCCGCTCGCCGATGCTTTGCAAAGCGCGCACGCCTGCCTCGATCGAGTCGTGCCGCCAGCCCGCCGTCTTGCTGAAGACGAGCACGGACAGCGGCGTGTCGCAGGAAGCGGGAAGCTGCGCGAGAAGCGCATCGGCGGCAGAGTCGTCATCCGAGTCGGTTTGCTCGCGCGCGATCGTCAGCAGCACGACGACCAGCGCAGGCGCGATCAGCACCAGCAGGAAAAGGAATATACGCCCAGCGATCTTCATCAGAGGCAGCCCTCACTATCCCGCAGCGCGCTTACGCCGACGACATAGCCGCTGGCCCAAGCCCACTGGAAATTATAGCCTCCGATGCGCCCATCGACCGCGCAGATTTCGCCACACAAGTAGAGACCAGGGCAGACGCGCGACTCCATCGTCTCCAGCCTGATCTCGCTCAATGGCACACCGCCCGCCGTCACCTCAGCGTAGGTGTAGCCGCGATCGCCAGCGACCGGCAGATGCAGCGCGCAGACCGTGCTCACCAGCGCACGCCGCTGATCGCGCGTGAGCGTGCCGCACGTCGTGCCCACCTCGACACCGGCAATCGACAGAAGTGTTCGCGCCAGTCGATCCGGCAGACGCTCACTCAGCAGGCGCAGCGCGCCGGCCTTCGGCTGATCGAGGATCATGCGCTCGAACGAGTCGACGGTCTGGCCGGGCAGCCAGTTGACGACCAGTCGCACCTGCGGATCGTCGGCGTGCGCATCCAGATAATAGCGGCTGATATCGAGCACGACCGGGCCGGAGATGCCGAAATGGGTGCAGAGCAGGCTGCCTGCGAAGCTGACCAGACGTTTACCGCTGGCGCTGACGACCGCGATCTCAACGTCGGCGCTTAAGCCGCTGAGCGCGCGCAGCGGGTGGCCGTCGGGCAGAATGAGCGGCACGAGCGCCGGAAAGATGCGCGGCGTCAAGCTGTGGCCGAGCGACTGCGCCAGCACATAACCGTGACCATCGCTCCCGGACTTGGGCAGGCTTCTGCCCCCGGTCGCCAGCACAACCCGGCGTGCTGTCAGCATACCCCACACGCCGCAGACTCGGAAGCCGTCATCCAGCCGGTCGATCGTCTCGACGCGGCGCGGATGGATGATCTGCGCCCCGGCGGCGGCGGCCGCGCCGGTCAGCGCGTCGAGCACGGTCTGCGCGTCATCGGTGATCGGGAATAACTTGCCCGTCGGCTTGAGTTCAACGCCGATTTCGTGAAAGAAACGGAGCGTTTGCGGTACATCGAAGCGGCGCAGCACCTTCTTGATCGCGCTGCGTGATGAGCCTGCATAGGCTGTCTCATCGATCTGATCATGGGTGACGTTGCAGCGCCCGCCGCCCGCGACCAGGATCTTCGCGCCGATCCTCTTGGCGCTGTCCAGCGCGGCGATCCGCTTGTCTGGAAATGAGCGCCCCGCCCAAATCGCGGCCATCAATCCTGCGGCACCCGCGCCGATGATGATGAGATCGCAATCGGGCGCATTTGGCATGGAGACATTCACCGTACGTGTGTGAGATGACCAGCTTCACATGCTAGGTGCAGAAGATCACCCAAACCATCGTCTTGCTGTGTCAGAAAATTCAGTCCTTCCTCAAGCGTGGCGAAGCACGCATGACGTACGCCCATCAATTGATGGGCGATCGAGACGAGGAAAGGTTCGACTGGAGAGCGGTTGGCGTAGATCGACCAGCCCACGCGCTGCTTACGCATCGAACGCAGCAGCGCATCGATATCCTTCAACCGCATATCGCTGCCTTCAAAGTCGCGCGCATCGGTGATGGTATGCACCAGCGGGCCAGTCGGACCGTTGAACTCATTGGCGCGGTCGCGCTCCGCGAAAGACTCATCGAGGCAGCGGTTCAGATCTTCACGCGTCAGTACGCCGAAATGCCGAATCAACATGACGCGGTTTGGAACTAACCAATCAATCGAATACGGCATTGCTGCGATCTCCACCCATTTTCATCGATAACTTACTATACCCGAACCCTCGAACAACCTGATTTCGATCCGCTGCGATTGTGTACCGTTCAGTGAAGTGGATGGTGAAAGACTGAAAATATTGTAAAAACAAAGAAGCATGAAGATCAAACCGATCATCTATATTTATGATGAAGCCATGATTTCTCCCTTTTGCGATTCGCTTGTTAGAAGGAGCAACTCACATGGGTTCGTTCGTTGTTTCACCAGAAATGCGGGCCGTATTGAACGACCGTGACCGGCTGCGCGCGCTCTACGATCTCGCCTTGATCGACTCCCCCGGTGAACCGGTCTTCGACCGCTTGACTCGTCTTGCCAGCCAAATCGTCGGCGCACCGATCTCGGTCATGTCGATGGTTGGCGACGAGTACCAGTTTTTCAAGAGCGCTTACGGCGTTGGCGAACTGCGCAGCACGCCGCTTTCACACGCGTTTTGCAAGCACGTCGTGGTCGACGATGCACCGTTGATCGTCGATGATGCCCGTGTTCATCCTGTGCTGTATGACAACGGCTCGATCAAAGACCATAACATCATCGGCTATCTCGGTTTCCCTCTCAAGATCGCCAGCGGCAAAACGCTCGGCTCGTTCTGCGTGATCGATACGCAGCCGCGCGAGTGGACTCAGATCGAGATCGAGATCATGCGCGAACTGGCAGAGGTCGTCAAATACGAGATCGAAGTCCGCGCTCTGGTGCATCATGGCACGATCACGCCTGAACAGCTCGACGCACTACATCAGGATATCATCGCGTTCGTGGACAGCATCCGCCTCGATCTGCCCAAGGAACGAATCGCTGAGCAGATCCGCAGCGAACGTCGGCGCCTGTTTGGTGCACCGTGATCGCCGTTTAAAGACCCTGCTCGCGCAGCCAGGTGAGGTCGCCTCGAAGGCTTCCTCACGCCTGAGGATCGGCGCGCAGCCGAAATCGCGCGCGGCTCTAGCGTGGGTGAACCAGCAGTCGCGGCTGAGCATGAATACCACGTATCTCGACAGCGTGCCAGCGTCTCCCTCGCGCGGCGGACGCAGACGGCGCGCTGTCTCCGATACGATCGCCGATCCATACGCCAGCGGCAGCGGGATCGTCGCCACACGATACTGGACTCCTAACGCATCGAAAAAGGGGAGATAGAAATCGACGAAATTCGTCGGCGGGTGATGGGTGATGAAATAGGTTTGCCCAACCAGCGGCGATCCTGGGCTGAGCGCCTCGACCGCCAGCCGTACGCGACATTGACGCTGTAAACGTGTGTGCGCTGTCGATCCGCCGCCGAAGCGCGCGAAGGTGCCCATCTGGCGTAGGTTCCGGAGGATATTCGGAAAACGCGCTCGGTCGAATGTCCGGCCTGCCAGAGGTGGTCGATCACCGCCCGACCGATCATGCCGCCGCCTCCGGTCACGAGCACTTGCATGAGGTTACCCCTAACTGCTTTTCGGACGAGGGGTGATTTATCCTCGCAAATATGCGTGCCAATCCCCCACTGGCGCGAAAGTACGGCGCGTAACTGCCGATGATCCGTCTATAATGGGCTGAAGAAAAGGTTGCGGTCTCACGCAGGAGGACTTATGACCGTTCGGCGATCTTTTTGGATCATTCTGGTGCTGCTCGCGCTGGCATTCATCCCAGCACTCGTCCAGGCACAGACGGGCGTCATCACGCTGCGGGGCATTGTCGGCGAGGTGCGCTCCGACAGCATCGTCGTCAACGGCCTGACGATCTCCCTGTCCGAGACGACCCCGCCCGCTGGACTGGTCGTCGGGGCGGAGATCAACTTGACCGGGACGCTGCGCGCCGACGGCGTGATCGTGGCGCAGGTGATCATCATCTTGGCACCGCCCGGTGTGTCTTCCACGCCGACACCGACACTGATGGCCACGCCCGACCCGCTCGCCAGCCCCACCGCGACACCGATCACGCCTGATGACGACGACGTGATCGTCGTCATCGAGGGACCGGTGACGGCGATCCAGATCAACGTCATCACCATCTACAACATCAACATCGCCGTCGCACCCAATGATCCTATGCTGACCGTGATCCAGATTGGCGACATCGTGCGTGTTGAAGGCTTTCTCTACAACCGAGGCGATGACGACGATGATGACGATAATTTCGACGATATCCTGATCGGCATCGGTGATGCCAATATCGACATCATGATCGTCGCCATCAACATCGTCATTGTCAATGTCGATGTTTTCATCAACAGTGATGGCGCGATTTGGCGCGATCCGGGTAACTGTGGCAATCCGCCGCCGCCTTGGGCACCGGCGCATGGCTGGCGCGCGCGCTGCGAGGGTGGCGATCACTCTGGGCGCGGACGCGGTCGGGATGATGACGACGACGATTAGGCGAGTAGACTCGCAAATGGGGCGCTGCTGTGGGTAAAGTTGGTGCAGTCATGCATTGATGAGCAAAGGGCAGCAGCGCCATGCATTTGACAGGACGGCACAGCATCGCGGGGCAGTGGCGGGCGGAAGGGCTTGGCCGGTTTCATGCGCCTGTCCCGCGTTCACATGGACAGGGTGAGATCGCCTTCTACAACGCGACCGCGCACGAGATCGACCTGGCTGTCACCGCCGCCAGCGCGGCCTATGCCGAGACGCGCACGTATTCCCCGGAACGGCTGGCTGCTTTCCTCGATCGTGTCGCCGGCGAGATCGAAGCGCTCGGCGAGGTCTTGATCGAAGTTGCCGACACCGAGACAGCGCTCGGCAGCGTACGGCTGACCGGCGAACGGGCGCGCACGACGGGACAACTGCGCGCGTTCGCCGCGCTGCTGCGCGAGGGTAGCTATGTCGATGCGATCATCGATACCGCACTGCCAGATCGCCAGCCCCTGCCGCGCCCAGACATCCGCCGGATGCTGTTCCCGATCGGACCGGTCGCCGTTTTTTCCGCCAGCAATTTCCCATTCGCGTTCGCCGTCTGCGGTGGCGACAGCGCCAGCGCATGGGCAGCGGGCTGCCCGGTCGTCGTCAAGGGGCATCCCGGTCACCCCGCGACGAGCGAGCTGTTCGCACAGGCGGTCAATCGTGCCATCGAAGCGTCAGGCTTTCCGCCGGGCTTCTTCTCGCTGCTGCAAGGTGAGACGGTCGAGGTCGGCCAAACGCTGGTCGAGCATCCGCTGATCGCGGGCGTTGGCTTCACCGGGTCGCTGCGCGCCGGGCGTGCCATCTTCGACACCGCCAGCCGACGCCCACAGCCGATACCCGTTTATGCCGAGATGGGCAGCATCAATCCGGTGATCTTGCTGCCGGGTGCGCTGGCGGTACGCGCCGGGTCGGTCGCCGAGGCGCTGGTCGCGTCGGCCACGTTGGGCAGCGGCCAATTCTGCACCAATCCTGGCCTGCTGCTGGTGATCGATTCGCCCGCCAGCGCCGACTTCATCGCCGATTACACGGCGCGCATGAGCGCCAAGTCACCAGGCGTGCTGCTCAATGCCGCCATCGAGCGCGGGCTGGCGCAGGTCGTGGCGCAGACGGCGGCCAAGGAGGCGGTCGAGGTGCGCACGGGCGGGATGCTCGTTGAAGGTAGCGGCTGCTGCTACGCACACACCGTCATGCAGACGAACGGCGCGGCCTTCTTGGCTGATGACGGCTTGCAAGTCGAGCACTTCGGTCCGGTGACGCTGTTCGTCGTCTGCCGATCGCTGGATGAGCTGAAAGCCTGCATTACAGCACTGCATGGCCAGCTCACGGCGACCATCTACGCGGAGGACGATGAGGCTGAGACGGCGCGCGAGCTGTACGACTTGCTGCGCGAAAAGGCAGGGCGGCTGATCTGGAACGGCGTGCCAACGGGCGTCGAGGTGGTCGCGGCGCAGCAGCACGGCGGACCGTACCCCGCGACGACCGCCCCGGCCACGACCAGCGTCGGCATGACCGCGATCCGCCGCTGGCTGCGCCCGGTCGCCTTTCAAAACCTGCCGGACGCGCTGCTGCCGCCCGCGCTGCAGAATGCCAATCCGCTCGGCATTTGGCGCTGGGTCGATGGCGCGCTCACCCGCGATGCAATTGTGTGAGCCAAACAGCCCGCGATGCGCTGCCGCTGAACGATGGGCAGCGCGTCGTATGTATCGAGCTTGCAAAGCTCTTCACAGTATACGCACTGGCATCATACATGAGAGGTCATCCCCATGACTCCGCAGCGTGTCATCCGCAGCTACATGATCATCGCCGGTTTGTATACGCTGTCGGCATCGCTCATTTGGGGCGTCAACACGCTCTTCTTGCAGAGTGCGGGCCTCAATATCGCCGAGGTCTTCATCGCCAACGCCGCCTTTACTGCCGGAATGGTCATCTTTGAAATTCCAACGGGGGTGCTCGCAGATACTGCCGGCAGGCGCGCCTCGTTCTTGCTCAGCGCGCTGGTGCTTTCGGCAGCGACGCTGGGCTATGTTGCGCTCAGCCGTGTGGGCGGCGGCGTTGTCGCTTTCAGCATCGTCTCGGTCTTTCTCGGCCTCGGCTTCACGTTCTATTCTGGAGCGATCGAAGCCTGGCTGGTCGATGCGCTTAACGCGACCGGCTACCGGGGCAAGCTCGACGGTGTGTTCGCGCGCGGCGCGATGGTGGCAGGGGCTGCCATGCTGGTCGGCTCGGTATCCGGCGGCGTCATCGGCACGGTCGATCTGGCGCTGCCGTTCATCGGACGATCGATCCTGCTGCTCCTGGCCTTCGCCGTCGCTTTCTTCACCATGCATGAGCTGGGCTATCAGCCGCGCGCGCTCAAGCTCAGCCGCATCCCGGCGGAGATGCGCGCTGTCGCCGAAGCCAGCGTCACCTTCGGCTGGCGGCAGCCGAATATCCGCCTGCTCATGCTGACTTCGGCCATCCAGGGCGGCTTCATGATGTGGGCATTTTACGCCTGGCAGCCGTACTTCTTAGAGCTATTCGGCGATCCGAGTGCGATCTATATCGCGGGTATCATCTCGGCGCTGCTCTCTCTGGCGACGATCGGCGGCAATTGGTTCGTCGGGCGGCTGACCAGGCATGACGGCAAGCGGACGTCACTTTTGATCGGCGCAGTGGCGCTGTTCTCCGTGTGTATGATTGGCGTCGGCCTGACCAGCAGCTTCTTCGTGGCAGTGGCGCTGTTCCTGATCGCGATGGGGACGACGGGGGTCAGCCGCCCTGTACATCAAGGCTACATGCATCAATTGGTGCCGAGCCAGCAGCGCGCGACCGTTGTCTCGGTCGACTCGATGTTCGCCAGCGGCGGCGGCATCGTCGGTCAGGCAGCGCTCGGCCAGGTTGCGCAGACCGGCGGCATCCCGCTGGGCTACGTCATCGGTGGAGCGTTTTCGGCGCTGTGTCTGCCGCTCTTGATTGCGCTGCGCGGCCTCCGCAGCGAGGCAGACCTGATCGCTGCTGAACGGTCGCATCATGGCGAGCGCGCGGTTGACGAACTGCCCGCCGCCTCGCAGTTCGACAGCTCAGCGCTGCCCCTGCTGTCCGAGGAGCCGTCGGGAGACTGAGTCCTGGCCAGGAGCCTTGCGCCGTTCCTGTATAATGACGGACTGTCCGTAGGTGAGTTGACTTGAGCGACGATCATGCGCAGTCCGTTCGCCCTTTGGCGGCAGTTCGATTTCGTCCTTTTTGGCCTTTCGATCGTGCTGACGATCTTCGGTATCTTGATGATCCGCAGCGCCACGCTCGACGCCATCGATCCCGACCTCATCGCTCGCGTCCCCAACCAAATTCGCTACGGCCTGATCAGCCTGGTCGTGATGTTTCTGCTGGCTGCGATCGATTATCGACTGCTGGGCGGCATTCATCAGTGGCTTTACATGCTGATGGTGGGTCTGCTGGTGGCGGTGCTTTTGTTCGGGACGACGGGGGACGGCGGCATTACGCAGGGATGGCTCAACCTGGGTATTCCCGTGCAGCCGGCCGAGATCGCCAAAGTATTGATCATCATCACGCTTGGGCGCTTCCTGGCCGATAATTTCGAGCGCATGGATCGCTGGGGGACCATCCTGCGTTCACTCATCCATATCGGGGTTCCCGCCGCGCTGATCGTGGCTCAGCCCGACCTCGGCATGACCATCGTGTTCGGTTTCATGTGGTTCGTCATGGTCTGGGCTGCCGGACTGCCGATCAAACGAATCGTGCAGGCAGCGGTTGTGACGCTTATCCTGCTGCCGATCGTCGCGCCCATCGTCTGGTCACGCATGGAGCTTTACCAGCGAGCGCGACTGATCTCGTTTGTGCTTGAGGAAAGCGATCCCGGGGCGGCGTATAACATCCGCCAAGCGCGCATCAGCATCGGATCCGGCGGGCTGCTCGGCGACGGGTACGCGCAGGGATCGCAGAATACGGGGCGCTTCCTGCGCGTGCGGCACACCGATTTCATCTTCGCCGTCATTGCCGAGGAATTCGGTTTCGTCGGCAGCGTCACGACCATGACACTGCTCGGCATTGTCATCGCACGCATCCTGCGCGGCGCGCGCCAGGCGGTCGATCCGCTCGGCAGCTTGATCTGCTACGGCGTGGCGGCTTTCATCTTTTTCCAGACGTTCGTCTCAATCGGCATGAATTTAGGCCTCATGCCCGTGACGGGGCTGACTCTGCCGTTCATCAGCTCCGGCGGCACCTCCCTGCTTTCGACCCTAGCTGGCGTCGGGCTGGCGCAAAGCGTGATCATGCGCCGAGGTCGTGTCTAGGAATTTGTACACTCCTTCACAAAATCTCAATGCTCAGAATCGCTTGCGTTGTTATATACTGTAATCAACGCGATCATTCAAGCAGCGACGCCGACAACATCGCAGAACCGCCGCAGCCTGTCGCGACAAAGACGCGAGCTACCCTCACTTATGGGGTGGCTCGCGTTCTTTGTTAGCCCCGAGCACGCTGGCAGTCTCTAGTTACCTCGATGGCTGCTGATTTTACGGACTTCATCACCATTGATGACAATCATTTAATATTTTGAGCGAAAATATGGGGACGATTAGCTGCGCGGCGAGCAAAAGGGGTAACATCATGCCGATGC
The DNA here is from genome assembly GCA_964438415.1 of uncultured Pleurocapsa sp. Classification (GTDB taxonomy): domain Bacteria; phylum Chloroflexota; class Anaerolineae; order Aggregatilineales; family Phototrophicaceae; genus Flexifilum. Next base: position 908 of record CAYTME010000122.1, on the reverse strand, counting down.
GAGTCTCATGGTATGACGCCGAGCAGACGATCCTGCTGTGCCAGGGTGAGGGTGTGTGGACGTGGGACGATTTCCATGACGGCAACGCGCGTGTCGTCGAGCTGGCCAAAAGCGTCGATCATCGAGTTGATTTGATCTACTACCGTCCACCGGGGACGAGGCCGCCTGCCGGAGCTAATCTTAAACACTTCCGCACAGCACTGGACTCGATGCCGAGTAATGTGCAGCTCCATGTACTGGTGGGCGACGACAACGTCCTGATGCAAACGACACTCAACTTCTTCTTCACCCTCTACGGCCGTTTCCTGGAGCGCGACATGGCGAGCCGTTTCATCATGACCGGCTCGTTGGAGAAGGCACAAACGTTGATCATGGAGCATCGGACGAAGCACCGCGAAAGTGTCGGCGAGGCCTTCAAAGCACGCAGTTGAGCTTCCGAGTCGCCCTGATTTCCACCCGGCTTGACTGCTATAATCGCAGTCCATTTCGATCGAGACCTGCCGACAAGAAATCGGGAGTCCACTTGTGACCGATACGTCCAAACGTCCTGTTCGCACACGTTTTGCCCCCAGCCCGACCGGGTCGCTGCATATTGGCGGCCTGCGCACGGCGCTCTTCAACTGGATGTTCGCTCGCCACTTTGGGGGACAGTTCATCCTTCGCATCGAAGATACCGACCAGAAACGCTATGACCCCAACGCGCTGGCGACGCTGATCGAGGCGATGCGCTGGGCCGGGCTGTATTGGGATGAAGGTCCGGATGTGGGCGGGGCGTATGGGCCATATGTGCAGAGCGAGCGGATCGCGCTCTATCAAGAGTGGGCGAATTGGTTGGTCGATCAGGACAAAGCGTACCGGGCCTACGAGACGCCAGAAGGGCTGGAGCGGATGCGCAGAGAGCAGGAGGC
>CAYTME010000121.1:7682-11632 GCA_964438415.1 uncultured Pleurocapsa sp. | reverse complement strand
GAAGTTGAGGATCGTATCGAGTACACCGCGCGCGACGCCGCCGGCGAGCAGATCATCGAAGGCGACGCCGCTGAGCGCATACGGGATCGTGCGATCCATGCGGAAGCGCAGCGATGCCGGTGTCCCCAGCCACATGCGCGCGACCGTGCCGCCCGCGTCGTCGAGATAGTCGATGTACGACAGCGGCGTCTGAGCTTCGCTGCCGGCCACGGCCTGGAAACCATCGAGCCGGGCTTCGACCAGCGTGCCGGGCAGGATCGTGCCTGCGCCGGTGATCTCGGCCTCGACTCGGACATCGCCCAGCGCGGAGAGGGCTTCGGCAAAACCGATTGGGGTGAATTCGCCATCACTCTGGCGCACAGACCGCGCCGACAGGCCGATGACGATCTTTTCGCGGGCGACTTCGCTCACCGCCCAGCGCAGCAGCGCATCGGCGAAGCGCGTCTCGCCTGGCACGAAGGCCGACGGATCGGGGCCGAATTGAATCCACATCAGATCGACGGCCTGGCCGAGCGCGCGCCAGTCGTACGCCCCCGTATCCCAGGCGCCGGCGACATTCTGCGCCGCCGGCACGACGACGCCGAGCTGCCGCCCGGTGCGCCGGAGCTGGACGCTGAGCATTTCGATGAAGGCGGTGAACGCTTCACGCTGTTCCGGCGCGACTTCGCGGTAATCGATGATGACGCCGTCATAGCCGCTGCTGGCGAAGGCCGCCAGCGTCTCGGCATGGCGCTGCATGAGCGCGCGGTTGTTCAGAATGGCGGCGACCGTCTGCGTATCGAGCGCGCGTGCATCGAAGAAATTGCGCACGACAGGCATCAGCAGATAGGCCGCATTGGGGTCGACACCGGGAGCCAGGCTGCCGATCAGCGACCCGTCAGCGGCAGGCTGAGGGCCGCCAGGCGCGACGATGTTGGCCAGGCTCGCGACCGGCTCGGACAGCGTCTGCGTCACATCGACGGAAACGACGACGATCGGCTGCGACGGCGGTGCGGCTTGGAACAGCGCGATGCGTTCGGGCAGCCGTTCGACCGTGGCGTACATGGCACCGCCGTCGGCGCGCGCTGGGATGAAGCGCCAGACGCCCGCGCTGCTGTCCCAACCGTACAGATCGAGCAGTTCGGGGCTGGCCGCCGTCGCTGGGATTTGCAAGCTCAGGTTGATCGTCTCTGGAGCCGTGCCGTTCGTCTCGATGCTGTAGACGGGACTTTGCAGCGCACGGTTGGCCGGAAGCGCGGCGGCGGCGGCGGGGATCCAGTCCCCTGCGCTGCGATCGGCCGCCAGGAACGTGTTGACCGGCAGCTCGTCGAGCACGAGGCCGAAGTCTTGGCCGACATCGTTCGGGTCGGCGATCACGGTCAGCGCGCCCAAACCGACTGCGTTGTTTTCAGGGCTGAGGACGGCGTACTGCGGCCCGAGCAGGCGTTCTGCCAGGCTGAACGGCGGCAGCAGCAGGCCGACGGCCACCAGCGCCGCCACGACGATCAGCGTCGTCAGGCCGGTGATCCAACAGCCGATGCCGCCGCGTTTACGACGCTCCGTCAGCGGCGCTATCGGTTGGGTGCTTTCCCTCACAGTTTGATCGGTCATATCGATACCTTTGTGTCCCAAGTCTAAGGGCCGAGCCGTATATCCCGATCGAGGCAGATGAGTTGAGCAGGGCTGGGGATACGCGGCATCAGCACAGACCATGAGCGCCGACCTGCGCCTGCGCGCATAATCCGGTCGGCGCTCCTTCTATCTAACGAAAGCGGCTAATTGGCCAGCGCGGCACATGCTGGGCAGGTGCCGTCAGGGCGGATGATGGCGTAACCGGCCATCGGGTCGTCGCCATAGTTGGTGAAATTGACGTTCCAGATGATCAGCAGACGCACGCGCCCGCTGCGCCCCGCCATCGAGACGACCTGATCGAGCCAGGCGGCCTGCTGCGCGACCGTCACATTCTCCGCCCAGCCGAATGCGCCCGGCAGCGGCGGGAAGCCCTCCGGCGACAGATAGCCCAGCTCGGTGAAACAGAGCGGCCGGCTGTTGTTGAAGGCGCGCAGATAGACGTTGACCATCGACTGGTAGTAGCGGGTGTAGTGGCTGCTGGCTCCGCGAGGGTCACCGCTGGTCGCCGTCGGCGGCAGGATGCCCTCATTATAATGGATGCCGATGCAGTCCATGTAGCGCGCTGCGCCCGCGGCCGCCATGCCGGCCAGAAAAGCGTTGTCGTCGCAGCCCGCGCCGGAGCAGCCGCCGAAGAAACCGGTCGGGGCGGGCGCACCGCTGACGACCAGCGTGCCGGGGTTGGCCCCCTTGATCGCGTTGTAGGCCTGAGCCAGGAGCTGCGTGTAGCGCGCAGGGTCGATGCTGCCCGCTGGCCACTCGCGGTCGATGTTCGGCTCGTTCCAGACTTCGATGCCATCTGCACCCAGCGCGGCCACGCCGCCGACGAACGCGGCGTACTCCTCGAAGTATCCCGGCTGGTTGATCAGCGCGGGCGATGAGCCAACGATACCGAGCAGGATGCGGAACCCGTGCCCATGCGCCTCGTTGATCGTGCCGGCAAGTTCGGCGGGATTCTGGCCGGGGCTGTGGCGGATCTGCTTCTTGACCCAGGTCATGCCGGCCTGCCGCATGTAGTTGATCGCCTGCTGGCTGTAGCCTGCGATGTGGCCGCCCAGGTTGAAACCGCGCGGCGGCGGCGGCGCGCTGACCGGCGGTGGGGCGGCAGGCGCGGCGGGCTGCCCTTCGGCTGGAGCCATCTCCACAGGGGCTGCTTCCGCCGGCTGCGCGGCAGGCGCAGGCGCTCCGCCCGCAGGCGCGCCGAGCGTGAACGGCGTATCGACCCAGACCGAGGGCAGCGCAGCGATCTGATCGGCGGTCGCTGCGACCGAAGTCTCGATCACCCAGCCGACCGTGCCATCGGCGATCTTGCCGCGCAGCCAGCCGCCGCCGGGCGCCTTACCATCGACCTGAAGCGGCGTGCCGGGATCGAGCGTTCCGAGCGGACGCCATTCGGTGCCTGGCCCGGCGCGGAAGGTGACCCTTGCGGTGATCGTTGTCAACAAACCTTCGGATTGTGCGTACAATGGGGAAAGGACGAACAGAAGCAAAAGAAGGGTCGTCAACACAAACAGCCGTGCTCTCAAGTAGGTCGCTCTTTCTCTAAAGCTCGCCGACGGTTCAGACACCCAAGCAAAATCGTGCGGCATTGTAGCAAAGGGGTACCGGTTTGGCAACACTACCGCCCAGGGGGTGCTCGGAAATGGGGCGTGTCTTCCTCGCCGAGCGCTCAAGCGTCTCGGCTCGATTGCTCAAGCGCGCTGAAAGCGGTCCGTCCTTTGCGGAAGGTTTTCCTCGTCCCTTCAGTGGACGAGCGTCCTCACAGCCGGCGAGTGAACTCGCCGGCGCAGGCAGACCAAACCACCCGTCGGAGGTCGAGGCAGGCCCCGTCTATACGGGGGTTCGTTTCGTAGGAACGCCTCCTGAGGTGTCCATCCGAGGCCTGCCTCGCCCGATAGGCGCGGAACCTGAAACCGAAGGTGCCTGCCAGTGGCACGCTGGCTGTCATCGGCAGATGAGGGGCGATCGTCTGGCTGAGTCGAGACCACCTCAATTGAGCGTCGACGACCTCATCGGAGATGAGCGAGCGCAGAGACTGCTGCTCGCCGCCCAAACCACCGAGACGGCCGGTCGAACGGACGGGTATGTAGAGCGGCTGTGCAGGTGAAGATGGATAAGGATCCAGGCAATGATGGCTGAATCTGGCTTGACTGAATTCTTGCAGCAAATCCCCGCGACGATCATCGTCATGCTCTGCCTGTCGGGCATCGCGCTGGCGGTCGTCGTCGTGCTGATCGGGAGCGGTCGCCTGCGCGGCAAACCGGCCGTATCCAGCACGCCTTCGACGGTGCCTCTCCGCAGCGCCGGCGAGGCAGACATGCCTGATCTCGATGCGCTGCTGC
>CAYTME010000121.1:4180-7660 GCA_964438415.1 uncultured Pleurocapsa sp. | reverse complement strand
TATCCACAGCGGAGGGGGAGTGCTGGACAGCGTGCCCGTGCTGACGATCCTGCGCGATGTGACCACCGGCGGCCTGATCGCGCAGATGGGCGGGCAGACGCATCGCGTCGGGCCGGAGATGGGCGATGCCGAGTTCCGCCGTAAGCTGGCGGGCATCTTGGCCGAAGTCGGTCAGCAGACCGCCCAACGAACCCCCGCCGAAACCGAAATGCCGCCGGCACCAGCAGCGCCCGCTGCCCCCATCCCACCGTCTGCGCCTGCCGCACCAGCGCCGCGATCGATCGCCTTCGACCTGCCGACGTACTCGCTCGATGACCGCCCGACGCCGATGACGCGCCGCGATCTCAAGAAAGCGACGGAGGAGCCAATCCCCGAACTCGATATCGCCGGGCGTATCGAGGCTTTCTTGCAGCACAAGTTGGCGAGCGGCGGCCAGTTCGCCGGGCGCGCGCTGCATGTGCTGCCCGCGCCTGATGGCGGCATCCGCATCCAGGTCGATGAACGCTTCTACGAAGCTGTGGCTGAGATCGACGATGCCGACGTGCGCGCCTTCCTGCAAGCGACGATCCAAGAATGGCAGGATCGCCAATAGTTCTCACCGGTTGACCGCCAGCGGACGGACGCATACGATCGACACGCATCGCAAAGTCAAGAGCCAAGGGATGTCCTATGCGACCACCCGACTTTTACGATCCGAAGCGTGTCGAACGGCTGGAGCGCCCTGATGTCGCCGGCGCGATCGCTGCGGGCACAGCCGCCGGCCTGCCCCCCGCCGCCGAAGACGCCGAGCGCGTCCTGCTGCTCTTGGTGGACTGTCAGATCGATTTCATCCATCCAGATGGCGCGCTGAGCGTCCCCGGCGCGGTCGAGGACACGCGGCGCACGATCGAATGGCTTTACCGCCGCCTGGATCGGGTGACGACTATCGCCGCCTCGCTCGACAGTCATACGCCGATCCAGATCTTTTACCCGACATGGTGGATCAGCGCCGACGGTGCGCCCCCCGAAGCGTATACGGTCATCACGGCGGAGGAAGCGGCGGCTGGCCGCTGGCGTCCCCTCTACCAGCCGCAGTGGTCGCTCGATTACCTGGCGCGGCTGGAGCAGCAGGCCAAAAAGTCGCTCATGATCTGGCCGTATCACACCATGATCGGCAGCCTTGGGCACAACCTGATGCCGGCGCTCTACGAGGCGATCATGCTGCACAGCGCTGCGCGCCAGGCGCAGCCGCATTTCTTCGTCAAAGGGATGATGCCGCAGACGGAGCACTACTCGATCGTCGAGCCGGAGGTCAAGCCGCCCGATGATCCGCGTGCGCAGCCGAACCGCGAGCTGCTCGACCTGATCGCCGCGCACGATCGCGTTTACATCGCTGGGCAGGCCAAGAGCCACTGCGTCTTGGAGACGGTGGCCTCGCTCGTGCGCCATTTCGGCGCGAGCAGCGCGCAGACGCAGCGACTCACCCTGCTGACCGACTGCATGTCGTCGGTCGCGCACCCGCAGATCGATTTCGAGGCGCTCGCCCAACAGGCGTTCGCCGAGTTCGCGGCATCGGGCGTCCGGCTGGAGGCGGCAGAGCGCGATGCTGGATAACGTGACGAGGACAAAGGGAATGACGAGGGCTGGGGTCTCGGGGGCAGTTCGCGCTGCCGGGGGCTGAAGACCGCCCAGGGGGCTGTCCCGCCGTTCAGGGTGGGACAGTCCTGAGTCTTGCTTTCCCCCTCGCCCCCAGACTCTCTTACAGCGGCACGCCGCGTTCGGGAGAGAGCCTGGGGGGAAGGCAGTGTCCGTCCTGGCTAGCGCAGGGCGGCGGCCTTGCTTTCGATGACGCCGCGCGCCATCTCGATGAACGCGTCGAGCGGCATCTGGCCGAGGTCTTCATCCGTGCGCAGCCGCACGCTGACCGCCCCCGCGGCCTGATCTCGGTCGCCCATGATCAGCAGCCAGGGGATATTGCGCTCGCGCGCGGCGGCGATCTTGGCCTGCATCCGGTTCTTGCTGTCGTCGATCTCGGCGCGCATCCCCGCCGCTTTCAATTTGGCGCTCACTTCCTGCGCATACGGCACATGGCGATCCGTGATCGGGATCAGCAGCGCCTGCGTCGGCGCGAGCCAGGCGGGGAACGCGCCGTCGAAATGCTCGATCAAGATGCCGACGAAGCGTTCAAGGCTGCCGAACGGCGCGCGGTGGATCATGATCGGTCGCTGGCGTGTGCCGTCGGCGGCGACGTACTCCAGCTCGAAGCGCGCCGGCAGGTTGTAATCGACCTGCACCGTGCCGAGCTGCCAGCTTCGCTTGAGGACATCGCGGAAGATGAAATCGAGCTTGGGGCCGTAGAAGGCCGCCTCGCCCTCCTCGACGGTGTGCGGCAGGTCGAGGTCGCGGCAGGCCTGGACGATGGCGTTTGTCGCCTGCTCCCACAGCGTGTCGTCGCCGACGTATTTGGCGCTTTCGGGGTCGCGAATGCCGACGCGCGCGCGGAAGTCCGTCAGGCCGAGCGTGCTGAACACGTATTGGATCAAACGGACGACGTTTTTGAACTCCTCAAGAAGCTGCTCCGGCGTGACGAACAGATGCGCGTCATCGACGGTGAAGCCGCGCACGCGCGTCAGGCCGTGCAGCTCTCCGCTCTGCTCGTAGCGGTAGACCGTGCCGAACTCGGCGTAGCGCACTGGCAGATCGCGGTATGAGCGCATTTCGCTCTTGTAGATCATGATGTGATGCGGGCAGTTCATCGGCTTGAGCAGGAACTGCTCCTCGTCGACATCGATCGGCGCGTACTGGCTGTCACTGTAGTACGGGTAGTGGCCGCTCGTCTTGTACAGCTCGATATTGCCGATGTGCGGCGTCACGACCGGCAGGTAGCCGTTCTCGATCTGCACCTCGCGCAGCCAGCGTTCGAGCGTATCGCGCAGGATCGCCCCGGCGGGTTTCCAGAGCGGCAGCCCCTTGCCCACCATCGGCGAGAAGGTGAACAGGCCGAGCCGCTCGCCGACCACGCGGTGATCGCGGCGTTTGGCCTCCTCCAGCCGGTGCAGGTAATCGTGCAGCTCAGCGGGCGTCTCCCAGGCCGTCCCGTAGACGCGCGTGAGCTGCTGGCGTTTCTCATCCCCCCGCCAATAGGCACCCGCCGGGCGCTTGAAGGTGATGCTGACGGCGTCAGGATCGATCTCGTTCGTATTGCCGACGTGCGGGCCGCGGCACAAATCCGTGAACGTGTCCTGCGTCCAGAATGTCATGCGCGCGGCGGGTTCGGCGATGCGGTTGCCGTTGTCATCGACGCGCCCCTGCGCCAGGTCATCGATCAGCTCCAGCTTGTAGGGCTGATCTTTGAAGAAGGCGCGCGCCTCGTCCGGCGAGATCTCGCGTTCAGTGAACGGGTGATCCTCGCGCATGATCTGCTTCATCCGCGCTTCGATCCAGGCGAGATCGTCTTCCGTCAGCGTGCGCGGCAGGTCGAAATCGTCATAGAAGCCGTCC
>CAYTME010000121.1:0-4147 GCA_964438415.1 uncultured Pleurocapsa sp. | reverse complement strand
ATGCGTTCGAGCATCGCCTGCGCCATGATATGGGCGGCGCTGTGGCGGATGCGGTACAGACGGCTGTCTTCATAGCGTTCGGGCATGGATAGAGTCTCCAGTAGCAGGCACTGACAACGATCAGTCGATGTCACAGTTGGGTGAAAAGATGCGCTGTATTATAACGATGCGCACGGTAAATCGCGCCCCGGCGGTGAACACAGACCGCAGTTTGACCGCCGCCGGCTGGTGCGCGATCGGATAAAAGGGCGCTGTGAAGGGAAATGAGAAAACCGCCGCGCTAGGCGACGGTGTCGTCGGTGTCCTGCTCGACCAGCAGGGCTTCGCTCAGCATGACGGCGGCGATCTCCTGCGTGGCGCGTTTGCCGCTGCCGTTGTTGGCCTTCAGCTCCGCCACCTCCTCGTCATCTGTCACCAATGTGAAGACGCTTTCGAAGGTGTCGAGCGCGAGCAGGTTGTCGATGCTGTCCTCGATCACATCGCGGTCGAGCCGGGGCACCAGGACGTGCGGCGTGTCGATGACCGCATGGTAGACCGGCGGCGTATCGGGAAGCTGGCGGCTCGCCTCGTAGCTCAGGAGCATCTGCCGTTCCAGATAGCCGAACGTGACGTAAAGCGCCGTATACATCGCGCCGTCGTCCATCTGCACGATGACATCACGCGCGTCCGGTTCGTTCGGATCATGCCATTCGATCCAGACATGTTTGGGAATGAAAGCACTGACCACGTCCGCATCTCTTTCGTCCGCACGGAACCTAGATGTGCGGGACAATCACCAAGCCAGGGCTTGTGGATTTCTGATGACCAACTCCGATTGCAGCATAGGACAAAACGACGCGGCTTGTCAAGCAGGGCGCGGTCAGAATAATGTTACGATGTGGCACCTTCGCCGTAATGTGCTGAGCGGTGATATGCTGAATAGGGTGGATGAATGATCTGTATGAGGTCGCACAACCAGTGCCGCGTCCTGTCCAATTGTTTTGCCTAGGTTTGTTCATCGCTGTCGCCGTCTGGCTGGTGGATGCGCACAGCGCTCATGCCTGCACACCGCCGCCGGGCTGGAGTCCGCCGCCGCTAAGCCAGCGCTACGCGCAGGCGAGCCATGTCATTCACGGGCGCATCTTCAGCATCGGCAGCCGGGCTGCGCGCTGGTCGGTGCCGGTCACGTTTGCGCCAGAGGTGAGCGCCGCGGAGCATTTCCGCCTGTGGTATCGCTTCGCGCCTTCGGCAGAGACCGACTACGGCTATTACGCGCTGGTCGAGGTCGAAGGTTACTACAAGGGCGGCGGCGGGCCGCTGCTGGCGATCTGGGGTTTCGGCTACGGACCGGACTGCATGAACACCGCCCGACCCGGTCAGGAGGTGATCCTGTTCGCCGATGGGCGCGCGCCCTTCCTCGATCTCCACTACCAGGGTCCGCAGACTGCGGTCATGGAGGCCGATCCGGCAGCGCTGGCCGAGCTGGCACAGCTCACCGACAAACCGCCGCAGCCGCCGCAGACCGCCGTCGAGGTGCTGTGGCTGCCGGTCGTGCTGGCCGTCATTGTCATGACACCGATCGGTCTCCGTGGGGCGTGGGCGTTGATGTCCGGGCGCGGTTTGCGTGCGCACTGGCGCTGGTCGCTGTCTCAATCCCCCAGCGGGCAGGCCAGTCGGAAGCCGATGCTGCCGTAGTGATAATCGGGACTGAGGTCGAAGCTGAAATTGATCTGCGCTCGTTCGTGCGCACCGATGAACGAGCCGCCCTGCACAGCGCGCGGGCGATCGGTCGTGATGTCAAAATCGTCGTAGGCGCTGTTCAAGCACCACTCCCACGCGTTGCCGGCCATATCGTAGACGCCGAACGGGCTGACCCCGGCATCGTAGCGCATGACCAGCGTCGTCATGCGGATGCGGCTTTCGCGGGTGTTGCACAGACGCGGGTCAAATTCGCTGCCCCAGGGGTAGATGCGCCCGTCGTCGCCCTGCGCAGCACGGCGCCACTGCTGCTTGGTCGGCAGCATGATCGGCAGATCGAGCTTTTCAGACAGCCAGAAGCAGAAGGCCATCGCCTCGTACCGGGTGACATTTTCGCGCGGGCGGTCGGCGCCTTTGAACTGCGACGCCGCCGGCATCGGGTTGGCCGCCCGCCACGCCTGCGCGTAGGCGGAATAGCCCCACCACTTGGGATACTGGTAGCCGTCGGGATCCTCAACGAACATCTGAAACTGTGCATTGGTGACCGGGTACTTGGCGATGCGGAAGGCCTCGATGTGGAGCGGCTGGCCATAGGAGCGGTGGGGTGGCGCGCCGTTGGCATTCTGATCGCTGAGGATGACCGTCCCCGGCGGGATCAGACACCAGTCGAGCATCGGCAGCGAAAAGCGCTGGCGCGTCGGCAGCCGCGCCGGAGCCGCCCGCACAGCAGCCAGCTCCTGGGTGGTCGCGGCGCACAGCTCGGCCAGATTGTCCGGGTCGTAGCCGGGCATGACGCGCTGGAATTCCGCGAAGGCTTCACAGCCGTGCTGGCGCGTGCGCCCGCGCTTGATCAGCTCGGCGATCGATTTGTAATCGCGTTCCATCTCGCGCATCTGGGTCTGACGTTCGAGTGCATCTTCGGCCTCGCGCAGGAGCCGCTCCAGATCGATGAAGCGCGACTTGTAGCCGGTGTCTTTGGCGCGCCGCAGCAGATAGACGGCTCGGTCGAAATCGCCCGCCTCCATCGCCTCCGCCGCCTTGCCGATCACGGCGGCGGGGTCGGTGACGGTGGCGGCTTCGGCCTGCGGGGCTTTGGCAGCATCGATGGCCAGGCGGGCCGTCTTGGCCGAGCCGCCGTTGCTGCCGTTGTGGGTCTCACGTTCGGCCAAGAAGATGGCGTTGAGCAGCGCCTTGAGTCCCTCCGCCGTCAGACCGCGGCTGAGATCGGCGTACTGAAGCCGTGCCAACACCTCTGGTACACGTGCATCGGGGTGGATCAGCACGGGGAAGATCGGGCGGCCCATGCGCTGGGCGACGAGGAATTCTTTCTGGCAGTATTCCGACGTCAGCGAGTCGGGGGACATCAAGTAGATGAAGCCCTCGCACCACTCGAGCCGGCGCAGGATCTCTTTCCACCATTCTTGGCCAGCGTACAGCCGCTGGTCGTACCAAATGTCGTGGATGTCGAGCGTCTCAGCGATCTGGACACAGTAGGGCTTGTCGACTCGCGCGTAACTGATAAAAAGCCTCATCGATCATCCTATCCTATCAACAGCCGATCACACCGGCCGCGCCGCGCTCAGGACGACTTGGCCGTCCGGCTGCGCCAGAATTCAATCACCTTCTTGGCGTCCGGTGAACCGATCTTCGCCAGCGCGTCGAGCGTCGCTTGGCTGAGCGAACGCCCTTCCGTCCACAGCGGCGTCGTGGTGTCGCGCAGCAGCCGCGCAATGCTGCGCACCGCTGATGCATCGCCAATTCTACCCAGCGCTTCGACCGCTGCATAGCGGACTTGATGCTCGCTGTCTTCTAGCGCCGTGATCAAGGCGGGGACGGCGCTTGTGGCGCGCAGCTTGCCGAGCGCCTCCGCGGCAGCGCGGCGGACAAAACCCTCGGAATCTTGAAGGCAGGCGCTCAGGGCGGGCACAGCCTCGGCGCGTCCCAGCTTACCCAAGACGACGACGGCGGCCTCCCGCACGAGCGCCTGGCGATCGCGCGTTGCGCGCGCCACCTGCTCGATGACCGAGGCGTCGCTGTGCTCATAGAGCGAGCGCAGCGCCGCCAGCCGCACTGACCAGCTCTTATCTTGCAGCATGCGCGCCAGCGCCGCCGGCACGCTCGGGTGGGCAACCCAGGCCAGCGCCTCAGCCGCCGTCCAGCGCACCGTCTGGTCTGGGTCGTCGAGTGCGGCGATCAAATGCTGCGCGAACGTCTCATCGGCCAGATGCTGGACATGCAGGACGTGGCTGCGCAGCTCTTTAGCCGCCTCTTGGCGTTCGCGCCAGTCGCCATTGTGCAGGGCGTCGATCATCCGGGCGAGCTGCTGGTTGGTCAAGGAGCGGGCGAACGGTTCGTCGGTCAGTGCGTCATCGACCAGCGGCCAATCTTCGTAATCGGCGCTGCCGGCGGGTGACTGCGTCTCATCGAGGTCATCGTAGGGCAGCAGCAGATCGCCATTTTCGTCGATCAC
>CAYTME010000120.1:6848-11655 GCA_964438415.1 uncultured Pleurocapsa sp. | reverse complement strand
CTGAGCCGCGCGCACCGTGACGGTGATCAGCGCCGGGTCGCTGGCGACCGACGAACGGTAAGCGACGACCGAGAGATTGACCGTGCCGGTCTCGCGCGGCGTGAAGTCGAGCACCGCATTCAAGGTCTGGCTGCCCGTCGGCGACTCCGACGAGATCGTCTTGACGATCCGCCCGTTGGCCAGAAGCTGAATGCGCGTCACCCCGACGCTGTCGGTGGCGCTGGCGCTGACGAGGATCTGTTGATCGACTGTGAACTCGCTGCCGTCCTGCGGTGAGCTGATCACCACCACGGGCCGCGCGCTGACTCCGCCGGTCGGCGTGGGAAGCTGCTGGATCGGCGGTTCAGCGGTGAGGTTGCATGCGCTCAGGCTGAATAACAGCGCAATCAAGAAAACTCTTAGGCACGTGGGCATGGTGTCCTCGCAGTGGCGCATTTGCTCTTGTGCTCGATTCTAACATACATTTCTCAAACTTGTTTCCGCTGGATGATCGGCGCTGGGCGTCCGGCAGCTTGAAATTACCCTTTATGACCCGTTATAAACTCGTGATTGAAGTCCCTCCGGCCCCATGCTATACTGCCGAGACGCAAAATCGGCGAAAGCAGCCCCGCAGTTCAGATGAACGAAAAAACGACCCAAGTCCTCGAACTCCACAAGATCCTCGATCATCTTGCCGATTTCACAACCTTTTCGGCAGGAGCGGCGCTCGCGCGCGAGCTGTTCCCGTCCGTCAGCCTGAATGAAGCGCGGCAGTGGCAGCAGGAAACCAGCGAAGCGCGCGCCATGTTCGAGAACAACGTCAATACGAGCTTGGGCGGGGCGCGCGATGTGCGCGATGTGGTCATCAGCGCCACGCGCGGACTGCTGATCGAGCCGCGTCTGCTGCTCGATATCCGGCAGACGCTGCGCCGAGCGACGACGATCAAACGCACGATCGGGCGCTTGAAAGGGCAGTATCCCCTGCTCTCCGAGGTTGCCAACGAGGCGGAGGAGTGCGCCGAAGTCCAGCGCGAGATCGAGCGCGTGCTCGATGAAGGCGGCGAGGTGCGCGACAACGCCAGCCCACAGCTCGCCATCATCCGCCGCGATCTGAAAGTCGCCTTCGACCGGCTGCAAACCAAGCTCCAGCGCATCATCGGCAGCACCAGCAACCAACCTTACCTGCAGGAACAGCTCATCACGACGCGCAGCGGCCGCTATGTCATCCCGTTGAAGGCCGATCACAAGGGCAAGATCCCCGGCGTCGTCCACGACTCATCGTCGAGCGGGGCGACGCTCTTCATCGAGCCGCTGGAGACGGTCGAGCTGAACAACAAATGGCGCGAACTCCAGATCGAAGAAGAAAAGGAGATCCGCCGCATCCTGGCCGCGCTGACGGAGCTGGTCGGCAATTATTCCGACCAGATCGTGCGCACGGTCGAGGTGCTGGCCTATCTCGACCTGGTCTTCGCCAAGGCGCGCTATGCCGAAAGCATCAAGGCCGTCGAGCCGCAGCTCGTCGGTTTCTATAAACCGATGGCGGGGCAGAACCCCAAGCATCCCGGCAGCACCGTCCATCTGGTCGCAGCGCGCCACCCGCTGCTGACGGGCAACGTCGTGCCGATCGATGTCGAGTTCGATGCCAACACCTGGGTGCTGGTCGTCACCGGCCCGAACACGGGCGGCAAGACGGTCTCGCTCAAGACGGTCGGCCTGCTCTGCTTGATGGCGCAGTGCGGACTGCACGTCCCGGCGGAAAAGGCCAAGCTGAGCGTGTTCGAGGGCATTTATGCCGATATCGGCGACGAGCAGAGCATCGAACAGTCGTTGAGCACGTTTTCGTCGCACATGACCAACACGATCCAAATCCTGCGCGAGGCCAACGCGCGCTCGCTGGTGCTGCTCGACGAGCTGGGCGCGGGCACCGACCCGGCGGAAGGCTCGGCGCTGGCGCGCGCGATCTTGACCTACCTGCTTGAACGCAGTGTGACGACGATGGTGACGACGCATCATCCAGAGCTGAAAGTCTACAGCGTCGAGACCCCCGGCGTGCGCAATGCCAGCGTCGAATTCGACCTGGAGACGCTCGCGCCGACCTACCGCCTGATCATCGGCCTGCCGGGGCGCAGCAACGCGCTGGCGATCGCCAAACGGCTCGGCCTCAACCAGGAGATCATCGACGCGGCGCGGACGATGGTCGCCACCGAAGACCTGGTCGCCGACGACCTGCTCGACGAGATCCACCGCACGCGCGAGGACATCCGCCGGCAGCAAGCGCAGATCGTCGAGATGCGCGAGCGCATGGAGGAAGAGCGCGCAGAGCTGGCCGCGCGTCTGAACGCGGTCGAGGAGGAGCGGCGCAACATCATCAACGCGGCGCGGCGCGACATGCAGGGCGAACTGGACGACTTTCGCCAGGAGCTGCGGCGTCTGCGCAAGGACATGCGCACCGCCTCGCTGCCGCTGGATGCGCTGCGTCAAGTGCAGCAGGCAGCCGAGGGGCTGAACGCGCAGATCGTACAGCCGGTCAGCGATGCGGTCGAGTTGCCCGCCGAGACGAGCTGGATACCCAAGCTGGGCGATGAAGTGTGGCTAGATACGCTCAAAGCCAAGGGGACGCTGGTCGAAATCGACCGCGAGGAGGCGACGATCCAGATCGGCACGCTGCGCGTGCGCGCCAAGATCGCCGAACTCAAGCAGCCATCGCGCAGCGAGGAAAAGGAGACCAAGCGCCGCCGCCGCTCGGCCTACGTCGAAAACGTCGAACCGGAAGTGGCGACGCCGCGGCCGCAGTCACCGGGGTTGGAACTCGATCTGCGCGGCGCGCGGGTCGAAGACGCGGTCGAGCGCCTCGACGACTACATCGACGCAGCCTATCTGAGCGGGCTGCCGTTCGCGCGCATCATTCACGGGAAAGGGACGGGCGCACTGCGCCGCGCCGTGTTGGAATTCGTGCGCCAACACCCGCTCATCAGCAAGGTGACGACTGCATCACCCAAAGAGGGCGGCGAAGGCGTGACGATCATCCACATGGCGTCGCAGACGTAGCCAGCGACGGGCCGCACCTGCCTAGTGGAACGTCGCGCGGAGCTGCTCGACGAGGGCGCGCTGCTGGTCGGTCAGATGTTCCGGAACTGAGATCAGGATGCGGGCATACAGATCGCCGAATTGATCGGGCTGGCGCAGTTTGGGCATGCCCTTGCCAGCGAGACGGAACTTGCGCCCGCTCTGCGTGCCGGCGGGGATGCGCAGCTTGACCGGCCGCCCCAGCGTCGGGATGGCGACCTCGCCGCCGAGCAGGGCATCGAACAGATCGACCTTGACCTCGACTTCGAGGTCATCGCCCTTGCGCACGAAAGTGGGATGCAGCTCGACTTGGACGATCAGGTACAGATCGCCCGCCTCCGCGCCGCCGACGCCCGGCTCGCCCTCACCCGAGAGGCGCACGCGTGTGCCGTCGGTCGCCCCGGCGGGGATATTGACGCGGATGGTGCGCTCGCCTTTGGTGATCAGGCGCGTCGTGCCGGTATAGGCCTCGTTCAGCGTGATCGAGACCGGCTGTTCCAAGTCACGGCCAGGCATGGCAAACCCACCGACACCCGCGCCGCGTGTGCGTGTGCCGGCTTGTCTGCCACCGATGCCGCCGAAGATCGAGCCGAACAGGTCGGAAAGGTCGCCGAAATCGACATTGGTGAACGGCTGGCCGCCGGGCATGCCCGCGCCGGGCGTGGTCGTGCCGAAGCGATCGTAGGCGGCGCGCTTCTGCGGGTCGGTCAGCACCTCGTGCGCTTCGTTGATCTCTTTGAAGCGCGCTTCCGCCTGAGGATTGTTCGGGTTTCGATCGGGGTGGTACTGCTTGGCCAGCTTGCGAAATGCCTTCTTGATCTCGGCCTCACTCGCGCCGCGCTCGACACCCAGGATCTTGTAGTAGTCCTTGGTCATAGATTTGCTTGCTTACCCTGAATCCACGCTCAATCTCAACTTACAGTACACCACTCCTCCACCATGTATATGGTATGACCGTGTGCGGTCAAAAGTCAACGCACCTGGCAATTTCTTACGCAATGTTTGCGCGCTCCGCCCTCAAGAGTCCGATGTGGAGCGGTGGAAGGGTGCGGCTCGCCGTGAGGCTGGCCATCGTCCGCGCCGTCGGTCGGCAAAAACAAAACGAGCCAACCCCTCTAGAGATTGACTCGCTGCCGTCGATGTGGGCGCGGAGGGGCTCGAACCCCCGACCTTACGGATGTGAACCGTACGCTCTGACCAACTGAGCTACGCGCCCTGCTGCACAATTGTATGTTAAAGTATAGCAAAGAGGGGGAAGCTGTTCAAGATCGAAACCAGAGCTTGGGAGTGTTCAACGCGCGTGTCTTGGCTTCGTTCCGTTTCGCCCCGTTCGCCCATCCGCCCGACTGCTCTCTGCTGCATCTTCGTCCTCTCGCTCGCGTCGATCCTCGGCTGCACCGCGCCCAGCCCGACGCCGCCCGTGACCACTGCCGCCCCAACCGATGCCTGGGAGTCGATCGCGCCCGGCATCGAGCGGCGCCTGTACGCACCGCCTGGGAACAGCTTCGCCGGCCTGCTGGTCGTGCGCATCGACCCAGCCCTTCACCAACTGCGCGTCCACTACAGTCCGGGTGCGCCCCAAACCTTGAGCGGCTGGCAGGCGGCGCTGCCGGGCGCGGTCGCCTTCGTCAACGCCAACTTCTTCGATCCGCAGTTCCGCGCCATCGGCTTGGTCGTCGCCGACGGCGTGCCGCTCAATCCCGCCATCACGCGCGGCGGCATCCTGCAAGTGCAGTTCGGCCAGCCGCGTATCCGCTCGGTC
>CAYTME010000120.1:6561-6826 GCA_964438415.1 uncultured Pleurocapsa sp. | reverse complement strand
CGGTGCAGGCGTTCCCGATGCTCGTCAGCGGCGGCCAGCCCGCCATCACGACCTGGAGCGGTGACCGCGTCTCGCGGCGCACGGTCGTCGCCCAAGATGCGCAGGGTCGCATTCTGATCATGGTCACACCCCTGCTCGGCCAATCACTGGTCGACTTGGCCGCCTACCTGCCAGTGACCGACATGGGGATCGTCGAGGCGCTCAATCTCGATGGCGGCGGATCGACCATGCTCTATCTCGGCGCGAGCGGCCAGCCCTACACGCT
>CAYTME010000120.1:0-6543 GCA_964438415.1 uncultured Pleurocapsa sp. | reverse complement strand
CCGTCCCGACCGTGCTGGCCGTTTATCCACGATGAGGCACCCGCTGATGAGCGAAACACAAGTCACCTGCGCCGTCTGCGCGCGACCGGCGGATGCGGACAAACCGCTCGTGCGCTGTTACAATCCGCGCTGTCGGCAAAGCGTTTGCCTGCGCCACGCCGTGTCGTTCGAGCTGGCGGAAGAGAATGAGACTCATTTGGAGTATTTCTGTTCGCGCCGCTGCTACGCCGAGCTGCAGCGCCGCGCCCTGCCCACCGCGCGCGAGCTGATGATCGTCCTCATCGTGGCGGCGGCGGTCATCCCGATCTATATCAGCGTCGTGTCTTACTTTACGAAATGATCATGGCCAATCCGAAAACCTACCTGCGACCGAACACACTGGATGACCTGCTGGCGCTGCTGCCCCAACCCGATGCGCTGATCACGGCGGGCGGCGCGCTCGCCTTCGGCCTGCTGGACATCCCCTACGAGACGATCATCGATCTCGAGTCGATCCCCGCGCTGCGCGAAACGGAAAGCGCCGCTGGCGGATACCGCTTGGGCAGCGCCGTCATGCTGAGCCAGATCGCCGAGCTGCCTGCGCTCGATCCGGTCATGCGCAGCAGCCTGACGCGCGCCATCCCGCTCAATGTGCGCAGCCGCCTCAGCCTGATCGAGAGCCTGATGTACCCGGCGCACCCGATGCTGAGCGAATGGCTGGCCGCCCTGGCCGCGCTCGACGCCACCACCCACTGGCTGACGATGCAGCGCGAGCGCCGCACGCTGCGCATGTCCGAGCTGCTCATGCACGAGGAAGCGGGCAGCGGGCTGCCGGGCATCCTGCTGCAGGTCGACCTCGCGCAGCCGAGCGCGCGCACCGAGGCGCTCGGTGCCGCCTTCGTCGCCCGCACACCCGCCGACGAGCCGATCGTCAATGCGGCGGTCTGCATCGCTATCGACGACGATGCGCGCGTGCGCGCCGTGCGCGCTGCCGTCGGCGGCGTCGATTACACGGGCGTCATCTTGGTCGATCTGACCGCGCTCGCTGGCCAGCCGCTCGATCCAGCCCACATCGCCCAAGCCGCCAGCGAGATGATGCAGCAGCTCGACCCGATCGACGACTGGCGCGGCTCGGCGGAGTATCGCCGCGAGATGGCGCGCGTCTGCGTCCAGCGGGCGCTGCACGCGTGTATGGAGAGGATGGGTTGAGAGGATCGACCGATGCTTGATCCATCGATCACTGCGCCGATCGTCGAAGACGACCTGATCGCGCGCGACGCCGCTGGCGAGAGATATGAAGTCATGCGGGGAGCATATGTCTTGATGTCGCCTGTTGGTGCGCTGAACGGCCTGATCGTGAACAACTGCTACGATGCGATTGCGCCGGTGGTCAAACGCGACCGCTTGGGACTCGTTTTCACCGATGGCGTGCTCTTTCGCATCGCCGGCCCCGGCAACACCGTGCAAGACGCACTGGTGCCGGATGTCGCGTTCGTGCGCCGGTCAAGTATCCCGCGCGACTGGGATATCAAGCGTCCATTTCCAGGTGCGCCCGATCTGGCCATCGAGGTGATCAGCCCCGGCGATGATGCAGCCCAGATTCTCGACCAAGTGCGCATCTATCTCGACGCCGGAACGGAACAAGTGCTGCTGCTTTACCCGGAGCAAATCGAAGTCCACCAATACCGGCGCGGCAGCAGCAGCGTGCAAACCTATCGCGGGCCGGACACACTCGACCTGACATCACTCCTCCCGGACTTGCGGATCAGCGTGAGCCGCCTGTTTGAAATACCCGATCTGACGCCTTGATGTCGCCTTCCATGTTTTGAGACGAGCCGAGGTCACCATGCACATCACCTTCACTCTCAATCACGAAGTCCGCACGTTTGCGATCGCGCCGCACGAGCGGCTGCTGCGGCTGCTGCGGCGGGCGGGCTGCTGGAGCGTCAAGTTCGGCGATGAGCACGGCCTGACCGGGGCGGATACGGTGCTGCTCGATGGTCAGCCCGTCAACGCCGGGACGATGCTCGCCGCCCAGGCCGATAGGCGCGCCGTGCTGACGCTGGAAGGCATTGGCACGTCGCGCAGTCTGCATCCGCTTCAGCAGGCGTTCATCGACACGGGCGCGATCCAGAGCGGCTACAACACACCGGCGCAGATCCTGTGCGCGTATGCGCTGCTCCAGCGCAATCCTGACCCGACCGAGGCCGAAGTCCGCGCTGCCATCGCGGGCGTGCTCGACCGCGAGACGGGCTACGCCAAGCCGGTCGAGGCGATCCTGCGCGCCGCCGCCATCTTGCGCGGCGAAGATGTGCCGCCCTACGAGCCGCTGCAGCGCGCCATCCCCGCCCCGCCGGATCTGTTCGGCGGCGTTTGGGATGTCGACGATCTGGACAGAGGCGGCGGCGATCGCACGGTCACGCGCACCAAGACCGCGCCGCCGCTGGTCGTCAGCCCGCCGGAGGTGCTGGCGCTCAAGACCGTCGGCAAGCCGGAGCCAAAAGTCGATGCCGTCAAACTGGCGGCGGGCAAGCCCGTCTACACCGACGACATCGAAATGCGCGGGATGCTGCACGCTGCGCTGCTGACCAGCCCCCACGCGCACGCCCGCATCCGCCACATCGACACGAGCAGAGCGAAGGCGCTGCCGGGCGTCCATGCGGTGCTGACCTATCAGGACATCCCGCGCGTCTACTACGCCAGCGGCGGCCAGAGCTACCCGAACCCGCTGCCCTACGATCAGGTCAGCCTCGATCGTAAAGTCCGACACGTCGGCGACCGGGTGGCTGTCGTCGCCGCCGAAACGCCGGAGATCGCGCGCGAGGCGCTGGCGCTGATCGAGGTCGATTACGAAGTCCTGCCCGCCGTCTTCGATCCCGAGGCGGCGATGCAGCCCGGTGCGCCGGTCATCCACGACGATCCGGCGGTCGAGGGGATTTACGACCGCGAGCGCAATATCGTCCATCACATCCACGCCGAGGCGGGCGACGCCGAAGCGCAGTGGGCCAAGGCGGTCCACGTCTTCGAGGGCGAGTACCGCGTCCATCAAGTCCAGCAGTGCAGCATCGAGCCGCATGTCGTCGTTACGTGGTGGGATGAGGACGACCGGCTCGTCATCCGCACGAGCACACAGGTGCCGTTCCACGTCCGCCGCATGATCGCGCCGCTGATCGGCCTGCCGGTCAAACGCATCCGCGTCATCAAACCCCGCATCGGCGGCGGGTTCGGCGGCAAGCAGGAGATGTTGATCGAAGACCTGTGCGCGCATCTGACGATCGCGACCGGGCGCCCCGTCCGCTTTGAGTACACGCGCGAACAGGAATTCACCAGCGCGCGCAGCCGCCACCCGCAGATCCTGCGCTTCAAGACCGGCGTCGATGCCGACGGCGTGATCGTCGCCGCCGAGCTGTACATCATCGGCAACACGGGTGCCTACGGCACGCACGGCCTGACGGTGCAGATGGTCAGCGGCTTCCGCGGCCTCAGCACCTACAACGCGCCCTACAGCAAATTCACCTGCGATGTCGTCTACACCAACATCCCGACGCCGGGCGCGTATCGCGGTTACGGCGCGCCGCAGTCCCTGCACGCGCTCGAAGTCCACACCGAGGAGATCGCCCACGCTCTGGGCATGGATGTGATCGAATTCAAGCGCAAGAACTGGATCAAGGTCGGCGATCCGCTGATCATGGCGGTGGCGCTCGGCGAGGGGCGCGAGGGCAAGCCGCAGGCGGTCACCACCAGCGCGCTGGCTGAATGCGTCGATATCGGCGCGCGGGCGATGGGCTGGCACGAAAAGCGCGGCTTCGAACGGACAGTCCCCGGCAAACCGCATCTGCGCAGAGGCATCGGCATGGCCGTCGCCATGCACGGCACCGGCATCGCCGGGTTGGATATGGGCGCAGCATCGATCAAGATGAACGATGACGGCTCATTCAATCTCAACTTCGGCGCGACCGACCTGGGCACCGGTGCCGATACCGTGCTGGCGCAGATCGCCGCCGAAACGCTGGGCGTGCCGGTCAGCGATATCATCGTCTACGCCGCCGATACCGATATGACGCCGTTCGACACCGGGGCCTATGCCAGCAGCACGACCTACATCAGCGGCGGGGCGGTGCTGCGCGCGGCGGAAAAAGTGCGCCAGCAGATCCTTGAACACGCGGCGCGGCGGATGCTGAAGTGCGAGATCGCCGACTTGGAACTCGAAGATCGCAAGGTCGTACACCGCGATGGGCGCAGCGTGACATTGGAACAGGTCGCCCTGCACAGCCTGCACCAAGAAGAACAGCACCAGATCATGGCGACGGCCAGCCACATGAGCGAGGTCAGCCCGCCGCCGTTCGCGGCGCAGTTCGCCGAGGTGATCGTCGATACCGAGACCGGTCAGGTGACGGTCGAACGGCTGCTGATGGCGGTTGACTGCGGCGTCGCCATCAACCCGATCACGGCCGCCGGTCAGGTTGAGGGCGGCATGGTGCAGGCGTTGGGCTACGCCCACTGCGAAGAGATGGCCTACGATGCCGA
Source organism: uncultured Pleurocapsa sp. (assembly GCA_964438415.1). Lineage (GTDB taxonomy): Bacteria > Chloroflexota > Anaerolineae > Aggregatilineales > Phototrophicaceae > Flexifilum. The sequence goes on along the minus strand of CAYTME010000120.1, from coordinate 2,037 downwards.
CGGCGTGCCGCAGGCGCGTGACCTGCACAGCTATCGACTCTACCGCGCCGACGAGGTGCCCGCGCTCGATGTCATCTTCGTCGAGACCTACGAGGCGACCGGCCCCTACGGCGCGAAAGCGGTCGCCGAGATCCCGAAAGATGCCGTCGCGCCTGCCCTGTCGTCGGCCATCTTCGACGCGACCGGCGTGCGCATCCGCGATCTACCGTACACGCCGGAACGGGTCTGGCGGGCGCTGCGCCGCCAGCCCTGACCGCCGCTCCGCTAGACCGCGACCGCCTCCAGCGCCAGATCGTGCAGCGCCACGACCGCGCGCTGCAGATCGTCCGCGGAGACGACGAACGAGATGCTGCACTCCGATGACCCCTGAGCGATCGCGATCACGTTGATCGACCGTTCGCCCAGCGTGGTGAAGACGCGCCCGGCGATACCCGGCGTGCCGCGCATACCCGCACCGACGACGGTGACGATGCCCACTTCTGTCAACACATCGACCGCGTCGACATCCTGCCGCGCCATCTCCTCGGCCAGCTCCTGCTCGATCTCGCGTTTGGCGCGCTCAGCGTGCGAATCGGGCACGACGAAGCAGAAACTCTGCTCGGAAGACGCCTGCATGATCATCAGGATGTTGCCGCCGGCGCGCGCCGTCGCCAGAAATGTGCGCCCGGCAATACCCGGCACGCCGATCATCCCCTTACCGCTGACCGTCAACAGCGAGACACTGCTGACGCTCGTCACCGCTTTGATCACGGTGTCAGCGGGCTGGCTTTGAGCGCCGATCAGGGTGCCTGCCGCCGCCGTATTGAACGTATTGCGCACGCGCAGCGGCGTGTTCAAACTCGCGATCGGCTGGATCGTCTTGGGATGCAGCACCTTCGCACCGTAGAACGCCAGCTCGCCCACCTCCTGGTAAGAGACATACGGCAGCACGCGCGCCCGGCTGTCGAGGCGCGGATCGGTCGTCATCACCCCATCGACATCGGTCCAGATGATCAGCTCGTCGCTGCGCGTCGCCGCGGCGAACAGCGCGCCGCTGTAATCGCTGCCGCCGCGCCCCAGTGTCGTGAAATGGCCATCCAGCGTTTGCCCGATGAACCCCGTGATCACCGGCAGCCCGCCCTGTTCCAGCACCGGCAGCAGCTTGCTGTTGACGCGCTGCTGCGTCTCCTGCCAGAGCGGAGTCGCCGATCCGTATTGATCGTCGGTGATCAGAAACGTGCCCGCATCGTAGGCGCGCGCGTTGAAGCCCGCCTCGCGCAGAACGGCGGCGATCATCCGCGCGCTCATACGTTCGCCGAAGGCGATGATCGAGTCGAGGATGCGCGGCGTCACCTCGCCCAACACGCTGATCGCTTGACAAAGCTCGCCGTGCTGCGCCAGCAGTTGGGCGATCTCGCCTTTGACGGTCTCGCGGTTTTGGCCGGGCTTGGTCAGCAGGTTGATCGCCTCGTCGTGTCGGTCGCGCAGCTTCTGGCCAACGGAAAGATAGCCCCACCGGTTGCCCGCGGCCGCGTCGCGTGCCGAGCCGATCAGTTGGTCGGTCACACCCGACATCGCCGATACGACCAAGCACACACGCGTCCCCTGCGTGACCGTCTCGCGCACGATCTCGACCACGCTGCTGATCGCTTCCGGGCTGCCAACCGACGTGCCGCCAAACTTCATCGTGATGGTCGTCATGATATCTCCCACAACTCGATGCCTCGTTCGATTCAGGACACAAAAAAGCGTGTGGAGGATTTCCACACGCTTGCTTCACACTCACTGCCGCTGCCGACGCGCCTAAGCCATGCGGAAATCACCTCTATGCGTGCACATGCACATAGTGGTCATCATGCAGGTCGTGGTCGTGCCGGTCAAATCGCGATTCATCTGCAGGACTGCGCTCCAGCCAAGATGCGTACAAAGGTAACGCGACCTTACGCGCTCGTCAAGCGTTTGATTCGCCGAGGGTGCGTATGGATCTCGGGACGCATCTGCTCCGCCGAGCGCTCAAGCGGCTCGGCTGGTCTGCTCAAGCGCGCTGAAGGCGCTCCG
>CAYTME010000119.1:0-11688 GCA_964438415.1 uncultured Pleurocapsa sp. | reverse complement strand
CCTGGGGCTGGAGCGCACTGTCGCCTGGATCTGCGGGCTGCCGCACGTGCGCGAGTCGATCCCGTATGCGCGGATGCTCAACCGGCACTATCCATAAGCGGTCGATCTGGCGTGCTGCCTTCAGCGGGCCTCAGCACAGCCTCATGCAGATCCAGGTGTGAGCGACGCGGCGCATCGACACGCGCCCATCCAATGTAAGTGCAGGGGCGTGACTATGGATCGCGTCACGCCCGCTGCGGTCAGGAGTCTATCAAGGAATGAACGTACGTCTGTTTTTCTTGCTCCTGTTGTTCGCGCTGGCGGGCTGCCGTCAATCAGCACAGCAGACGCCGACACCGGATATGACGCTCACCACAGAGCCGGATATCCAGATCGACATGGCCGTCGAGCCGCAGCCGCCGGCGGTCGGCGACGCGACGCTGATCGTGCGGATGCACAACTCGGATGGTGAGCCGATCGCGGGCGCGCAGATCCGCGTGCGCGGCGACATGAATCACGCAGGGATGCGCCCCGTGCTGGCGGAAGCGGTCGAGGGAGAAGCTGGCGTCTACCAGGTGCCGTTCGAATGGACGATGGGCGGCGAATGGATCGTCACGCTCGAAATCACGCTGGCGGATGGGCAGCGCTTCTCGCGCGAGTTCACCATGTCGGTTACGTCATGAGTGCGCCAAAGATCGGGCGGATCGCTCGCTTTCTTAAGCCTGTGCACTTTGGAGAACGGGTGGTGTAGCGTATACTAGGAAGAGTTAGGCCAGCGATACGGACGCAAGTGCCGCCTTCGTGAGCATCCCAGCACGCGATCGAGCGTTTCCATCGGAGTGGAGGTTCAGGCGCAATGCCACCTGAAAAAAGCGGATTGTACTACCCCAACAAGTTCGCCCGGCTCGCCATCGAAGCGATGGAAGAGATCATGGGTCGTAACGGTCTGAACGCGATCCTGAACGCGGCGAACCTGCGTCAGTACATCGACAACTATCCGCCGGACAATTTGGAGAAGCAGTTCGACTTCTCCGATTTCACGGCGCTCAATGTCGCGCTGGAGGACACCTACGGCCCACGCGGCGGGCGCGCGCTGGCGCTGCGCGCGGGCCGGGCGATCTTCTCCGGCGGTCTGCGCTCGTTCGGCGCGCTGGCCGGGGTGGGCGATCTGGCGTTTCGCGTGCTGCCGCTCAGCGCCAAGCTGCGCGTCGGGCTGCCAGCGATGGCCAACATCTTTTCGCAGTTTTCCGACCAGATCTCCAACGTCTACGAAGAAGGCAACGATCGCATCATCTACACGATGGAACGCTGCGCGCTGTGCTGGGGGCGCAAAGCCGATGTGCCCGTCTGCCATATGGGGCAGGGTCTGCTGCAAGAGGGTTTGCGTTGGGTCAGCGGCGGGCGCGAGTTCAAGGTCGATATGACGACCTGCATCGCCAAAGGCGATGATATGAGCCGCTTTGTCATTTACAAAGAGCCGATCGCGTAAACGAGCGAGCGCGTTCTACCGTCGTCTGGATACCAATGGGCGGGGTTGTGTTCCCCCGCCCATTTTGCTGTCCCCCGTCAGCGTCCAGCCGCGTAAACGATCGTGATGTCCGCGTCGGTGATCTCGATCGACTGCACGCGGCCAGGCCCGGCCTGCTGGCGGATGTAGCTGCGCCATGCGCTGCTCATCGCCGCATTGATCTGATTGACCAAGTCCTGCGAGGCGGGCTGGCCGTTGGCGGTCGCGCTGGCCAGCGTCCAGTAGATGCGCCCTCCGCGGATCTCAGGCACGTAGACCGCCGTCATCTCGTAGGCTGTGCGGCGGTGGGTCAGCGTTGCGGAGATGACCACCTGCCCCGGCTGCAAATCGACCGACAGGTCGCTCACCGAGCGCCGCCAGGGGTTGGTGACCCGGTACGCGCTGTTGATGTCGTCCTCGGTCACGGTGATCGAGCTGGTGACGGGCTGCGCGCCCACCGCTGCCAGCGGCAGCGCCAGCATGAGCAGGGCAGCGATGGCGATGACGATCTGAGCGGGCTTCTTCATGGCATTGGCTCCTCTTCTCACTTGAACCGATGCCTTCAACATACATGTGAGGTGTTATCGAAGTATGCGAAAAGACCACCACTTCGTAAATTGAGCGTAAATTGTCTCGCGGCGCACAGCTCATGACATCTTACACGCGCGATGAATGTCACTTGCCAATGCCCGCCCCGACTGGATCGGCAGCACAATAGAGATTATGCACAATCGAAAATGCATTCCATAAGGATATTCTGCACATGATCGCCCAGACTTTTCCTTCCGATCTCGCCATCGCCCGCCAGGCAGAGCTGCGCCCCATCACCGCCATCGCCGAACAGATGGGACTCGATCCCGACCGCGATCTGGAGCTGTACGGCAAATACGTCGCCAAAGTCCACCTCGACGCCATCGACCGGCTGCAAGACCGCCCGAACGCGCGCTATGTGCTGGTGACGGCGATCACACCGACGCCGCTGGGCGAAGGGAAAACCACGACATCCGTCGGTTTGGCGCAGGCGTTCAAGCATCTCGGCCAGCGGGCGACCGTTACGCTGCGCCAGCCGTCGCTCGGCCCGACCTTCGGCATCAAGGGCGGCGCTGCGGGCGGCGGCTACAGCCAGGTCGTGCCGATGGAGACGTTCAATCTGCACCTGACGGGCGACTTTCACGCCGTGACCAGCGCGCACAACATGATCGCGGCGCTGCTCGATGCGCATCTCTTCCACGGCAACGCGCTCGATTTCGACCTCGAGCAGATCGTGTGGCGGCGCGTGCTCGACCTGAACGACCGGGCGCTGCGCCACGTCACGATCGGGCAGGGCGGCAAACAGGACGGCCTCCCGCGCGAGAGCGGTTTTGACATCACCGCCGCTTCCGAGCTGATGGCCGTGCTCGCCCTCGCGCGCGACATCCATGATCTGCGCGCGCGCATCGCCCGCCTGATCGTCGGCTACGCCCGTGATGGCCGCCCGATCACCGCGGAAGACATCCAAGCTGCGGGGGCGGCCGCCGTGCTCATGCGCGACGCGCTGATGCCCAACCTCATGCAGACGCTCGAAAACACGCCCGCGCTCGTCCACGCGGGGCCATTCGCCAACATCGCGCACGGCAACTGCTCGATCCTCGCCGACCTGCTGGCGCTCAAGACATCCGATTTCGTCATCACCGAGGCGGGCTTCGGGGCGGATATCGGTGCCGAGAAATTCTTCGATATCAAGTGCCGCGCGGCCGCTCTGCAGCCGGATGCGGCCGTGCTGGTCGTGACGGTGCGCGCGCTCAAGGCCCACAGCGGCCGCCATTCGATCGTGCCGGGCAAGCCGCTGCCAGAGGCGCTAACCCAGCCCAACACAGCCGATGTCGAAGTGGGGGCGGCCAACTTGATCCGCCACATCGAGAACCTGCGCAAATTCGGCGTGACCCCGGTCGTGGCGATCAACGCTTTCCACACCGACGCGCCGGAGGAACACGCCGTCATCGCCGAGATCGCGGCGGCGGCGGGCGCGCATCGGACTGCCGTCAGCCGGCACTTCACCGACGGCGGCGCCGGCGCGGTCGAGCTGGCTGAAGCGGTCGCCGAGGCGGCTGCTGTGCCATCGAGCTTCCGCTACCTGTACGATCTCGACCGCCCGGTCAAGGACAAGATCGCCGTCATCGCGCGCGAGATTTACGGCGCGCGCGAGGTCACCTACACCGAAGAGGCCGAAGCGCAGATCGCCCGCTGCGAACGCGACGGACTGGGCGGCCTGCCGATCTGCATGGCCAAGACGCCGCTGTCGTTCAGTCACGACCCCAAACTTGGTGCCACGCCGGTCGATTTCACGCTGCCGATCCGCGAGGTGCGCATCTCCGCCGGGGCGGGCTTCCTCTACCCGCTCTGCGGGCCGGTCAACACGATGCCGGGGCTGGGCAAAGAGCCGGCTGCGCATCGCATCGATCTGGACGAGAACGGCGAGATCGTCGGGTTGTTTTGAGTGATGTGGGATGCGGGGCGAGGGGTGCGTCGGGGATGCTGCGGCGAGCCTCGCATCCCCCCAATTCCTCATCCTCAATCCCGACTAATCGCCCGTGTCGTCCGATCGACGTTCCGGCTTGGGTTTGCTGCCCAGCCGGACGCTCTTCTGGTAGGCGGCATAGACCGCTTTCGAGAGCACCGTGCGCAGCCCCCCCTTTTCCATCTGGTAGATTGCCTCCGCCGACGTGCCGCCGGGGCTGGTGACCTGATTGCGCAGCTCAGCAGGGTGAAGCCCGCTCTGGCGCGCGTAGGCGACCGAACCGGCCATCGTCTGCAGCACCAGCCGCTCGGCGTCGCGGCGCGAAAAGCCCATGTGCACACCCGCGTCGATCAGCGCCTCCATGAATAGGAAGATGTAGGCCGGGCCGGTGCCGCTGAGCGCCGTCGCCATATCGAGATACTTCTCATCGTCGACGTACATCTCCTCGCCCAGCGCGCCCAACAGCGCGCGTGCCTGCTCGCGCTGCTCGGCGGGCGTTTCGGGCGTCGCCGTCCACACCGTGATCCCCTGGCCGATCTGCGCGGGGGTGTTCGGCATCGCGCGGACGATATTGGGGTTGGCCAACCCGCCGGCGATCGTCTCGATGCGTGTGCCAGCCAGGATGCTGAGCACGAGCCGGGCATTGTGCGCGCTGCGCCGCACGGTCGGGATGACCTGCGGCAGCACCTGCGGCTTGGTCGAAAGTACCAGGATGTCGGCGCGCTCTGCCGCCTCGCCGTTGCTGCTGGTGAAATACAGCCCATAGCGGGCCGCCAGCTCCTGGCCGCGCGGTGCGTGCGGGTCAGCCGCGACGATGCGGTCGGCGGCGACGAGCTGCTGCCCCAGCAGTCCCTTGATCATCGCCTCCGCCATCACGCCAGCACCGATGAACGAGATGGTGGTGTTCTGAAGCGTCATTTGGACTCTTCCTCATGGAGTGCGCGCAGTTTGGATGCAGGCCGAGTCTACATCATCCGTTTCGCGATCCCTAGTACTGGGCCAGCTCGCGCATGGCCGCCGCGATTCTGCTCGCATCCGGCAGGAAGAAATGCTCCATCGGGCGGCTGTACGGCACGCCGGGCAGATCGGGCGCGGTCAGCCGCCGCACCGGCGCATCGAGATGCTCGAAGCCTTCATCGGCCAAGATGGCGGCGACCTCCGCGCCGTAGCCCATCGTCCGCGTGTCTTCGTAGACGATCAGCGCCTTGCCCGTCTTCTGGATGGACGCCAGGATCGCCGTCTTGTCGACAGGCAGCAGCGTGCGCAGATCGACCACCTCGACATCGATGCCCTCCTGCGCCACCTGCTCGGCGGCCAAGAGCGTCTCGTGCGCCATCATGCCGTAGGCGAAAGCGGTGAGGTCGCGCCCCGCGCGTGCGATGCGCGCTGGCCCGATCGGCACGATGTAGTCGCCGTCGGGGACTTCCCCCTTGATAGCGCGGTAGCCCTTCTTCGGCTCGAAGAACAGCACCGGGTTCGGGTCGCGCACAGCCGCCTTAAGCAGCCCTTTGGCATCGTGCGGCGTGCTGGGGATGACGATCTTGAGTCCGGGCACGTGGCTGTAGAACGCCTCGACGCTCTGGCTGTGATACAGGCCCCCGCCGACCCCGGCTCCGTACGGCGTGCGGATGACCAGCGGCACGTGCCAGACGCCGTTGGTGCGGTAATAGAGCTTGGCCGCCTCGCTCACGATCTGGTTGAAGGCCGGATGGATGAAGTCGGCGAACTGAATTTCGCAGATCGGGTGGAGACCGGCCAGCGCCGCGCCGATGCCCAACCCGACGATCGATGCCTCGGCCAGCGGCGAATCGACCACGCGCGCTGGGCCGTACTTCTCGTACAAGCCCTGCGTCGCGCGGAAGACGCCGCCGCGTGCCCCGACATCCTCGCCGACGATGAAGACGCGCGGGTCGCGCGCCAGCTCCTCATCCATCGCCTGGCGCAGCGCCTCGATCAGGGTGATTTCAGCCATACGAGCGCTCCTATTCGTCCTCTGCGGCGGGCTTGTAGATCGCGCCCAGCGCATCGTCCGGCGCGGGATCGGGCGCGGCCTCGGCCTCCGCCTGCGCCCGATCGACCTCGGCGCGCGCGCGAGCGTCATAGGCCTCGACCTGCTCATCGGTCAAGATCGCCTCGTCGAGCAGGTAGCGGCGGAAACGCAGCAGCGGGTCTTTGAGCTTCCACTCCTCCACCTCCTCGCGCGGGCGGTAGGTGCGGTCGTCGTCATCGCTCGAATGCGGCGTGATGCGGTACATCTTGGCCTCGACCAGCGACGCACCGTCACCGCTGTAGGCGCGCTCGACCGCCGAACGCACAGCGCCGTAGACGGCCAGCACATCCGTGCCATCGACGGCGGCGCCGTGAATGCCGTAAGCGGCGGCGCGGTCAGCGACATTGGCGACCGCCATCTGCTGGTCGATGCGCACCGAGATGGCGTAGACGTTGTTCTGCACCAGGCAGATGAGCGGCAGTTTGTGCACCCCCGCCCAGTTGAGCGCCTCGTGCCATTCGCCCTGGCTGGTAGCCCCCTCGCCGATGCACGTCAGCGCCAGTCGAGGTTGGTCGGCGGCGTCGGCTGCGACCAAGCCGCAGGTCTGCTTGTACTTGATGGCGAAGGCCGCGCCCATCGCCTGCGTCACCTGCGTGGCGACGACCGCCGATCCGCCGATGATGTGCAGCGCGCGGCTGCTCCAGTGGCTCGGCATCTGCCGGCCAGCGCTGAACGGCTCGGTCTTCTTGGCAAACAGGCCGAGCATGAAATCGAGCGCGGTCGTGCCGAGCGCCAGCGAGAGCGTGAGGTCGCGGTAGTAGGGGAAGAAGTAATCGACGCCGCGCGCGATGGCGAAGGCCGCAGCGACCTGTGCCGCCTCATGGCCGATGGCGCTCACATGAAAAGCGATCCGTCCCTGACGGTGGATGGCCCAGGCGCGCTCGTCCAGGCGGCGGCTGAGCAGCATGATCCAGTACATGTCGCGCAGCGCCGCTTCATCGAGCCGCGCTGCATGCCGAGCTGTGGGTTCAAAAGTCATCCATCAAGAACCTTTCTCAAGAAAAAGTGTGAGGGGAGTGTAGAAAAAAAGTGACGCGTGATGCCTGATGCGTTTAACCGGTGTTGACGGATGAGTTGGGCGCGATTAGGACGGGTGGAACGGTATGCAATATCGACATGGGTGCTGTGAGACACGATGAGACCGGCCATATCCCCCATCTCGTTCCCGCTTCGCCTCATCACTCATCACTCGTCACCTCTCCCCTCTTTTTGCGTCACCCCGCTACCACTGTACAATACAAGCGCTGTGAATGCTGGATGATAATCATTTGGCGACTCTGCATAAAGACTTCTGGACGAACTGCACGAGATGAGGCGATGAGCGCGTACTCCACTCTCCAAGTCTCCATCGAGCCGCCGTTCGCGCGCGTCACGCTGCATCGCCCCGATGTGCGCAACGCCATGAACCAGCAGATGATCGACGATCTGCTGGGCGTCTTCGGCGAACTGCGCGCGCGTGACGACCTGCGCGCCGTCATCCTCAGCGGGGGCGGCGGCACCTTCTGCGCGGGCGGCGATTTCAACGAGCTGATCGGTGCCCAAGAGCGCAGCGAAGCCGAACAGCTCGCAGCGACCGCCCGGCTCGATACGCTCCTGCGCACGGTCGAACAGGTGCCGCTGATCACGATCGCGCGCATCGAGGGCGCGGCGCTCGGCGGCGGCTTCGGCCTCGTCTGCGTGACCGATGTCGCTATCGCCAGCGATGACGCGCGCATGGGGCTGCCGGAAGTCCGGCTCGGCCTAGTGCCCGCCGTCATCTCGCCGTATGTCCTCCGCCGCGTCGGGCTGACGCGCGCCCGCCAGTTGATGCTGACGGGCATGCGCTTCGACGGCGTGACGGCGCGTGAGTTCGGCATCGTCCATGAGTCGCTGTCCGCCGACCGGCTCGATGTGCGCATGGAGGGGCTGCTGGAGGAGATCCGCCACTGCGCGCCCAACGCCGTCCGCGAGTGCAAGAAGCTGATCTTCGAGGTGGTCGACAAGGCGACCGACGTTACGCGCGAAAGCCGCGCCGCGCTGCTCAACCGCCTGCGTGTGGGCGAAGAAGCGCAGGAAGGTATCCTCGCTTTCATGCAGCGGCGGCCAGCCAAATGGGCCGAGTCATGATCCGTAAACTCTTGATCGCCAACCGGGGCGAGATCGCCTGCCGCATCATGCGCACCTGCCGCGAGCTGGGCATCGCGACCGCGGCCGTCTACAGTGACGCCGATGCCGACGGGCCCCATGTACGCCAAGCGGACGAGGCCGTCCACATCGGCCCCGCTCCCGCGCGCGACAGCTACCTCAAGATCGAGGCGATCGTCGATGCCGTGCAGCGCACCGGCGCGGACGCCGTGCACCCGGGTTACGGCTTTCTGGCCGAAAACGCCGATTTCGCCCGCGCCGTCACCTCGGCAGGGGCGATCTTCGTCGGGCCGCCCGCCAAAGTCATCGAGCAGATGGGCAGCAAGATCGAAGCCAAGCGCATCGCTCAGAGCGCCGGCGTGCCGGTCGTGCCCGGCTACGACGGCGGCGATCAGAGCGACGCGCGCATGATCGCCGAGGCCGAGCGCATCGGCTGGCCGATCATGATCAAGGCCAGCGCGGGCGGCGGCGGCAAGGGGATGCGCGAGGTCGCCGAGCCGGGCGACATGGTCGAGGCGCTGGCTGCCGCGCGGCGCGAAGCCCAAGCCGCCTTCGGCGACGCCGCGCTCATGCTCGAAAAGCGCATCCTGCGCCCGCGCCATGTCGAGGTGCAGATCATGGGCGACATGCACGGTACAGTCATCGCCCTGGGCGAACGGGAGTGCAGCCTCCAGCGGCGGCATCAGAAGATCATCGAGGAGTCGCCTTCGACCGCGCTTGATGAGGCACTGCGCGAACGCATGTGCGCCGCCGCTGTCGCGCTCGGGCAAGCGATCGGCTACGTCAACGCCGGCACGGTCGAATTCCTGCTCGACGCCGACGGTCAGTTCTACTTCCTCGAAGTCAACGCGCGCCTGCAGGTCGAACATCCGGTGACCGAGATGGTGCGCGGTCTCGACCTCGTGCGGATGCAGATCGAGATCGCCGAGGGCGGGCATGTCCCGGCTGCGCCATCGCAGCCATACGGCCACGCCATCGAAGCGCGCATCTACGCCGAAGACCCGGCGCGCGGCTTTCTGCCGTCGATCGGGCGCATCCTGGCCTGGAACGGCGGCGACATTGCGGCCAACCCGAACGCCAGCCGCTTCTGGAATTGGGCGGGGCTGATCGTGGATGCGGGTGTTGAGCGCGGCACGCTGATCACACCCGATTACGACCCGACGGTCGCCAAGGTGATCGCCTTTGGTGAAGATCGCGCCCAAGCCTTGCGCCGACTCGATCACGCGCTGGCGCGGCTGTGCCTGCTCGGTGTGCGCAGCAATATCGCCTTTCTGCGCCGCCTGCTGGCGCATGATGACTTCACGGCGGGCGCGTTCGACACCGGCTTCATCGACCGCCACCCCGAACTGCTGGCCGACCCCGCGCCGCCGCCGCATGTGTGGATCGCCGCCGCGCTGGCGCGCGCGCATGCGGCATCTCCGCCGGCGGGGATCGCTGCCGGCTGGCGCAATAACGCCTACCGCCCGCTGCGCCACACCTTCAGCCATGACGATGACGAGCGGACGGTCGAGATCACGCCGCAGGGTGCCGATACCTATCGCGTGTCGCTCGGCGACCACACAGCACACGTGCGCGTCGCCGCCATCGAGGACGGAGCGCTGACCCTGATCATCGACGGCCACCGCCAGCGCATCTGGGCGGCTGAAGGTGACGGCGGCGTTTGGTGGGTTGGCACGGGCGAGGGCGCTTGGCCGCTGACTTGGGTCGATCCGCTGCCGATCGGCTCAGCCGCCAAACGGGGCGAGGGCAGCCTGCGCGCGCCGATGCCGGGCAGCATCGTCTCGGTACAGGTCGAGCCGGGGCAGGCCGTCGCCGAAGGCGACCTGCTCATGATCATGGAGGCGATGAAGATGGAGCACCGTATCCGCGCGCCGCATGCGGGCGTCATCGGTGCGGTGCATTTCGCCGTCGGCCAGTTCGCTCAGGCCGGGGCGGTGCTGCTGGAGCTTGAGCGGACGGATTGACCGATTCCGCGCGCTGCCCGCCTCTACAGGAGTGAGAAGACCGTGAAACCACCGACGATCCCTCTCGACCAGATCACCGCGCTCACGCTGCTGCTGCGCACGACCATCCCGATCGAGTATCAGGATGAAAACGGGCACATGAACGTCCGCTGGTACATGGCGGTCTTCGATGACGCGGGCTACCCGTTCGTCGCCGCGCTGGGGCTGACGCCGGAATACCACGCGGCGAACGGCACGGGCGGTTTCGACCTAGAGCATCATCTGCACTACCTGCGCAAAATCCACATCGGCGATACGGTCGCCGTCTATGTGCGCGTGCTCGCGCGCACGGCCAAGCGGATGCATTACATGATGTTTTTGGTCAATGAGACGCGCGGCACGCTGGCTGCGACATTTGAGTGCATCAACTCCTTTGCTGATCTGCGCCAGCGGCGCACCGCCCCCTACCCACCGGAGATCGCCGAACGGCTCGACGCCCAGATCGCCCGCGACGCGGCGCTCGGCTGGGACGCACCCGTCTGCGGCGCGATGCAGCCCTGAGCATCGAGCTGCGCGTGCCAGAGTTCAGATTGCGTTTTGTATGGTTGTCTATACGTAATTTTACGCGCCTTTGCTATTTCGCTATAATGACAACGATCGGGGGGCGCCGGAAAGCCGAATAGAGCATTGGCACGAGGCATCTATTTTAGAAGCTGCACCGCTTTTCTTGCGCATCTTTTTTTCCTGTCAATGTCTTCGCCCCCCCAATCTGTGATCCTGGTCTAGCGCTTTTACCGAATGGTGCACGTAGGAAGAAGGTCGTTATGATGCGCGGAACAGCCTCTCGCACCCACCGTATCCGCCTCACACTGCTGTTCTTGTGCGCGCTGGCGCTGGTCGCACTGCTCTCGCCGGTGCGCATCTCGTTCGCGGCGGGTGTTTACAGCGGCATCGTGTTCCAAGACTACAATGGCAACGGCGTGTTCAACGTGGGCGATACACTGCCTGCCAACGGTGAGGGCACATTCGGCTTGGCGAACGATGTGCCGGTCGGCGGTGTGACCGTCACCCTGTACGACGGCGCAGGCACTTCCGTCACGACCACCACGCTGGCCGACGGCTCCTACAGCCTGAACTCCGCCGGGCTTGGGGCCGGACCGTACCGGCTCGAATTCACCGGCTATGAGGCGCTCGGTTTCGACTCGGCACCGTTCGGCGGCGACTCCCGCACATCCGTGCAGTTCGTCCCCGATGGCGGAGGCACCTTCAATTTCGGCGTCTCCGTCGGTTCCGAATACTGTCAAAACAACCCGGAACTGATCGCGCCGTGCTACGTGTTCGGCGATCAGATCTCCGGGGCAAACGCGAGCGAGTTCGTGCTCGTCTCGTTCCCCTACTCGGCGGGCAGCAACGGCACCGCCGTCCCGCCCTACGATCAGCCGACCGGCCACACGATCGCGGTGCCCGCCAATCAGGTCGGGACGACCTGGGGCGTCGCTTACAACCGCACGACCCGGCGCGTCTACACTTCGGCATTCTTCAAGCGGCACAGCGGCTTCGGGCGCGGCGCGGATGGCATCGGCAACAA
>CAYTME010000118.1:11123-11702 GCA_964438415.1 uncultured Pleurocapsa sp. | reverse complement strand
CCGCATCCCACCACCCAATTCGCCAGATGCGAGATAATCTCACCGCACTACCGAAACGGCTGCTTCTTGTTTTGGGTCTTTTGATCCTCACCCTGGGCGCGATCGCGCTGCCGGTGACCGCGCAGGATGCCCCGTCCGGTCAGTGGCTCGGCACCTGGCCCTATGCCGCACCGGGCACCCACAACCTCAACAGCTTCGCTGCTGGCGGTCTGAACACGAACCTCGGCAATGTCTACCGCGTTTTCGTCGAGCTGACACCCGCGTATTATCTGTGGGCGACCAACGAGTACGTCGGCCTGCTGGCCGAGTCGTGGGGCTTCACCGACGACAACACCGCCTATGAGTACACGATCCGAGAAGGCGCGCTCTGGAGCGATGGCCGCCCGGTCACCGCTCAGGATGTGGTCGATACGTTCTCGATCGGGCGCATCCTCAACTGGACCCAGTGGTCGTTCCTGACCGGCGTCGAGGCGGTCGATGAGCGCACGGTGCGCTTCACCTTCACCGAGACCGGCGCGTCGCTCAATGCCGAGCGCCAAATTCTCAAGGAATACGTCGTCTCCAGCGCCAATTACGGCG
>CAYTME010000118.1:10392-11103 GCA_964438415.1 uncultured Pleurocapsa sp. | reverse complement strand
CTGAACGCGCCCGCCAGGTCGTCGCCGATGGTGCGACCAGCGACAGCGACGCGTGGAAGGCCGTCGCTGCCGAGATCGAGGAATTCCGTCCGGAAACGCTGATCGCCAGCGGGCCGTATACCTACTCGCTCGACGATGTGGGCGAGGCGTTCATGACGCTGCACTGGCAGCCGAACAGCCTCTATTCGGACAGCGTCCGCTTCGGTGAGCTGAAGCTGTGGGCCGGCGAAACCGAGGTGACCACCCCGCTGGTGCTCAGCGGTGAACTCGCGCATTCGACCAACGTGTATCCTCCTGCGACGGTCGAGTCGTTCGCGCAAGCCGGCATCCGCCTGATCTCGATCTCGCGCGGTTACGGCCCGGCGCTGCTGTTCAACTTCGCCGTGCCGCCGTTCGATAACAAGCTCGTCCGCCAGGCGATGGCGCATGCCATCAACCGCGAACAGAGCGCCCTGCTGACCAACGGTCTCGGCGCAGCCGGCACGTTCTACATGTCCGGCATCCTCGACTCGCTCTCGCCGAGCCTGCTCGACCAAAGCACGCTCGACGCGCTGAACAAGTACGAATACAACTTGGAGGGTGCGGCGGCGCTGATGGAAGAGGCCGGCTTCACCCGCAATGCTGAGGGCAAATGGGTCGATGCCGAAGGCAGTACGATCAGCGTCGAATACACCTTCCCGGCGGATTTCGCCGACTTCAGCGCCGCTGCCC
>CAYTME010000118.1:4181-10374 GCA_964438415.1 uncultured Pleurocapsa sp. | reverse complement strand
ACCGCGCAGTTGAACGAGTTCGGCTTTGACATCACCGAGCGCGCGCTGCCCTGGCAGGAAGCCGCCAACGCCATCCGCAACAGCGACTTCGAACTATCGGTCTGGAGCTGGGGTGCGGGCGCACCGTTCGCCTTCCAGAACTTCAACAACCCGATCCGCCGCTGGACGGTGCAGCTTGCCGAAGGTCAGACCGGCCTCAACCTCGATATCCGAAACATCGAGTACGGCGGCCAGACGTATGACCTGAACGATCTGATCGTCAATGTGAGCAGCGGCCTCGATACAGCGGTGCAGCGCGAACGCGCCGACTTGATCGCGCGCATCCTCAATGACGGCATGTACTACATCCCGCTCAACGAGATGCTCAGCGTCGAGCCGATGAACGAGGACAAGATCGCCGGCGTCCCCGCGGATGACGACCCGATCTGGAGCAACCCGACCGGCAGCGACCACCCGATCATCTACTTGATCCTGAATGGCACGCTGATGCCGGCAGGGATGTAGGATTTCACCGCACCCTCTACCCCCTCTCCATACATCATGGAGAGGGGGCGAGCTGATCGGAGCGCCCCTGCGGTCGAGTCAACGCTCGCCCGAAATCCCTGCCCATCTCATCGGGAAGCATGCGGGGGTACTCGTAGAGGCACTCCGACGAGTCGCACCTACCGGAGAAATACACAAAGATATCGGCAGGGTTGTGCGATAGATACAAACAAGGATCTCGAGATCGTTCTCCCGCCCGGTCAGATCGTTTCAGAGGCTTTATGTCCGCAATTACCAGCCCTCCTGTCATCACAGCTCAGGAGGAAATGTCCCGGCCCACCCTGCTTTCGATCGTCCGCCGCGTCTGGCGCAGTTATTTTCTCAAAGTCTTCATCCAAGGCTTGATCACGATTTGGGCCGTGACCACCTTCACGTTCTTTCTCATCCGCCAGATGCCAGGCAACCCCGTCGAGACGATGATCGACGACCTGATGACGCGGCAGGCCATGACCTACGAGGAAGCCTACCGCACCGCCGCAACGCTGTTCAATTTCGATCCCAGTCAGCCGCTGCATCTGCAGTATCTCGACTTCTTGAGCGGCCTGGTGCAAGGTGACCTCGGCAGTTCGATCACGCGCGGCGGCGTCAGCGTCACCAGCCTGATCTTGCGCTACCTGCCGTGGACGCTCTTCTGCGTCGGGACGGCGTTGGTGATCAGCTTCGTCGTCGGTGTGGCGTTGGGGCTGGCGATGGGCTATTGGCGCGGCAGTTGGTTCGACAACGTCATCACGCTGGTAGCATCGGTCATCTCCGGCATCCCCGATTACATCTTGGCGCTCCTGATCATCCTGATCTTCGGCGTCCAGCTTCAATGGTTCCGCATCGGCGAGGTGCGCGGCGGTGTCAACCCGAACATCGCCCCCGGCTTCACGCTCGAATATATCGGCAGCATCATCCAGTACGCCCTGCTGCCGATGACGATCTATGTGCTGTCGTCGGTCGGGACGTGGGTGCTGTCGATGAAAAGCAGCACCATCAGCACGCTCGGTGAGGATTACATCACGGTCGCCAAAGCGCGCGGCCTATCGCAGCGGCGCATCTTGACCAGCTACGTCGGGCGCAACGCCATGCTGCCGCTGATCACGCGCCTGGCGATCAGCGTCGGTTTCGTCGTCGGCGGCAGCGTCATCATCGAGGAGATGTTCCAGTACCCCGGCCTGGGGCGCAACCTGTATGTGGCCATCACCGGGCGCGACTACACCACCATGCAGGGCATCTTCCTCGTCATCACGGCGGCGGTCGTCTTTTCGAACATCTTGGCCGATATGGCGATGGGCTGGCTCGATCCGCGCGTGCGCCTGGAGAAAGGCGGTGAGGAATCATGATCGGCTTCGATACGATCGCGACCCCGACCGGGCTGATCATTGGCGTCATCTGCGGCTTGGTGCCGCTGGCCGCGGGGATTTACTACAAGCGGATCGCCGCGGGCATCGGCGGTTTCATCGCCTGCGCGCTCAGCGGTTTCGCCTGCGGCTTCTTGGGCGGCGTGCCCATGATCATCCTCGCCTGCGCCGTCGTGCTCAGCTACGCCTACGTCAACCGGGAAGACCCGTTCACATCGCGCGCGGCGCTCAGCGAAGTCACCTTCGAGGTGACGCGCCGCGAGCAGGTCGAGCGCGCTCTGGCCAACTTGGGCAATGGTCTGCGCAGCTCGTGGCGGGCGCTCGTGCGCAACAAGGCGGGCTTTATCGGCTTCCTCGGCATCGCCTTTTTCATCCTCGTCAGCGTCTTCGGGCCGCTCTTCATCGAGTATGAGGGACAAGCGCGGCTCGACCGCCGCCAGCCGGGGGCGCGCGCGCTCGTCGCCCCGCCGAGCGCCGAGCATCTGCTCGGACTCGACTGGAAGGGGCGCGATGTCCTCTCGCACATGGTGCACGGCGGCCAGCGCTTGATCATCACCTCGGTCCAGGCGGGCTTGATCGCGACGGCGATCGCGGTCGCGCTCGGCTCGGCGGCGGCGCTGCTCGGCGGCTTGGTCGATCAGGTCATTAGCACGGTGGCGAACTTCATCTTGACCGTGCCGGCGTTTCCACTGCTCTTGGTTTTGGCGGCGGTGATCAATTTCGACAGCGACTTCTTCTTGGCGGTCTTGTTCGGCGTACTCAACTGGCCGACGCTCATGCGCGCGGTGCGGGCGCAGGTTTTCAGCCTGCGCGAACGCGATTACGTCGAAGCGGCTTTCGCGCTCGATCTGGGATTGTGGCACGTCATCAGCCGCGAAGTCTTCCCGAACATGGTCAGCTACATCGCCATCAACTTGATCTTCACCATCCGCGTCGCCATGTACTCGATCGTCGGTCTGGTCTTCTTGGGCATGGTGCCGCTGCGCGAGCCAGATTGGGGCGTCATGATCTTCACCGGTCGGCAGCAGGGCGTGCTGTTTCTGCCGCAGGCAGCGGGCATGCTGCTGTCGCCGATCGTGGCGATCGCGCTGTTTCAGCTTTCGCTCGTGCTGTTCACCCGCTCGCTCGAAGAGATCTTCAATCCACGCCTGCGCAGCGGCATGTGAAAGGGAGACGACAAACCGATGACCACCTACGATCGCAGCCATGTCGTCTTGAGCGTGCGCAATCTATCTGTCAGTTATCAGGCGCGGCGCGGGCGCGTCAAAGCTGTCAGCAGTGTGTCGTTCGACCTGCACGCGGGCGAGACGCTGGCGCTGATCGGCGAGAGCGGCTGCGGCAAATCGACCCTGAACTTAGCGCTCATCCGCCAGCTCCCTAAAAACGCTAAGACCGACGGTGACGGCTTGATCTATACCTACCGCGACGGGCGGCAGGTCGATGTGCTTCAGCTCAGCGACGCGGCGATGCGCCGCTTCTTGTGGTCGGAATGCGCGATGGTCTTTCAAGGCGCGCTCAATTCGCTCAACCCGGTCATCCGCATCGCCGACATGGTCTACGACACGGCCAGCGCGCACAACATCGGCCGCGATGAGGCGCGCAAACGTGCGCTCAAGCTGTTCGTGCGGCTCGACCCGGAGCGCGTCTTTCGCAGCTATCCGCACGAGCTGAGCGGCGGCATGCGCCAGCGCGTGCTGCTGGCGCTCAGCCTGCTGCTGCGCCCCCAAGTCGTCATCATGGATGAGCCGACGACGGCGGTCGATATCCTGACCCAGCGTTCGATCTTAGATGTGCTCAAGGAGCTGCGTCAGGAACTCAACTTCAGCGTCATCTTCATCAGTCACGATCTGGCGGTCGCCGCCGAGATCGCCGACACGGTGGCGACGATGTACGCTGGCGAGATCGTCGAGATCGGCCCGGTCAACGACGTGTTCTACCGCTCGCGCCATGCCTACACGCTCAGCCTGCTGAACGCCGCGCCGCGCCTGAGCGTCGGACGCGAGGAGCTGATGAGCATCCCCGGCAGCCCGCCCGATCTGATCGAACCGCCGCCGGGCTGCAAATTCCACGAGCGCTGTCCGTTCGTGCAGGAGATCTGCCGCCAGACTCCGCCGCCGTCGATCAATTACGGCGGCGATCATCACGCGGCGTGCTACGAGAGCGAGCGGGTCCTGGCCGAAGCACAGGCGACCCGAAAGGTGAGCGCCGTATGACGACGATCGTCACGCTGCAAGATGTCGACCGCGATTTCGTCAAGGATCGCAAGCGCATCCAAGTCCTCCAGGACATCAACCTAGCCGTCGAGCCGAATGAGATCCTGTGTCTGGTCGGCGAAAGCGGCTGCGGTAAGACGACGACCGGCAAGATCTTGGCCGGGCTGCTGCCGCCGAGCCGGGGCAAAATGGAGGTCGATGGCCGCCCGCTCAGCGCCTACAAAGGCAAGGATGCCGCGCTCATCCGCCGCCAGCTCCAGATCGTGCATCAGGACCCGTTCGCCTCGCTCAACCCCGCGCACACCATCGGCGATATCCTCAGCTTCCCGCTGCGCCGTCACCGCTTGGTCGAAAACGGCGCGGCGCTGCGCCGGCGCATCTGGGAGCTGCTGACGATGGTCGATCTGACACCGCCGGGCGATATCGTCAACAAATACCCACACCAGCTCAGCGGCGGCCAGCGCCAGCGGGTCAGCATCGCCCGCGCCCTGACGGTACAGCCGCGCTTGATCGTGGCCGATGAAGCCGTCAGCATGGTCGATGTCAGCATCCGCATCAGCCTGCTCAAGATGCTGCAAGACCTGCGCAGACGGCTGGGACTGGCGATCGTCTTCATCACCCACGATCTGGCGCTGGCCAAGTACTTCGCCTGGGAAGGGCGCATCGCCGTCATGTACCTGGGGCGCATCGTCGAGATCGGACGCACGCCGGATGTGATCATGAACCCGGCGCATCCGTATACGCGCGCGCTGCTGGCCGCTGTGCCGGAGGCCGACCCGGAACTGACGCGCCACAAACACGCGATGGCGCTGCGCTCGGACGAGATCCCGCGCCTGACCGCCATCCCGCCCGGCTGCGCGTTTCACCCGCGCTGCCCGTTCTTCCAGCCCGGCGTCTGCGATCACACGGTGCCGCCGCTGGCCGCCGCGCCGGGGTTCGATCAAGCGGTGGCCTGCATCCCGGTGCAGCGCGGCGCGCTGCTGGCCGAGTCGGCGGGGGCGTAGGTGGATCGCGAGCTGCTGACGGGCTTCCTGCGGCTGGGGTTCTTCATCGGCGGCTGCGGCTTCTTGATGATCTTCTTCCAGCCGCCTGGCAGCGCCGAGTACGTCCTCAGCGTGTGCAGCGCCGCTATCGGCGGCTTCCTGATCGCGGGCGTCGCCATCCTCACGCGCGTGATGGCCCGGCGGCATTCATGAACGTCTCCCTCGGCCGCTCTCCCGAAGGCGGATCACCGCTGAGAGAGCGGAGCCGGAGCGGTCCAGTGAAGTCCCTCGCCCGGGCGTGCTGGCCGGTCGGGCGTGGGATTGAGGAAGAGGCCTGCCTCGTCCCCTCCGATGGGCGGTTTGGTCTGCCTGCGCCGGAGAGTGAACTCGCCGGCTGCGAGGCCGCTCGTCCACTGAAGAGAGGAGGAAAACCCTCCACAAAGGCTGGAGTGCCTTCAGCGCGCTTGAGCAGACCAGCCGAGCCGCTTGAGCGCTCGGCGAGGCAAACGCGCGCCGAGATCCGTATGAACTCAATCCGCCTTCGCAAAAGTCCCTGTCACGCGGCGCGATTGAGGATTCCACCGGCGCCGTCCGGCGTTACAATGGATAGTCGAAGTCATCGACACTAGTCAGGAGCCATCATGAGCGTTCGCCATCCCGATACGCTGGAAACGCGCGTCGGTCAGATGCTGTTCGTCGGTTTCGAGGGCCTGCAGGCGCCGGATTATCTGATCGACTGGCTGCGCGCGGGGCGCATCGGCGGCGTGATCCTGTTCGCGCGCAATATCGCCTCTCCAGCGCAGACCGCCGAGCTGACGCGGACGATCCACGACGCGGCGGCCTACGGCGCGCTGATCAGCATCGATCAGGAGGGCGGCACGGTCGCCCGGCTGCGCGAGGGCTTCAGCGAAAGCCCCGGCGCGATGGCGCTCGCCAGCGCCCGCAACGGCGAACGGCTGACCGAGCGCGTCTCGCACATGCTGGCGGTCGAGCTGCGCGTGCTCGGCATCGATTGGGATTACGCGCCGGTCGTCGACATCAGCTATAACGCGGACAATCCGTCGGTCGGCACCCGCTCATTCGGCAGCGATCCGGCGCGAGTCGGCGCGCT
>CAYTME010000118.1:2334-4159 GCA_964438415.1 uncultured Pleurocapsa sp. | reverse complement strand
GCGCCAAGCATTTCCCCGGCCTGGGCGATACCCCCGTCGATACGCACCTGGCGCTGCCCGCGCTCGATACGCCGGCCGAGCACCTGCTCGCATACGATCTCGTGCCCTACCGCGCCGCCATCGCGGCGGGCGTCGCCTCGGTCATGGTCACACATGTCATGTACAACGCGCTCGACTCGCAGCACCCAGCGACGCTGTCGCCGATCGTCGTCAACCGACTGCTGCGCGGCGAGCTGGGTTTCGACGGCGTGGTGACGACCGACTGCTTGGAGATGCGCGCCATCGCCGATCATTACGGCCCTGGCGAGACGGCGGTGCTGGCGGCGCTGGCGGGCATCGACTCGATCTTGTTCTCGCACACGCGCGCGGCGCAGGAGGCCGCTTACGACGCGCTGCTCTCCGCGGCGCGGGATGGACGGCTGCCGCTCTCGATCGTGGATGCGGCCAATCGCAGGCTGGCTGCGTTCAAAGCCGCTTTTCTGCGCCCGCCCGGCTCGCTGGCCGATATCGGCACGCCCGAACACGCCGCGATCGCCGAGGAGGCGGCACGCGCGGGGGTGACCGTCGTGCGCCGAGGATCTGCGCTGCCGTTGGGCGGCGTGGTCGGCGTGGTGGAGTTCGCGTCGGTGCTCGAAAGCGGCATCGTCGAGCGCGGCGGGCAGGCCGGCTTCGCGCGCGCGCTCAAGGCCAGGCTGCCGCACGCTGAGGTGCTGACGATGATGTCCGCTGGCGATCCGGCCGCAGCGCTGGCGCTGGCCGAGCGCGTCGATACGCTGGTGCTGGCGGTGCGCAACGCCCATCTCATCCCCGAACAGCTCGCCGCGGCACGCCAGATCATGCAGGCAGCGCGGCAGGTCGCCCTCGTCTGCCTGCGCAACCCGTATGACGCCAGCGCGCTCGACGACGCGGACAGCGCGCTCTGCACCTGCGGCGACAGCACCCCGTCGCTCGCGGCGGCGGTCGCGGCCCTTATGGGCGATTACGAGCCGGATGGTGTTCTGCCCGTGCAGGTAGCGCTCGCATGATGGTGCTGACCGGTCTCGATGTCCTGCGCCAGCGCGGCTTCGAACTGCTCGAAGGCCGCCGCATCGGCCTGCTGACCAACCCGAGTGCGGTCGCCCACGATCTGCGCAGCGCTTATGAGCTGCTGGCTGAATCACCCGGCGTCGAGGTGGCGGCCATCTTCAGCCCGGAGCACGGTTTCGCAGCCGCCGCTGCCGATGGGGAATCGGTCGCCTCGTCGGTCGATGCCCGCAGCGGCGTGGTCATCCACAGCCTGTACGGGGCGCATCTCAAGCCGACGCCGGAGATGCTGGCCGGTCTCGATACGATCGTCTGCGATGTGCAGGATATCGGGTCGCGCTACTATACCTATGCTTGGACGATCAGCCATGTGCTGGAGGCGGCAGGCGCAGCACACATAGAGGTCATGATCCTCGACCGTCCCAATCCACTCGGCGATGTCATCGACGGCCCGCTGGTCGAGCCTGGGCGCGAGTCGCTGGTCGGGCGCGCACCCGTGCCCGTCCAGCACGGGATGACACTGGGCGAGTTGATGCGCATGTACAACACCTTGTGGAACCGGACGCCCACGCCGCTGACGGTGATCACCTGCCAGGGATATCACCGGACGATGCGCTGGGAGGAGACTGGGCTGCATTTTGTGCCGCCGTCGCCCGCCATGCCGCGCATCGACACGGCGCGACACTACCCTGGCTCGTGCCTGCTGGAGGGGACGAACGTGAGCGAAGGGCGCGGGACGGCGCTGCCGTTCGAGATCGCCGGCGCGCCGATCGACGCGATCGCGGCGGATTGGGGCGAGATC
>CAYTME010000118.1:0-2324 GCA_964438415.1 uncultured Pleurocapsa sp. | reverse complement strand
AGCGGCTGGCCGAGCGGCTGAACGCGCTTGAGCTGCCGGGCGTGCGCTTCCGTCCGCATGTCTTCAAACCGAGCGCCGGCAAGCACAGCGGCCAGATCTGTCAGGGCGTGCAGGCGCACATCACCGCTGCGGAGTTCCGCCCGCTGATCGCGTGGCTGTCCGTCATCCGCGAGCTGCGCCTGAGCTGCGCGGCGGAGTTCGGGTGGCTGATCGACACGTTCGACCGCTTGATCGGCAGCAGCACCGTTCGCCAGCAGATCGATGCCGGCGCGCCGATCGACGCGATCGCGGCGGATTGGGGCGAGATCGCCATCCAGTTCCGCATCCAGCGCGATCCGTTTCTTTTCTACCGCGAGCTGGGGGCGTGAGCCGCCCTAGCCGCCGACGACGAGCGTGCCGCTGTCGAGCTGCGCCAGCGCTTCGCGCGCCGGTGTGAAATTCGGGTTGAGGAAGATCGCCTGCTGCAAATTGTCGCGGGCGCGCTGCATTTCGCCCAGCCCAGCGCGCGCCAAACCGCCGTAATAGAACGTCTCCTCGACGAAGTGGCCGCCGCCATCGTTGAGCAGCGCCTGCGCCAGCACGATCATGTCGTTGTAACGACCGACATGATAGTAGGCCTCGAACGGCCCGAACTGATACCACAACATGCGGAAGGGCAGCCCGCCGCCGACATTGCGCGCCTGATCGAAGGCGATGGCCGCCGACGTGTGATCGCCCAAAGCGACGAAATTGGTGCCCAGATTGAACCAAGCGAACGGATCCTGCTGGTCGGCGATCGCTTCGGCGCGGGCGGCCTCTAACGCGCGCCGCCAGTTGGCCTCCTCGTCAGCGTCCTCGCCCAGCAGCGCCAGCACTTCCGCCTCGCGCGCGAAGGGGTAGATGACGATGTACAGACGGTTGAAATGGCGCCAAAAGCGGTCGAAGTACGCGTACTCGTAGGTGTAGCCAGGACCGTTGAAACTGTCGTGGGTGATGAAGACGCCCCGCGCATCGTCGTAGCCGAAAACGGTCAGGTAATGCCCCATCCAGCCCTGCGGGTCGTTCGGCGGATCGTAACCCGCCTCGACCATGACGGGCAGGTCGCGGCTGATGAGCAGCTTGAGCAGATCGGCGCTGCCGTTCTGGCGGATGAGCGCGCGCAGCGTGCCGGGGAGCTGCGTGTTGACGTACTCGGCGATCTGCCAAGGGCTGACGTTTTTGTCCTCGTAATTCGGCTTCAGCCAGGCCGCCGCCGTCTGCTGATTGGCTTCCATGCCGTAGAAGGTCAGCGCCATCGTCAGCGTGGCCGGACCGCAGTTGTTCCACGTCTGGTAGATATGCGTCATGCCGTTGAGTTGATAGCTGACCGGCAGCGCGGGTGACATCTGGTCTTGCGCCAAGACAGTGCCCACGCCTGCCAGCATCAAGAGACAGGCGATGATTAAACGCCGCATAACGAACCTCTCGCAACCTGTGCTTGTGCGCTGCTATTATAGAGGATTATCACAAGGCGCAACCGCCGTCTCGCCGACGCAGATACGACGCAGTCGGTGATCCAGCGGTCTGCGGTTTGCATGCTCGAACGAAAAGCACCAAGCCCCCAGTGCCAAAAGGAAACCCGCTATGCTCGATCAATACATCGCCGATCTTCAGCAGGCCAATGCCGAAGTGCGCTACAACGCCGCGCAGGAGCTGGGCCGCTTGGGCGACGCGCGCGCCGTCGCGCCGCTGCTCGCTGCGCTGGCGGATGCCGATGACAAGGTGCAGTACGCGGTCATCTCCAGCCTGATCAAGATCGGCGATACGCGCGCCGCCGCGCCGCTGCTGGCGCATCTGCTGGCCGAACGCCAGAGCCGCGTCTGGGGGCTGATGAAGCTCAACATCGGGATGCGGCTGCGTCACGGACTGCTCGATCTGGTGCTGCGCGGGGATGCCAGCGCGCTGGCGCACGCGCGCGCCGCTTTGGAAAGTGAAGGGCTGGACGCGCAGCAGCGCGCCTTCTTCACGCGCGCGCTCGGTCGTGCCGGCGGTGAGGCCGAGATCGAACTGCTGCTGTCCGCCGTCCGCTGGGAGGTGACCGATGTGCGCGTCGCCGCGATCGAGGCGCTCGGCTGGTTGGGCAGCACACAGGCGGTCGGGATGCTGCTGGTGCTGCTCAACGACGGCGACGATCAGATCCGCGAGGTGACGGTCGAGGCGCTCGGGCGGCTCGGCGACGAGCGCGCTTTCGAGCCGGTCATGGCGCGTCTGAAGGACAGCTCGGAATGGGTGCGGCGGGCCGCCGCTGTCGCACTAGGCGAGCTGGGCGACCCCCGCGCGGCGGGTGCGTTGGGCGACGCGCTGCA
>CAYTME010000117.1:10512-11716 GCA_964438415.1 uncultured Pleurocapsa sp. | reverse complement strand
CCTACACGACGCTCTTCCGCTGTCGGCCTCCGCGACCAGCGCCTGCGCCTCGACGCCGAGCGCCGCCACCGCGTTGAAGAGCCGCGCGCCGTCGATGTGCAGCTTGAGGTCGTGCTCGCGCGCGATCTGCGCGACCTGCCGCGTGTACTCGACCGTCAGCGGAGAGCCGTACATCGTCCCCTGCGTGTTCTCGAGGCAGATCAGCCGGGTGGTGGGGAAGTGCGCGTTCTGCCCGCGGATGGCGCGGCGGATGTCGTCCAGATCGAGCGTGCCGTCGGGCTGCACGGGCAGGGTGTGGGGCTGCACGCCGCCGTACATGGCCGCGCCGCCGGCCTCGTAGCGGAAGATGTGCGACTCTCGTCCGAGGATGATCTCGTCGCCGCGCTGTGTATGGGCGAGGATGCTGGTCAGGTTGCCCATCGTGCCGCTAGCGACGAACAACGCCGCCTCCTTGCCGAGCATCTGGGCGGCCTCCTCTTGCAGCGCGTTGACGGTCGGGTCTTCGCCGTAGACGTCGTCGCCGACCGGCGCATTCGCCATCGCCTCGCGCATGGCCGGGGTCGGGTGGGTGACGGTATCGCTGCGCAGGTCGATCATGTCCATCGAGCGTCTGTATCCTTCGTCGGGATCCGAACAGCTCGATCGTAGTGCGGATGCTGCGCCTGTGCAAGCCCCTGCGTCGGCGTCTCCACGGCAGGATTTCGCTTTTCTGAAACTGGCGCTAGGATCGATAGGCAGGCGGATGCGCAGCGATCTGGCTGCGCAGCGGGCTGCGGGAGGGGCGATGACGACGATCACGCTCGATCATGTCAGCAAACGGTTCGATCAATGGGGCGGTGACTCGTCGGTTTCGGTCACCGCCATCGATGATGTGTCCCTGCGCATCGCGTCCGGGCAGGTGATGGCGATCGTCGGGCCGTCGGGCTGCGGTAAATCGACCCTGCTCCGGCTGGTCGCCGGATTGATCGCGCCCGACTCGGGCCAGATCCTCTACGACCAAACCGATCTGCGCGATATCCCCCCATCCGAGCGCGGGATCGGCATGGTGTTCCAAAACGGAGCGCTCATCCCGCATTGGGAGGCGCGGCGCAATATCGGCTTCTTCCTGTGGCTGCGCAAGCGCGAGCATGAAGTGCCGGAGCGCATCGCGCGCATCAGCCAGATCACCGGCATCGGCCTGGAAAAGCTGCTCGACCGGCGTCCC
>CAYTME010000117.1:9982-10436 GCA_964438415.1 uncultured Pleurocapsa sp. | reverse complement strand
TTTTCCAATCTCGACGCCAAGCTGCGCACCCAAGCGCGGATCGAACTCAAACGGCTGCTGCATGAATTCCCCGTCACCAGCCTCTACGTCACGCACGATCAGGTCGAGGCGCTGTCGCTGGCCGACCGGACGGCGATCATGCGCGCGGGGCGCATCGAACAGGTGGGGACGTTTCAACATCTGTACCACAATCCGGTCAACCTGTTCGTGGCCACCTTCATCGGGACGCCGACGATCAATCTCTTTCCGGGTTACATCCGCGATCATCGCTGGCAGGGCGTTAACTTCGGCGGCTGTCGAGTACGCACCGATCTGGAGGACGGCGAGCGGGTGATCATGGCCGCCCGCGCCGAATCGATCCGGCTGTCCGCCGCCGGCGTGCCCGGCATCGTTCAAGCGGTGACGCCGCACTTCGCAGAGCGGCAGCAGTTGGTCGAAGTTGCGGCGCAGGGCG
>CAYTME010000117.1:9695-9936 GCA_964438415.1 uncultured Pleurocapsa sp. | reverse complement strand
GCATCCGTGCCGGTCAGACGATCGTCTGCGCCCTGGATGAGCCGAATCTGCTCTTTTTCGACCCGGTGACCGAGCAGCGTCTGGGCTAGTCGAAGTCGATCAGATCGGCCAGCGTCTCGAGCAGACCGGGGCCGATGCCGCTGATCTCGCTCATCTGCTCAAGGCTCGTGATCGGGCCGCTCGCCTCGCGATAGTCGATGATGCGCTGCGCCAGCGCCGGGCCGATGCCGGGCAGTTGATC
>CAYTME010000117.1:7931-9680 GCA_964438415.1 uncultured Pleurocapsa sp. | reverse complement strand
CGCTCGATCTCCTCGAGGGTGGCGCTGTTGATGCGCACGCGTGTGCTGCGGCTGGTGGTCGCGAGCGCTGTGTTGGGCGACCCGCGTTCCGGCACATGGATTTGGTCGCCATCGCGCAGCTCGGCGGCCAGATTGACGCGCTCGAGATCGGCGTTTTCGAGCGCGCCGCCCGCCGCCGCGAGCGCATCCTGCACCCGGCTGCCGGGCATGAGCGTGATGACGACGTTCGGACGGGCCACGCTGCCAGTGATGTAGACGGCGAGCGGGCCGGGCGTCAGCGTCGGCGCGGGGGTCGCGCTGGGCGGCGGCGGCAGGATGGTGATGGTGACGGGCTCGGGGCGGCTCACGAGCACGAGGACGATGCTCGCCGCGAGCACGAGGATCACGAGCGCGAACAGGCCGATCAGCCGCCGGTCGCTCGCCGGTGAGCCAGGTGAGCCGCCGTTCATGGCCGCTACTCGACGACGACCGCCGTGCCGCTGAGAGAGACCATCAGCATCGATCCCTGACCGACGGTCTCGAAGTCGAGATCGACGCTCAAGATCGCGTTGGCTCCCAACTGCTGCGCTTCAGCGATCATCTCCTCCAGCGCGATCCGTTTGGCTTCTTTGAGCGACTCTTCGTAGGCGGTCGAACGCCCGCCGATGATGTCCGTGATCGACGCCATGAAATCGCGTACGATGTTCGCGCCGATGATCGTCTCTCCCGTGACCAGGCCCAAGTACTTGGTCACGCGCTTGCCTTCGACGTTCGGGGTGGTCAACACGAGCATGATTCTAGGAAGGCTCCTCAACTCTTTTACAGATTGTAACGAAAAAACGGCTTACCGAGCATACTGCGGATGGGTCGCTTGTCTCAACCCCATGATTCGGGGGGATTAGGCGTAGACCCGCCCTTCGAGCGCATCGACAGGGTCGGCTGGCTGCACGAGCGCGCCCGAAGTCAATGCGTGCGCCGTGCCGAGGGTGGCCAGCACCGCATCGAGCGCATCCCCGCGGGTGCTGCGCACCAGCAGCGCTCGCAGCCCATCATCGCGCAGGCGGACGCCCGCGCGTTCGACGGCATCTAGGATGTGCTCTCGCTGACGCAGGCCGTGATCGCCGCGGGCTTTGTAGTGGGGAACGCGCAGCCCCAGCCGGCGCAGCACAACCGCCGGGCAGACTTCGATCAGGCTCGGTGTGCCGTCGCTGTGGGGCTGCATCGGCAGCACGCGCGCTGCGCCGCTCAGCGCCAGCGGCGCGAGCAGATCGCGAATGCCGTAGTAGGTCTGCCGGTACATGCGCAGGTTGGCGGCGGCGAACGGCGTTTTCGCCTGCTGGTCGGTGCGGCGGCGCCGCTCGCGCCCTCTGCCGCCATGCGCACGGTAGAGTGCTGTAGAGTCCGGATAGCGTTCGGCGAACGCGCGCACGAACTCGATCCACGTGGGCGCATTGAGCTGGTCAGCGGGCAAGCTGAACGGGAAATCCAGCCCGAAGACGCTGTGCGGATGAGCTGAGATGAATGCGCGCAGCCCGGCGAGCGCCTCGGCGCGCGCCTGACCGCCGCCGGGCAGTGCCTCGGCGGGGCGGCTGGCGTCGATGTGCAGGGCACCGTCTTGCAGTCTGCCGTCGGCGATCCAGATGTGTCTGCCAGCGTCGGCGGCTCCGCTGAAGTCGACGCCGTGGATGGTCTCGATGTGCATCGCTGCATCGCTACCGCTCAAAAAGCGCACAGGCGGCTTTGCGCCGCCTGTACGTCCCCTGATAGAGA
>CAYTME010000117.1:0-7908 GCA_964438415.1 uncultured Pleurocapsa sp. | reverse complement strand
TAGAGCTTCTTCTCGATCTTTTCGAGCGCGGCGACGAGGCGTTCTTCGGTCGTCGGACCGGCGGGCGCGGGGGCCGGTTCTGGCTTGCGCAGTTGGTTGATGGCCTTGACGATCAAGAACAGAGCAAATCCGACGATCAGCAAGTTGATCAGCACATTGATGAAGGTGCCGATACCGATCACCGCCGCGCCCGAGTCGACCGCCGCCTGATAGGTGGCGTACGGCCCAGCCGTCGCGCCTTCGCGCAGGACGATGAAGATGTTCGAAAAGTCGGGCGCTTGGAAGATGGCCGAGATGATCGGCATGATGATATCGCCAACCAGTGAGTTGACGACCGCGCCGAAGGCGGCGCCGATGATCACACCGATGGCCAGATCGAGCGCGTTGCCTTTGATGATGAACTCACGGAATTCCTTGATCATGGACTGTTTCCCCCTACTTATGGATGTGATGAACGATCCAATCTGCATCGAGCGTTCGTGCTGAGGCGAAGTCTGCGCAGTTTCATGAAATAAAACGCCGGTGTCTGTCTAAAGTTGCGTTAAGATTATCGGCGCAGATTGTAATAAGCGAGAAATCTGCCAAGCATATCTAAAGCATGAGGCGGGCACGCACGGCCCGCCTCGCCATCATGCGCGATCACGGTTCTTCGATCAGTAGCGGCGCACGATCGATTTGTAGACGAGCGGCTGCCGGTTCTGGATGAGCTGTGACTCTTCGCGGTTCTTGCGCACTTCGTCGAGATCGATGCGCGCGACAGCGAAGCCCTCCAGCGGCGCGCCAGTGTTGGGGTCCGTCTCGTTGGCGAGCGAAGCGTAGACTTGGCCGCGTGGGCCGACGATCATGCTCTCACCGCCGAAGGTGAGTGTCACGTCCTCACCGACGCGGTTGGCACCGACCACGAAGACGGCGTTCTCATACGCGCGCGCGCGCAGGTACGTCTTCCACTCATCGATGGCGGACGCTTCCCAGTTGGCGACACAGCACAACACATCTGCGCCATCCAGAACCAGGCTGCGCGCGACCTCCGGGAACGCGAGGTCGTAGCCGATCATCATGCCGATGCTGCCGACCTCGGTTTCGATGACGGGCAGCTTGAAGCCCTCGCGGAAGGCCATCCGTTCCTCGCCGCGCAGGTGGATCTTGTTGTAGATATCGAGCAGCTCACCCTCCGGGCCGACGAGCACAGCCGAGTTGTAGAGCACGCTCTCGACCCGTTCTTTCGTCACCATGCCGAAGATGATATAGACGCCGTATTCGTTGGCGCGCTGGGCGATCAGGTTGACCGTCGGGCCGGGCACGCGCTGCGCCAGCTCAGTGAAACGCAGACCCAGCTCATAACCGCTGGTGATCAGCTCGGGGAAGACGATCAGATCGACTTTTTGCTGCGAGGCAATTTTGGAGATCATCTCCGACATGCGGACGAGGTTGTCTTCGGCCTCGCCCAGCCGTGGGCGTATCTGTACGGTCGCTACGGTGATTTCGCGCATTCGCCAACGTCCTCTCGTGTACAGGCGCTATTATGCCTTAACCAACAATATAAACCTAGTTGTGAATCTGCGTCAGCTCGCTCATGTGCGGTTCAGACGGGCGTCAGCGCGTCGAGCACGGCCTGCAGACGCGCCGGCAGCGGCGACTCAAAACACAGCCGCTCTCCCGTCACCGGGTGATCGACGCATAGACGCGCGGCGTGCAAAAACTGCCCGCGCAGGAGCCGCTGGCGCCGGTAGCCGTAGACGCCGTCTCCGACAACCGGACAGCCGATGAACGCCATGTGGACGCGGATCTGATGTGTGCGACCGGTCAGCAGGCGGATGCGCAGCAGCGCCGGACCTTCGCGGTAGCGCCCGATGACCTCAAATTCGGTGATGGCGGGGCGTCCGCCGCGCTGCACGGCCATGCGCTTGCGATCGGAGGGATCGCGCGCGATCGGTGCGTCGATCCGCCCGGTCATCGTCTTCGGCGGGCGCTCGACCAGCGTCAGATAGACCTTTTCGACGCTGCGCGCCTGGAACTGCGCCATCAGGCTGCGCATGGCGGCGGCATGCCGCGCTGCCAGGATGACGCCGCTGGTGTCCTTGTCGAGCCGGTGGACGATGCCGCGGCGCTTTTCGGCGACGGGGATGGCGGCGATTTCGGGATAATGCATCAGCAGCGCGCTGACCAGCGTCCCGCGCTCGCCGCCGGCACCCGGATGGACGATCAGCCCGGCGGGTTTGTCGATGACGACGATATCGTCATCTTCGTAGAGCACGGTCAGCGGGATCGGCTCCGGTTCGACGCTGCCGGTCGCCGGCGGGGGCGGCAGATGGACGGTGATCGTCTCGCCGCCTTTGAGTTTATGGCCGGCTTTGGCGCTCGCGCCGTTGACGAGAACGCCGCCGTCCTCGATCAGCTTCTGGACTTGCGATCGTGAGTAAGCCGCGCCGAGATGGGCGGCGAGCACGCGGTCGAGCCGCTCCCCGGCTTGTGCATTGACGAATTGGATCGTATCGGTCATCATCGCGTCACGCTGTTTGAGTATGCTCAATGATAGCACCGATGTTCTAAACGCGCAAACCGAACTTAAGTGACCTCGGTGCCGCTTGATCGAGCCGATTGAACAGGCCGGCATGTTATACTACGGCAATGGATACGCAGACGATACCCACCAAAACACCTGACCTGTATTATGAGCGCATGGGCAGCGGCCCCGATGTCCTCCTGCTGCACGGCTGGGCGTCCTCCTGCCAGATGTGGACGGCGTTGAGCGAAGATCTGGCCGATGCGGCGCGCTGTTGGGCGGTCGATCTGCCCGGCTTCGGTCATTCGCGCCTGCCCGCCCATATCCGCCCGGATATCGACGCGCACGTCCGCTGGATCGCCGACTTCTGCCATGAGCACGCGATCAAGCCGCGGGTCGTCATCGGCCATTCGATGGGCGGCATGCTGGCGCTCAAGCTGGCACACACCCACCCGGAACTAGCGCAGCGCCTGGCGCTGGTCTGCCCGGTCGTGACCGGGCGCTTCGGTTTGCATGTCAACGAGGTGTTCGGCTCGCAGCTCTGGCTGATGATCTCGGCCAAGACGCGCAAATTCTGGTCGTTGATCCAGTCCGACCCGCTCGCTCCGGTGTTCAGCGCGCCGCTGTATGTCGATCGCAAGCTGCACCCGCGCTACGTGCGCGATTTTCAGCGCACGCAGTGGGATGCGGCGCTGGCCGCGCTCGAAAGCATCGCACACGAGAACATGCAGCCGATCTTGCGGCAGATCGAACAGCCGGCCCTCGTCATCGTCGGCACGCGCGATTTCACCGTGCCGCCGGATGAAGGGCGGCTGGCGGCGCGCGAGATGCCGCATGCGCGCCTGGTCGAATTCGACCATGTGCACCATCAGCCCCTCGACGAAGCACCGGAGCGCTTCATCCCATTGATACGAGGATTCGTGACCGCGGATTGACAGGGCGCATGCCGAGTGCGGACGCGCTTATGGTACAATTGTATGCGGTGCACGCGCCGATAGTGTTGGCAAAGTAAGGGGGTCATTCTGGACGGATTAGCGTTAGCACAGCGGATCGCGGCGATCCTGGAAGACAAAAAGGGTGAAAACATCGTCGTGCTCGATTTGACGCCGGATGCCATGATCGCCGATTATTTCGTCATTTGCAGCGCCAACAGCGATCGTCAGGCCAAGGCGCTGGCGGAACATGTGCGCGAGCGGATCAAGGCGGAAGATCAGCGCCTGCCGTTCTCGATCGAAGGGCAGTCCGACAGCGGTTGGGTGCTGCTCGACTACGGCAACGTGATCGTGCACGTGTTTTTGGAAGAAGAGCGCCGCTATTACGATCTCGAAGGGCTGTGGAACAAAGCCACGGTCGTCCTGAGCATCCAATGACGACGACAGGCGTCCACGAGCGGACGCCTGTTTCGGATGCAGAACGCGTGCCGGGTCTCACGCCTGGTTGAACAACCAGAGATCGATGGCGCGCTGCCAGCCCGGCAGCAGTTCGCCTTCGCTGAAGAAGTTGGCGACTTCGATCGCGCCGTTTTCGACGCTGTCCGACCCGTGCACAAGGTTGTAATCGACCTCAAGCGCGTAATCGCCGCGGATCGTGCCGGCGGCAGCTTCTTTTGGCCGGGTCGCGCCGATGATCGTGCGCGCCGCCACGACAGCATTTGGTCCCTCCAGCGCCATCACGACCACCGGCGAGGAGGTGATATAGTCGATCAGCTTAGGGAAGAAATCGCGTTCGCGGTGCACTTCGTAATGCTTTTCCGCCAGTTCACGCGAGACATGGATCATTTTGAGGCCGATGATGCGCAGGCCGCGCTGCTCGAACCGGCGGATGATTTCGCCAGTCAGGCCGCGCTGAACGCCATCGGGCTTGACGATAATGAGCGTGCGTTCCACCTTGTCTCTCCTTGAGGGTATCGGGGCATGTCGCGATGAGCGGCCCGCAGCAGCGGATCGCTCATCATCAGCTGCTTATTGTAGCTTGTCTCACTTACTGCGGTACAGCGAATTCAGTGCCGCCCGGTACGTGTTGAGCGCCTCTTGCAGCCGTCCCTGGCGCATCAAGCTGTCGCCGAGGACGCGATGGACGACGGCGTTGCCCGGCTGCGCCTCGGCGATGCGGGTCAGATCGACAGCCACATCGGCCAGCGAGTCACTGGCGCGCACCAAAGCCTCGTAGATGGCGAGGCTTGTGTCGAGTTCCCCGTTCTGGTAGCGCGCGCGCGCTTCTTGCAGCGTGCTGCTGGTGACCGGAGCGCGAGGGGCAGGCGGCGACACGGCTGGGATCGGCACGGCGGGCGGCGGTTCGACGGCGGTCTCGCTCGATGGCCACAGCGTCACTGGCGTCGCGATCTGCTCGTCCGTCCGCAGCCAGTCGGGCATCGCTTCGGCGGCCGGTTCGGCTTCAAAGTCGTTCTCATCCTGCGTCTCAACCGCTGAGGGTGTCGGAACCGCTGGCATCGTCTGCGTCGCACCGGTGCGCATCCACGCCGGCACGGCTTGACGCTCTCCATGCGGCAGGCTGGCCTCGCTCGGCAGCGCGGCATCGGCGAGCGCCGCCGGCTGGATGACCTCGACGACCGCCCCGCACATGATGGGCGGATGGGCCGGTTCTAATTCGACAACATCCTCGGCGCTCGTATCCATGCCGATGAACTGTTCGACGCGCGTGATGCGTACCGGATCGTGGATGTTCTGCTCGTACCAGGCCGGCACCTCGTCCTCTGCGATGGCGGCACGCTGGTACTCCTGGTCGAAGGCCTCGACCCAGGGATCGTCATGGTCGATCTCGACCGCCGGCGCCTCCGTCCCCGCGAAGATATTCTCGATCGATTCTTCTCCGGCACCTTCATCTTGCAGCCAATCGGGGATGCCCTCGACCGGCAGCGCGGCTTCTCCGCTGTCCGTGAACAGGCTTTCGAGCGGCGGACGATCGACCGGCGGTTCCTCGATCACCGTCTCCTCAACTGGTTTGAGGGCGGCCAACCAGTCGGGCAGTTCGCCCGGCTGCGCGGGGGCATCCAGATCGACCTCGTAGGTTTCGACCACCTCCTCGTGGGCAGCGCGCTCCATCGAGTATTCTTGATAGCGTCTCATCTGCTCCGGCGTGACCCGGCCCTCGCGGATGGCGCGTTCGATGGCTTCGATCGAAAAATCGTCCACCGGCTGCGCGCTTGGCGCTCGCTCGGCGCGGACGGCTTGATCGCCGAAGCCGCCCTCGACCGCTAGCGAGTCCAGCCATGAGGCGGGGTCTTCCAGCACGAGCGACTCCGGCTGCGACTGAGGTTCGGGTTTGGCGGCTGCAAACAGCGGCAGGTCTTCGTCCGCTGGTGCGGGCGGCGTGGTCTGAACGGGGCGGCGCGCGACCGAGTCAAGCCAGTCGACACGCTCGACCGGCTGCGGCTCGCTCGACAGCGCCTCGGGCAGCTCCGGCTCGGCGGCGAGCCCCTTGAGCCAGTCCTGCGGGTCGGTTTCGCTGCGAACCGGGCGAGCGGCTGGTTCCGGCTCGATCGAGCTGAAGTCGATTGTGAAATCCCCGACGCCCTGATCGGCGGCCAAGCTCTCAAGCCATGCCAGCGTGCTCTCGCCGATCGCCGCTTCCAACGGCGGCTCGACGCTCGCCGCAGGCATGCGCGGCTCGGCCTTTGGCACTGGCGGCGGTGCCGCAGGCACGCGCGGCTCGGCCTTCGGCGCTGGCGGCGGTGCCGCAGGCACGCGCGGCTCAGCCTTTGGCACTGGCGGCTGCGCAGGCTTCTGGGCGGCCGGCGCGGGCTTGGCCGCCTTCTCTTCTTGGCCATACGGCACGTAACCAGGTTCGTCGAGCACCACCGAGTTCGGATCGATCTCGGGCACATCCATATCCGCTGCGGTCGTGAAGCCCTCGCTCGCACCCTGACGCTTCGCCAGCGATTCCATCCAAGCCATGATCTCTTCTGGCGACATATTGTCGAAGTCGGGCTGGTTATCCGTCGGTCCCATCGCTCATCCTCACTCGGTCTTCAGCGCAGCCACTCAGGTAAGTCTCCATCGTCAGTCGCAGGGCGGGGTCTGCTGGCCTGCTCGATCAGCCGGCGCAGCCAGACGGGCGGCCGCGAGAAGATAAAACGCGGCGCGCGCACCCCGGCCTGGACGGCAGCAGCCTCCGGGCGGGTCTCCTCGTCGACGATGGCGACCAGCCAACCGAAGTCGGCTGGCACAGGGGGCTGCGCAGCCGCTGCATCTTCGCTCTCGTAATCGATCGGCGTATCGGCGGCGGCTTCGGGGTCGATATCGAGCACCATCGCGTTGAGCCAATCGGGTGCGTTCGGTGCGGGCACGATGTCGATGGCATCCGGGCTGTCTTCAAAGGCCGCGTAGTAGTCGGCATCGCCGATCGCGGCGCTTTCGCGGTCGCCATCCGCGTCCGCATCGCCAGCGTCCGACGACAAAGCCTCTGAGGCCTCGATGTCGAAATCCCAGACGTCCGCCGGCTCGTCTTCAGCGTTCGGTTCCGGCTGGGCATCGTCGGCCTGCTCGTTGCTGAGGTAGACGGCGGCAGCGCCGATCGCCGCGGCAGCGCCGGCCAGCCAGGGGGCAGCATCGGCTGCCTGCTCCTCTTGACTCGGCTCCGCCGTCAGGTCGAACTCGACGCCGGGCTGGGTGCCGATCTCGGCTGGCGCTGTGACATCGGCCATCCACTCGGGCGGCGTCTGTGCCTGACCGCGATCAAGCAGCGCCGCCTCGATCGCCGCGATCTCGTCGTCTTCCACCGCCGCCGGCTCGAACGTGTCGTCCTGCTCCGCCGCCCCTTCGCCGGTCAAGCCGGGGTCGACGCTCCATGCGGGCATCTCGCCTTCCGTCTCTGACTCCTGCATCCAGGCGTCCTGCGACTCATCGATTGCGCCGTCGAATTGGGCTGCGCTCAGCGGTACCGCCGCGCTTTCATCGTCGGCGAATGCATCGGTCGGTGGCGCATCGGGTATGTGCATCTCGCTCAGCCAGTCGCTGCTGATGACCGGTTCAATCTCCGGTTCAAGATCGTCGTCGAATCCCGCGCTCGCTAGGTCGGCATAAGCATTCGGCATGCCCGCCGGGACATCATCCGCCGTTTCGAAATCGAAAACCTCCGAACCGAGCGGTGCGGTGTCTGCAGTGAAATCGGGCAGATCTGCCGTAGGGGCGGCCTCGTCGCTCGCCAACATGCCGGCGAGCCACTCGTCGGGCTGGCCAGCGGGGCTGCCCGGCTCAAGCGGGGCGGTCTCGAAGGCGAAGTCGGGCAGGTCGGGCGTGGCTTCGGCCTCGGCTTCGTCAGCCGCCATCATGCCAGCGAGCCACTCGTCGGGTTCGTCGGTGAGCGCGTCGGAGGCGAGCGGGGCGGTCTCGAAGGCGAAGTCGGGCAGCTCCGACGCGGCCTCGGCTTCGTCACCTGCCAACATG
>CAYTME010000116.1:8984-11851 GCA_964438415.1 uncultured Pleurocapsa sp. | reverse complement strand
GAGTCCCTGGCTGCGCTCGCTCGCCGCGCTGGATGAGCGGCTGCACTGGCACTGCCATTTCATCCAAAAGCTCGAAACCGAGCCGCGCATCGAGTTCGAGAGCCTGGTGCCGTCGTATGACGCGCTGCGCACACAAGTCGATCAAGCGCGGCTCGACGCCTGGACGCACGGCATGACTGGCTACCCGCTGGTGGATGCGTGTATGCGCGCGCTCATGCACACGGGCTGGCTCAACTTTCGCATACACTCTTTCCCTACACGACGCCCACGATCTGTGGCTGCCCTGGCAGGTCTTGGCGACAGCGCGCCCGTGCGTCTGGCTCGATTACGAACCAGGCATCCACATCTGCCAGTTCCAGATGCAGAGCGGGGTCAGCGGGGCGCGCACGCTGCGCATCTACAACCCGACCAAGCAGGCACAGGATCATGATCCGCAGGGCGCGTTCATCCGCCGCTACGTGCCGGAGCTGGCGCGCGTGCCGAACACGTTCATCCACGCGCCCTGGCTGATGCCGGGCGACATGCAGCGGCGGGCGGGCTGCATCATCGGCAGGCACTACCCCGCCCCGATCGTCGATCACGAACGGGCGCAGCGGACGGCGCGCGCGCGCATCGCCGAGCTGCGCCGCGACCCGGCCGTCATCGCCGAGACGCAGGCCGTGCTCGAACGGCACAGCGGTCGGCGTGCGCTGCCTTCGCGCAGCACGACCAGGCGAGTCCCCGGTCCGCGCCAGCTCCGTTTGTGGGAGGATGACTGACCCGCGCGCCGGGAGTCAGTACGGGCCGTAGGCCGCGCCGGATGCGCCGCTGCCGAGCAGCGCGAACGTCTGCCCGACGCTGACATCTTGGATGAGCGCGCCGCCTAAGAACCGCTGCACGAGCACCGAAGCCGCGCTCTCGTCGGTACGTGCGAAGCCGAGCGCATCGCGCACACCCGGGATCGACGACCAGACCGCGCCGAAGCCGAGCACCGGCACCCGCAGTCCCTCCGGCGCGCTGATCGACTCGGCCTGCGGCGGCGGCGCCAGCGGCACATACCAATAGCGTCCGGCGGGCAGCGCGGGTGCGATCGCCCAGATTTCGCCACCAGGGATGAACAGCATCAGCCGCGCTCGAAGATCTGCGTCGTGCCTTGCAGCGCAGCCGCGGGTTCGCCCGGACAGCCGAGCGTCGTGACGACCGCTGGCTCGCTCTGCCAGCGCACGCCGAAGCGCTCATCTGGCAGTGTGACGCAGCTCGCCGCCGTCGCGGTCGCCCCGGTCAGGGGCAGCGGTGTCGCGAAGCTGACGGCGCGAAAGTCCGGCTGCGCACCCACATCGGCGATCTCGCCGAGGAAAACGCCGATGTAGGGCGTCGGCGTCGGGACGCTGGTCGCGCGCGGCAGCGTCGGCACCAGCGCGACGGCCGCCTGCGTCGCCTGCCGCTGGATCTCGTCAGGCGTCGGGGACATGAAGACCGTCGCCAGCAGCTTGGCTTCGACCACACCCGCGAACGGATCGACCGGTGTGGGCGGCGCACTTTGGCAGGCACCCGCGATCAGGATCAGCGCGCAGATCGAGGCGCGCAGCATCACATTCATCATCGACACTCCACCGCCATCTCGTACTCGACGAGGTTCTCGAAAATACCGTCAGCCCGCTGTGTGTAGAGACCATAGCGCAGACGCTGCGCTTCCGGCAGGCGCGGCAGCGCGTAGATATCGCGCACGATCTCGCCCGCCTGCCAGCTCGTCAGCGGCCGCCAGCCGTAGACCGGCGCGGCTTGATCGGCCTGCGCGATCAGCGCATCGCCTTGCGCCAGAAGATGCACGAACACGCTCAGATCGCGTGCCGGCGGCGCGTCCGTCTGCCAATCGACCGTCAGCACGATGCGATCGGCGGTGCAGGTGATGGCTGCCGCGCGCGCGCTCAAGCGGTCGGCATCGGCTGTGAGCCGCGGTTCCGTGCCGATCTCGACCAGCGCGGGGGCCGCCGCGCGCAGATAGACGGGTCGCCCAATACGCGCCTGCCACCAGTCCACCGACTGGTTGTAAAACGTGAATGCTGGAGTCACGAGCGTCGTCTGCACGGCGAGCGCGGCGAAATCGGCCTTGTGATCGACGAGCGTGACCGCTTGCAGCGCCGGATCGCCCAGCACATCGCGCGCGAAGCCGACGGCGAAGTGGCGCGGTCCCCAGGCGAGCATGAGCGCGCTGCCCGGCGGCGCGGCGCGCGCCAGCGCGATCGTCTCGACGCCGGTCGCGTCCTGCGTCAGGGCGAGGATGAACGGGCGGTTTGCGCCGTACAAGCTCACCGCCAGCCAGAGCGCCAGCCCGACCAGCGCCGCGCGCCCCCCGGTTAGGATGAGGCCTGGCTCGTCCGCGCGCCCGCGGCGAAGCCAAATCCCCACGACCGCATCCGCCAGCAGCAGCCAGCCGAATGCAGCCGTCAGGATGACGGGCAGGATCAAGGCGGACAGGATGTCGGTGTAGAACAGGCAGTGAAACGCATAGGCAGTCGCGCTGTTCAGAGCGAGCGTGAGGGCGGCACGGCGTCTGCCGGCATCGATCAGCCCGACCAGCAGGCCGATCAACCCCAGCGCGAGGCCGAGCGGCGTCAAGTCGGTCAGCAGCACTTGCGTGATCTGGCCGATGTTCGCCAGCAGCGCATCGAGGCTGCCGGGCGCGCCGATGAAGCGCGCTGCCTCGCGCCCGGTGAATTGATCCCACAAGCCCGCCCAAGTGCCCGGCTCACCGTAGACCCAAGCCGCGCCGGCGTTGGCGCGCAGCATGAGATAGCCGTACGGGATGAAGCCGAGCGCGCCGAGCAGCAGGCAGATCGCCAGCGTCCGCGGCAGCCGCCGAGCCCGAGCGCGCAGATCGGGATAGA
>CAYTME010000116.1:3901-8956 GCA_964438415.1 uncultured Pleurocapsa sp. | reverse complement strand
GATCACCATGGCGATGGCGCGGTGGTGAGCGACGCCGATGCCGCCCAGCAGCGCCAGCCAGTACAAGCGCCCCTTGACCGGCGGCTGCCACAGCGCCAGCGCCAGCAGACCGACGGCGATCAGCAGGCCGAAGCTGTAGATTTCGGCGATGACCTGGTGGATCCAGACAGTACGCGTCAGCCCGAACAAGACGACTGCGCCGGCAGCGATCAGTCGACGGCGGGTGAGATTGACCATCAGGGCGTAGATCAGCGCCAGCGCCCCCATACCCCAGATCAGCGAGACGAGCGCAGGAGCGGTCGCCGGGTCGATGCCCAACGCGCGCAGCAGCGCGACGATCAGGCTGCCGCTGATGACGTAATGTGGGTAGCCGGTCGCATGCAGCGTGCCCCAGACATTGAGCACGACCTGCGTCTCGCCGGCGTCGATCATATAGTAATGCTCGCTGCCGTTGACGATCGTCTGCAAGGTCGGCAGATAGAGCGCCAGCAGGACAAGCAGCGCCGCAGCGGGCGGCAGCCAGGCGGTGAGACGCGATCGCGGTATCATCATGTGGGCAAAGATACCACAGATGGAGGTCTGCTGCGCAGCGCGGGCCGCTCACATCGTCCCAGGTGGGCGAGCGGCACTGCGGGCTATCGAATTTGAGCTGAGGCGACCCAGCCGCTATGACGCCTCCCAGACCGACTCACCGTTGAGGATACGCGCGATCTGGTCGGGAAAGCGATCCGGATCGATCGGCTTCCCGATGAAGCCGGTGAACCCGTGTTTGTAGACGGCATTCATCTCGCTCAGATGGACGGTGTAAGCGACGACCGGCACGTTCTGAAAGCGCGCGCTGCTGCGCAGAAACTCGAACACCTGATAGCCGTTTGCGCCGGGCATTTCCAAGTCGAGAAAG
This sequence comes from uncultured Pleurocapsa sp., assembly GCA_964438415.1. Lineage (GTDB taxonomy): Bacteria > Chloroflexota > Anaerolineae > Aggregatilineales > Phototrophicaceae > Flexifilum. The sequence continues at coordinate 8,055 of CAYTME010000116.1, read as the reverse complement.
ATGACATCGACGCGCTCGAGCGCGGCCAGATCTTGCTCGACGCGGCGCGGGTCAGCCGTCACAGTGCAGTCAATGCCCTGCTCTGCCAGCAGCATCTTGAGCACCTGGATATTACGCTGGTTGTCATCAATCACATGGGCATGGGGTGCAGGCATCGTGTTTTATCCTCATGATGATCATACCCAGTGGGATGAGAGCGGATGAAATGTCGGCAGTCATGGTGCTATGAAAAACTCCAGACTTGTTCGCCATTCATCACGCGCACGAGCTGGTGAGGAAAAAGATCGCTGTCGATCGGCTTGGCGATGAATCCGTTGAAACCGAGTTCACGCGTCTTGGCGGATGCCAAACTCGCATCGGCAGCGGAGACGGCCACGATCGGAACTCGGTCGTACTTTCGCTGGGCACGGATCTGTTTGAAGATGTCATAACCATCGGCACCGCCGAACAGGAACATGAGATCGAGCACGATCAAGTGCACCGGCTCAAAATCCGCGAGATGATGCAGGACATCGCGGCCGTTTCGGTTGAAATCGACAATGGCTTTGTGCTCCACCATCAAATTCATCGTGTAGACAAGCCGATTTTGCAGGTTGTCCTCGAAGATAAAAATGCGCTTGCCTTTCAGCAAAGCCGCCTCGTTTGTCGAGGCCATCATGTCAGAATCCGCCATAGGTGTTCTCCTTGCAGGATGCGATCGAGCAGCTCCGGGAAGCTGTCCAGGTCGAGCGGCTTGGCCAAGCAGCCGTCGAATCCTGCCTGTTGAAGCTGCCTGACTTCTTCACTCATCACGCTCGCGGTCATAGCGACAATCGGCGTTCGCTCAAATGCAGCCTGTGCGCGCAGCAGCGCGAGCATCTCAAATCCGCTGAGCGGCCGTACATGGATATCAAGAAAGATGACATCCGGTGGTGGTGCAAGCAGCAGTGCTCGCTCGATAAATGCCGTGCTGTCCTCGAAAAGGTACAGACCGCCCAGATCGAGGTCGCGCACGATCATCTCCATGACGCGCCGGCTGCGCGGCTCATCCTCGACATATAAGATAACGGGGCGGGTAGGACGCATCGCTCACACACCTTCCGCCGCTGCAGCCGGCTGCAGGACAGGCTGAGCAGCCGGGAGCGCCACAAACACGGTCGTCCCTTTGCCGAGCGCACTTTCCAACCACAGACGTCCCTCATGCGCCTCGACCAGACTTTTCGCTATCGGCAGCCCCAACCCAGTCCCACTGCCCTTACGCAGACCGGTCTCCGTCTGCTTGAACACTTCGAACACCAGCGCCTGATCTTCCGGCGCGATCCCGACACCGGTGTCGCGCACCGACAGCACGATCTCCCCATTCTGCCGCGCGGCGCTCAACACGATTTCGCCCTCGTCCGTGAACTTGCACGCATTGGACACGAGATTGAGGAGAATCTGCATCAATCGCTGACGGTCGCCGCGTATAGTGGGCAGATCGTCCGCAATCTCGGTGCGCAGCGTGACCGGCTTCTCTGCCAGCAGCGTGCGCCCGGTGCTGGCGACCTGCTCCAGCAGCGGAGCCAGCTTGAGGCCATCTTCCTGGAACAGCGTCAGCGATCCGGCCTCGATCTTCGACATATCGAGCACATCGTTGATCAAATTCAGCAGATGCCGGCCGCTGTCGATGACTTCGCCGAGCGTATCGCGCTGCTCAGGATTGACCGGTCCCAGCGAACCTTTGGCGACGAAACGGGTGAAATTGATGATCGCGTTCAGCGGCGTGCGCAGCTCGTGCGACATGCTCGCCAGGAAGGCCGATTTCGCCTGATCTGATTTCTCTGCACGAGCGCGCGCCTCCTCCGCCACCGTCACCTGATGCTTGAGATCGGTCACCAGATTTTCGATGCGCGCAGCCATCGCATTGAAAGTACGGGCGAACAGCCCCAATTCATCATCGGCTTTGACTTCAGCGCGCAGGTGAAACTGCCCAGCGCGCAAACCGTCAGCCGTCGTTTGCAGCGCGCGCAGCCGCCGCGTGAGCGATCCGATCAGATAGACGCCGCTGCCGACTGAAATGACCGTCGCCAAGACACCGGCCACCCCAAGGGCAAGGCTGGAACTACTCACCAGCGTCGAGATTTCGCCCTTGACCGACTCGATATGCACGCGTTCCTCGTCAAGAACCGCATTGACCGCGGTCAAGAAAACTCGTTCCAGGTCCTCGAATTCCGAGCGCGCCGTCATGATCTGTTCGATCGAGGCGTTGTTCTCGGCCAGCTCGATGATTTCGAGCGCGTTGTCGATCATGGCTTGGCCAGCCCGCTGCAGAGCGTCCACCAACGCATCCTCATCATGAGCTAGCGAGATGTCACGAAAGATCGCGAACGCCGCCTCGTACTGCTCGATCGCCTCTGCGACTTCTTCGCGCTCGCCGCCGTCCTGTCGTTCGCTGTCGTCTTCGCCCTCGTCTGTATCGAGGTTTTCAAGACCGAGCGCAACATCGAGCACGAACTCATTCGTCGATGAGATCAAGCGCGAACCCGCAAGTTTCATCTCCTCAAGTGCGGTGATGCGCGGCAGTTCGATACCGGCCAGTTCGTTGTAGCGCGCCCCCACTGCAGCACCGGTGTTCGTGCCGATCACAGCGATGAGCACCAGCATGAAAATGGGAAGGGCAAAGGCGGCTGTCAGCTTCTGTTGCAGGCTCCAAGAGGTCACCCGACGCTCCTTTCCTGTTTATACAGTTTTTTGAACAATCTTGTTTAAGGATATCGGTGATATTAAAATTGATGTCTTGACCTTTTGTGAAAATAGTGTTTCACGGCGGCGCAGTCACTGCCGGCGGGCGAGAGGACACCGTGAACACATAGACAAGCGGTCAGGCCATCGCGTGCATCACTCCGCCCCTGAACCGAAACCGCTCCGGGTTCGTGGGTTGGCCGGCGGCTTCGAGACTCTTCCAGTTCGCCGTTGGGAGACGATCAACGGGAAAGGTCACGGGCACTGCGGCGGCTCAATTGCGATTCAGGCGCGGGTCGAGCGCGTCGCGCAGGCCGTCGCCGAGCAGGTTGAAGACCAGCACTGTGATCATGATCGCCAGGCCGGGGTAGAAGACGAGATGCGGCGAAGTGAAGACATAGTTGCGCGCTTCGCTGAGCATCGCGCCCCATTCCGGCTCTGGCGGCTGCGCCCCCAGACCGAGGAAAGAGAGTGCCGCCGCATCCAGCACCGCCGTGCCGATGCCGAGCGTCCCCTGCACGATCAGCGGCGTGATCGCGTTGGGCAGGATATGGCCGAACAAGATGCGCCCATGCGGCGCGCCGAGCGTGCGCTCCGCCGTCACATAATCCAGTTCCTTGATCGAGAGTACACTGGCGCGCGCCAGCCGCGCGTAGACGGGGATGGTGACGATCGCGATCGCCAGCAGCGCGTTTTCCAACCCCGGCCCCAAGACCGTCACGATCGCGATCGCCAGCAGCAGGGATGGGAACGCCAGCAGCACATCCATCAAGCGCATGACCACGTTGTCGATCAAGCCGCTGGCGTAGCCGGCGACCAACCCCAACAGCGAACCGACCGTGATCGCGAACGCGACGCTGGTGATGCCCACGCGCAGCGAATTCCACGTCCCGTGCAGCAGGCGGCTGAAGACATCGCGCGCATTGAGATCGAGACCCATCCAATGCTCAGGCTCCTCCGCCGGGCAGCCGAGCAGATGGATGCAGGGCGGCTTGCGCGGGAGCTGTCCCGTGTGTCCCGGCTGGCCGATCATCGACTGGATCGGGTTGTAGGGAGAGATGACCGGCGCAAGGAGCGCGATCAGCACCAGGAGGGTGATGATGGTCAGGCCGAGCACAGCCGACCGGTTGCGCCGGATGTTCTTGATCGTATCGACCCACAGGCTGGCGCTGCCGCTCGCCTGCTGCGCGCGATCGATCTCGAGTCGGGTGACTGCGTTCGGTGCTGCCACGACAAACCTTCACTCAACGCAGGCGGATACGCGGATCGAGGTAAATATACATCGTATCGACCAACAAATTGATGACGACGAAAGCCGCGGCGATGAAGACGGTGAAGCCCTGGACGAGCGGGTAATCGCGCGAGGTGATGCCGTCGACCAGGGTGCGTCCGACCCCCGTCAGACCGAAGATCGTCTCCGTCAGCACCGCGCCGCTGACGAGCAGGCCGAAATT
>CAYTME010000116.1:2087-3858 GCA_964438415.1 uncultured Pleurocapsa sp. | reverse complement strand
CGGCAGCAGCGCGTTGCGCAGCGCGTGATTGCTGACGACCGCCAGCTCGCGCAGCCCCTTGGCGCGCGCCGTGCGCACGTAATCTTGACCGAGCGTCTCCAGCACGCTGGAGCGGGTCATCCGCGCGATGATCGCCATCGGGATGGTGCCGACGGCGACGGCAGGCAGGATCAGATGCCGCAGCGCCGCAGCCAGCAGCTCGCCGTTGAGCGTCAAGACGGCGTTCAGCACGTTCATGCGGGAGAGAAAGACGAGACCAGCGCCCGCCGTCCCGACATCGCCCGCCAGCCCCCACTGCTGGTAGAACGGGATGACGTCCATGCCCGGCGGCAGCCGGCCCGAAGGCGGCAGCGCCAGCGGCGTATCTTTGAGCAGGACGGCGAAGATGTAGGCCAGCATCAAACCGAGCCAGAAGACGGGCATCGAGACGCCGATGTTGGCCATCAGCATCGTGCCGATATCGACCGGCGTGTTGCGCCAGTATGCCGACACGATGCCGAGCGGCACACCGACGACCGTCGCAAACGTGAGCGCCGCCAGCGCTAGCTCGACCGTGACGGGCATCCGCTCAGCCATCAGATCGACGACCGTGCGCCCGAAGCGGATCGAGGTGCCCAGATCGCCGGTGATGACACGGCCGACGTAGATAACGAACTGCACGGGCACCGGCTGATCGAGTCCGACGCGCTGGAGCCAAGCCGCGCACACCTCGTCGGTCGCTCGCTCACCCAAGATCGCGCGGCATGGGTCGCCGGGGATGGCGCGCGCCAACAAGAACGTGATCGCCAAGATGCCAAATAAGACCGGGATCGAAAATGCGATGCGCCGCAGGATGAACGAGAACATGGGCTGTCCAAACCGCTGTGCAGCCGAGGCACCAGCAGATGCCCCGGCTGCGCCTCGGCCTGCGCCAGATTATTCGCTAGGAGCGTTCAAGAACTGCGTGAAATAGGCTTGGAAGTAGGTGAAATTGCCATCGCGCCCGACATGCAGCGGGTTGGCTGCATCCCACTGCACGACGTAGCTCATGACGACATCGTTGGCATCCAGCATCGAGCCGTCATGGAACATGACGCCCTCGCGCAGATTGAACGTCCAGACCGTCAGGTCGTCGCTGGCTTCGTAGCTTTCCGCCAGCGATGGGATGACGGCTGTGCCCGCCACTTCGTAAGCGAGCAGCCCTTCGGTGATCTGCTCGCAGGCGCGCAGCGATTCGCCGTCGGTCTCATCGGCGCAGTAGAGGCTGATCGGCTCAGCGTTCTGCATCCAGATGATGTTATCGTCGTCGGGGTCTTCCATAACGGCGAAGTTTTCGTTGCCCAGCGGGCTGGCATGCGCGCCGCTGATAGCTGCGCGGAAGGCGACGCCCGAACCGCCGTGCGCGATCGGCACCATCGGCACGAGATCGCGGATGGCCGTATTCGCCTCGACATAGAACGGATAGCGGTCTTCGAACGCGGCGCGGCGGGCGCCTTCGGCCAGCGGACGCGTGATCTCTTCGAACTTGCTGCCGAACTGCGCGCTCGCTCCTGCGCCGAAGTGGAAGTCGAGGAAGTTGGTCGCGTCAGGGTAATCCGCACCCCAGCCGAGCAGGTGCAGGCTCAGGTTGCCCGCATCGGCGTTATCGAGGAAGGTGCCGGATTCCTGCACCTCGATGGTGACGTTGATGCCGACCTCGGCGAGCTGCGCCTGCAGGTCTTGGGCGACGACGCCCGGCTGCGGCAGGTAGCCGTGCACGACATCGCGGTAGCTGAGCGTGGTTTCGATCGGC
>CAYTME010000116.1:0-2031 GCA_964438415.1 uncultured Pleurocapsa sp. | reverse complement strand
ACGGCTCGACTTCCGGGGTATAGCCGAAGATCGACTCTGGCATGAACTGGTCAGCGACCGACGACCCCGGCGGGTAGAAGTTATCGACGATGCGCTGTTTGTCGATGGCGTGCGCGACGGCCTGACGCACGAGCACATTGTCGAACGGTGCCACTGTATTGTTGATGCCCAGGTAAAAGATATTGAGACCCTCGCGCTCGATCAGTTGGAGGTTGGGATCGGCGGCGATCACGTCGAAATCGCCAGGGCCAGGGTTGTCGATACCATCGACCGTGCCAGCTTGGAGTTCGACCAAGCGCGCGGCGGCCTCCGAATTCCAGCGGAAGATCAAGGTCTGTTCGCCGGCGGGTTCACCCCAGTAGTCCTCGAAGCGGGTGAAGACCATCTCGCTGCCCAGATCCCAGCGCTCTAGGCGGTATGGACCGGTGCCGATCGGATTGCGGATGAGCGCCTCACCACCGCCGCCGGTCGCCTGTAGGTGTTCGGCAGGCTGAATGTGCAGAGAGCTGAAGGCGACCTTCGACGGCAGCGCCGGATCGGGGAAGCAGAGCACGAAGCGGACGGTCAGTTCATCGACCGCTTCGATCGTGCGGAAAGCACCGCCGTAATCGCAGCTTTCCGCTGAAACCGACATCGGTTCGAAGCCCTGGCCGGCGACCGGCAGCGCGAGCAGCAGGAGCGCCGTCAAGAGCAGTGGCAGAAGAAACAATTTCTTGCGCATGGGGTACTCCTTACGCGGATGAGAAAAAGTGCAGCTTTGAAGCGCGCGCAGACTACGGCGTTCAGATGACGTGACGGTGAACCGCCTGCGCTTTCGCTTCGCGCTCAAAATTGTAGTCACTCCAAGTTTGCAATACAAATTGTCGGCGGCGGTGGTCGGCGCGGGGTATAATGCGCATCGTTGCGTATGCATAACACGAGCGGAGAAGCGATCATCATGGTGCAGGAATACGACGTCGTAGTCATGGGCGCGGGGCCGGGCGGATACGTCGCCGCCATTCGCGCCAGCCAATTGGGGCTGAAGACGGCCATCATCGAGAAGCAGTACTGGGGCGGCGTCTGCCTCAATGTCGGCTGCATCCCGTCGAAAGCGCTGCTGCGCAACGCGGAGATCGCCCACATGCTCAAACACGAGACACGCGACTTCGGCATCCACATCGAAGGCACGGTGACGATGGATTACGGCGCGGCCTACCAGCGCAGTCGCAAGGTCGCCGATGGTCGCGTCAAGGGCGTGCATTTCCTCATGCGCAAGAACAAGATCGACGAGTACGAAGGCTGGGGCGAATTCACCGATGCCAACACGATCCGCGTCGCGCTCAACAAGGGCGGCGAGGAGACCCTGCGCTTCAAACACTGCATCCTCGCGACCGGATCGACCACCCGCCTGATCCCCGGCACGACGCTCAGCCCGCGTGTCGTCACCTATGAAGAACAGATCATGGAGTCCGCGCTCCCCAAATCGATCATCATCGCCGGGGCGGGCGCGATCGGCGTGGAGTTCGCCTACGTGCACCACAACTACGGCGTCGAAGTGACGATCGTCGAGTTCCTCGACCGTGTGCTGCCGCTGGAGGATGAAGAAGTTTCGGCGGAGCTGCGCAAGCAGTACGAGCGCATGGGCGTCAAGATCATGACGGGCACACGCGTGGACGGCATTGAGGACACGGGGACGGGCGTGCGCGTGACCGTGACGACGATGGCTGACGGCAAGCAGCAGGTGCTCGAAGCCGAGCGCTGTATGCAGGCGATCGGTTTCAAGCCGCGCGTCGAAGGCTTTGGGCTGGAGCGCACGGGCGTCAAGCTGACGGAGCGCGGCGCGGTCGCCATCGATGGCCACATGCGCACGAACGTGCCGCACATCTACGCCATCGGCGATGTGACGGCCAAGCTGATGTTGGCGCACGTGGCCGAGGCGATGGGCGTCATCGCCGCAGAGCGCATCGCCGGCGTGCCGAGCATCGAACTCGATTTCGACATGATGCCGCGCGCGACCTACTGCCAGCCGCAGGTCGCCAGCTTCGGCTACAC
>CAYTME010000115.1:8516-12308 GCA_964438415.1 uncultured Pleurocapsa sp. | reverse complement strand
ATCGCCGCGGGCGATCAGCGCCTGAATGATCGGAGCCGACACGGTCACATCGAAGCGCTCCGGGTCTTGCTGGATGACCGTCAGCCCCATATCGACTGCCGCTTGGTTGACGCCAACGCTCATGGTGATGTAGAAGGGATCGGGATTGACGCCCGGCACGAAGGCGATGGTATAGCTGTCACCCTGCGCACCGGCCAGCGGTGCCAGCATGAGCAGCATCATGGCACATAACGCGATGATCAATGGTTTTTTCAACATGTTGTGATCTCCGGAAAATTTCATGCAAATCGGCACTAAAGGAGCGAACAACCCGAACGAATTTTCGCCTTGCGCTGCCTCCTCTCGGTCGCACTCAACGCGTTGAGATTAATGAGGACACGCGGATTTGTCAAATGTGTGGCTCGCGCATTTTTGTGCAGGTTCACAAGCTGCAGCGGACTGGTACAATGAACGGACTTTTCGAACTGTCCTCAAAAGCGGCTAGGACTGCTGTCATGACGGTGAAATCTGAACGCGACCTCAAGAAGCTGATGCGCATTGGGCGCATTTGCGGCGAAGCCCTGCGCTTGATGCAGGAAGCCATCAAACCCGGCATCACGACCGCCGAACTGAACGACATCGGCGCGCATTATCTGGCGCAGAAGGGCGCACGCCCCGCCCCGATCGTCATGTACAAATTCCCGGCGGCGACCTGCATCAGCATCAATGACGAGGCTGCCCACGGCATCCCCGGCGAACGCAAGATCCAGCCGGGCGATCTGGTCAATGTCGATGTCTCCGCCGAACTCGACGGCTTCTTCGCCGATACCGGCGGAACAGTCGCGGTGCCGCCGGTCAGCATTGAGAACCAACACCTATGCGACTGCACGCGCGCCGCGCTCGACGCCGCGCTCGATGCTGTGACGGCAGGGCGTCCACTCTACGTCATCGGCCAAGCGATCGAGGGGGTGGCGCGGCGCGGCGGTTACAATGTGATCCGCGAGTTGGGCGGGCACGGAGTCGGGCGCAGCCTGCACGAAGAGCCGCGCAACGTGCCCAACTTCTTCACCAAGCGCGCCAAGACGACGCTGGTCGAGGGCATGACGCTGACGATCGAGCCGTTCCTGACGCGCGGCATCGGGCGCATCTACACCGCAGACGACGGCTGGACGCTCAAGACGATGAGCGGCCATCACGCCTGCCAATACGAACACACGATCGTCATCACGCGCGGTAAGCCGCTGCTGACCACCCTGATCGACTGAGCGCAGCCCCGCTTAACTGAGGCCGAGCGCGACGTTCAATCCATCTGGATCGGCGCTGTATTCGGGGTAGCGAGCGCGCAGTTCGAGCAGCGCCTCGCGGGCACGGGCGCGCACCGCGACATCGCTCGAAAGGGCGACCACAGCAGCGATGTTGTTGTACTCATGCCGCGCCTCCGTCCGGCGCAGCAGCCGCGCGTTCAGCTCGGCGATCAGATGCGCGAGATCGGCATCCCACGAGCCTGCACGCAGTCGGGCGATCAGCACGCCCGCGGGCTGCGGCATGAAGGGCGGTCGCGCATCCTCCAACAGCAGCAGCGCGCGCACGGGGGCGAGCGTATACGGATGTGTTAACCAGCCAGATGGATGATCAGCCGCGGTCAGACCGATAATCGCGTCACTGTCGTCCAAGCTCTCCGGACGGATCTCGCCGAAATGCAGCTCCACCTCAGCCGCCAGCGCCTGTCGCAGATGCGCGGCCAAGCGCTCGGCTGCGGACTGTTGATGCCAATGCGCGCAAATTGAGATCTTCATCGCCGACAACCGCGTTGGTAGAGCCGTACTCAAAACGCCCTCAAGCATAGCGCAGACCTGATCCATGCACCACCCAAGCGGCGGTTTTGGTTATCATCCCACGCTCATTGAGCGCCGGCCCGTGCGGCGGTATCATGTCCGCGTTATTGAGCACAACGCTTATGAGGAGCAGCGGCCATGCAGTATCGTCGTTTAGGTGACGCAGGCATGAAGGTCAGCGCGATCGCCTTCGGTGGCTGGATCAATTTCGGTGAGGGCAAGGTCGCGCAGGATGTCGCGCGCGATGTCGTCATCCGCGCCTACGAGCTGGGCATCAATTATTTCGATCTGGCGGATATCTACGGCCGCGGTGAGGCCGAAATCCAGATGGGGAGCATCTTGCAGCAGTTCCCGCGTCATACCCTCGTCATCGCGACCAAAGTCTTTTGGCCGATGAGCGATGATGTCAACGACCGGGGGCTTTCGCGCAAGCACATCATGGAGAGCATCGACAAAAGCCTGCGACGGCTGCAAACCGATTACGTCGATATCTATTTCTGTCACCGTCCCGACCCCGAAACACCGATCGAGGAGAGCGTGCGCGCCATGCACGACCTCGTCACACAGGGGAAGGTGCTCTACTGGGGCACTTCAGAATGGAGCGGCGCGCAGATTCGCGAAGCGCTGGCGATCTGCGATCGCTTGGGACTGTACCGGCCCAAGACCGAACAACCGCAGTATTCGATGCTGGTGCGCGAGACCGTCGAAACCGACATCCTGCCGACGACGCACCCCAACGGCATGGGGTTGGTCGTGTGGTCCCCGCTGGCGGGCGGCATGCTGACGGGCAAATACGACAGCGGCGTGCCAGCAGACTCGCGCTTCAGCCGCGAGACGTGGATGCGCGACCGCTTCCTGAGCGAGCGCACCGTCGATCAGGTCAAACGCTTGAAGCCGATCGCGGATGAACTGGGCATCACCCGCACACAGCTCGCGCTCGCCTGGGTGCTGCGCCAGCCCGGCGTCAGCAGCGCCATCACCAGCGCGACCCGCGTCGCCCAGATCGAAGAGAGCGTCGGCGCAGCGGACGTGCAGCTTTCCGACGAAATCCTGCGCCAGATCGACGATGTGCTGCAGGGGTAAGATCGGCAGTCGATGGCAGCGGTATCTCGCCGACGGGCGCGCTGCTGCTCGCCCTCGCGCTGGGACTGGCCGTGACGGACGGGCGGCTCACGGCTGTTCTGCGCGCCGCGCGATCAGCGTCGCGCCAGCCAGCGCAGCAGCAGATAACCGCCGATCGCGATCAAGGCGACGGCTGTCCAACTGATGCGCATGACCCCGACAAGATACAGGCGCACCCCCAACCCGCCGAGCGTGAGCAACCCGCCGGCGATCCACGTGACCAGGCTCACATGCCAGCCGCGCAGCGTCTGGTAGACAGCCGAGCCAAGCAGGATCAAGCCCGCCGCGAGCACAGCCCATGACTCCGGGATGTTGCCGAGCAGAAACAAGCCGACCACAAGCACCAGCAGCGCCGCTGTCAACAGCTCTGCCTGCGCTTCTCGCGCGTCCGGTGTCCGGTTCACGTGGTACACTCGCCTTTCAATAGCCCGCCGTCTGGCCATCTTTGCGCGGATCGCTGCCCCCAAACAGGACGCCCGTCTCGCCGTCGCGGCAGATGATCTGGCCGTCGCCGAAGACAGCGCGCCCCGCCCCGCTGACGGGGCGCACCTGATGCCCCAGCTCGGCCAGACGTGCCATCGCCGCCACCGGAATACCTTCCTCCAGCGCCAAGATGCTGCTGTCCGTCCCCGCCTCCAGGCACCACCGCGGGCGGTTGAGCGCCTCTTGGGGGTTGAGGTCATCGTCGATCATGGCGCTGAGCACCTGCACGTGTCCCTGGGGCTGCATGAAGCCGCCCATCACGCCGAACGACGCCCACAGCGCCGTGCCGCGCAGCGCCAGCGCCGGGATGATGGTGTGATACGGGCGCTTGCCCGGCGCGAGCACGTTCGGGTGTCCGCCTTCGAGTGTGAAG
>CAYTME010000115.1:8248-8506 GCA_964438415.1 uncultured Pleurocapsa sp. | reverse complement strand
CCGCGATTCTGCAAGAAGAAGCCCGCCTCGCCCGCCGCGATGCCCGTCCCCCAGCCGTAGTAGAGGCTGTTGATGAACGAGCAGGCGCAGCCTTCTCCATCGACCACGCTCAGATAGACCGTGTTCGAACCGCCCAGCGGCGCCCCAAAGCCCGGCGGCTGCATCGCTCGGTCGGGCTGAATGAGCGACCGGCGCTGGCGCGCGTAGTCGTCACTCAGCAGCGCATCGAGCGGCGCAGGGTTGGTCGCCGGATCGGCT
>CAYTME010000115.1:2035-8235 GCA_964438415.1 uncultured Pleurocapsa sp. | reverse complement strand
ACGCCAACCGCATCGCTTCGACCATCAGGTGGATGCGCTCCGGACTGTCCCAGGGCATTGAAGCCAGGTCGAAGCCGCCGACGATGTTGAGCGCGAGCAGGGCCGCCAATCCCTGTCCGTTCGGCGGGCACTCATAGACGGTGATGCCGCGGTAATCGGTCGCAACCGGCGTATCCCAGGTCGAACGGTGCTGCGCCAGATCGGCATGTGTCAGCAGGCCGCCGAGCGACTGCACCGTCGTCACGATGGCATCGGCGATCGGCCCCTGGTAGAACGCCTGCGCGCCGCCTTCGGCCAACTGCTCGAACGTGCGCGCCAAACCCGGCAGCTGCACGATCTGCCCGACGCGCGGTGCGCGGCCATCGGGCAAATAGTCGCCGGCATATGGGCACTCGCGCAGAAACGCCTCCGAGCGCGCCCAGGCATCGCCGAAAACGGGCTGCACCGGGAAACCATCGCGGGCGTAGTGGATGGCGTCGGCCAGCACCTCTTTGAGCGTCATACGCCCATGGCGTTGGAGCAGATCGTCCCAGCCTGCGACCGCTCCCGGCACTGTGATCGCGTGAACGCTGCGCTCCGGAATGCTCGTCCAGCCGTGCGCGCGCAGATGATCCGCCGTGAGCGCGCGCGGCGCGCGTCCACTGCCGTTGAGCGCTGTGACTGTCTGCGCGTGAGCATCGTAAAAGAGCGCGAAGCAGTCTCCTCCGATACCGGTGGAGGCCGGCTCGGTCACATTGAGCACGGCGGCGGCCGCGACAGCCGCATCGGCAGCCGTGCCACCCAGACGCAGGATGCTCAGCCCGGCCTGCGTGGCGAGCGGATTGCTGGTCGCCACCATCCCGCGCCGAGCGGTGACCATCGAGCGGCGCGATCGGAATTCATGGATCATCGGTTTCACAGCATCTGTCCTTGCAGAGACTGGCGCAGACTGTACCAGCGGCGCGCGTGCGGCACAATCGTCAGATCCACGATCGACAGCGCGACAGCCAGGGTTTGACATCACATTAATCAAGCAATACACTAATGAGCTTGAGGTGTGTTCGAAAATGGGATGAAGCCTTGAAACAACGGCAGATGCCCCAAGGGTCGGCGTTCAGAAGCATGCCCGCTTGGGGATAAGACAAGACATGGCGCACTCGATGGGCGTTCGACCCAAAAACCGAAATCGCGCGCAGTCCGCAGCATGAGCGCGGTCATCCCAAAAAGAGGTAAAATGGCGCGCTGAGATTGTGAGCGCGTTTTTTGTCTGAAGAAAGCGACCCAGCCGATGACCAAACGTTCCCAGCGCGTTCAGTATCGTGAGCAAGTCACGCATCGCTTCGGCTTTCAGCTCGATGATATCCATCAGGCCGCCAAGTTGATCCGCCCGATCTTGCGCATCCGCTGGAAACGCTACCATGAGCCGTTTTGGGGCGGTGATTACTACATGCAGACGCGCAAGAACGGCATCGTGATCAAGCTGCATCACAACTACGAAGCCCACTTCGATCACTGGCTTCAGCCCGCTTATCGCGATTACCCGATTCTACTTCTGATGCAGTACCCACCGGGCACGCGCGCGCCCGACCGCGATGAACTGCTGGCGGCGCTGTCCGCCGTCGCCACGACCGTCTTTATCCCTCCAAACAGTGATGCACTCGCCTTCAGCAGCAGCGCGGTGCCAACGGAGTCGAACTGAAGATGCCCAACCCGACCCAGCAGCCGTTCACCAACCGCCGCTATCTCGACGCGGTCGCTGACCACGTGGTGATCTTCGATGGCGCGATGGACACGAGCATTCAGCGCTATGGGCTGAGCGCCGAAGATTTCGGCGGCGAACAGTACAACGGCTGCAATGACTACCTGTCGATCACGCGCCCGGATGTGATCGAGGCCATCCACGCGTCATTTTTAGCCGTCGGCAGCGAAGTCGTCGAAACGAACACCTTCCGCAGCAACCCACTCACGCTGGCCGAGTACGGCCTCGGCGATCGCTGCGAGGAGATCAACCGCGCGGCGGCGGCGCTGGCGCGGCGCGTCTGCGATCGCTTCGCTCAAGAGACCGGCATCCCGCGCTTCGTCGCGGGCAGCATCGGCCCCAGCGGCAAACTGCCGAGCGGCACCGATCCCGACCTGAGCGATATCACCTTCGACGAGCTGGCCGATGTGTTCTACACCCAAGCCAAAGGCCTGATCGAAGGCGGCTGCGACCTGCTCCTGATCGAGACCAGCCAGGATATCCTGGAAGTCAAAGCGGCCGTCTGGGGTATTCAGCGCTGCTTCGCCGATCTGGGGGTGCGCATCCCGCTGCAGGTGCAGATCACGCTCGATACCAGCGGGCGCATGTTATTCGGCACCGATATCGCCAGCGCCCTGACCACCCTCGAAGCCCTGCCGATCGATGTGATCGGCCTCAACTGCTCGACCGGCCCGGAATACATGCGCGAGCCGGTGCAGTATCTCGTACGCCACAGCAGCAAACCGATTTCCGTGCTGCCGAACGCCGGCCTGCCGATCAATGTCGATGGCGAGGCCGTCTATCCGATGGAGCCGGAACCGTTCAGCCAGATGGTGGCGGAGTTCACGCGCTGGGGCGTCGGCATCGTCGGCGGCTGCTGCGGCACGCGCCCGGAGCATCTCGACCAGCTCTACCAGCGCGTGCACGGCCGCCGCACACCCGACAGCGCGGGTGGGCGTCAGGCACCGCTGGCACGCCAACCGGAGACGCAGCCCCGGCTTTCGAGCAATATGCGCGCTGTCCCGATGATCAACGTGCCTGGCCCGACGCTGATCGGCGAGCGCATCAATGCCCAGGGCAGCCGCAAGGTCAAGCAGCTTCTGCTGGCCGATGATTACGACAGCATCATCCCGATCGCGGTCGATCAGGTCGAAAATGGCGCGCACATGCTCGATGTCTGTGTCGCGCTGACCGAGCGCGCCGATGAAGCCGAGCAGATGCGCACGCTGGTCAAGAAGCTGTCGATGGCCGTCGAAGCGCCGCTCATCATCGACGTGACCGATCCCGCGGTGGCCGAGGCAGCGCTCGCCGTCTACCCTGGACGCGCGATCATCAACGGCAACAATCTGGAAAATGGCCGCGAACGGATCGACCAGATCATGCCGATCGCGCGCAAGTACGGCGCGGCCGTCCTCTCGATGACGGTCGACGAAGAGGGCATGGCGCACACGCGCGAAAAAAAGCTGGCGATCGCCCGCCGCATCACCGAGATCGCCGTCAACGACTACGGCCTATCGCCGAATAACCTGATCTTCGATGCGCTCACCTTCCCGCTGACCACCGGCCAAGAAGAGCTGCGCGGCGATGCTGTCGAAACGCTGGAGGGCATCCGGGCGATCAAAGCGGAACTGCCGGGCGCGATGACGGCGCTCGGCATCAGCAATGTCAGCTTTGGTGTGACACCGGCGGCGCGCGGCGTCTTGAACAGCGTCTTTCTGTACCACGCGGTGCAGGCCGGGCTGGATATGGCGATCGTCAATCCGGCGCATATCACGCCCTACGCCGATATCCCGGAGGAGCAGCGCCGGATCGCCAACGATCTGATCTTCAACAGCGACCCCGATGCGCTGCCGCGCTTCATCCAGTACTTCGAGCAGCATACCGTGCAGGTCGCCGGTAAACAGGATGCAGACCCCACTGCCGAGATGGCACCCGAACAGGCGCTGCACTGGCAGATCGTGCATCGAAAGAAAGACGGGGTCGAGGCGCTGGTCGATCGCTGCTTGGAGAATCAAGATGCGGTCGGCGTGCTGAACAACGTCCTGCTGCCGGCCATGAAAGAAGTCGGCGATAAATTTGGCGCTGGCGAGCTGATCCTGCCGTTCGTGCTGCAAAGCGCGGAGGTCATGAAGCGCGCCGTCTCTTACCTTGAGCGTTTCATGGATCGCGTCGAGGGGGTCAGCAAAGGGACGGTCGTCTTGGCGACCGTCTACGGCGATGTCCATGATATCGGCAAGAACCTGGTCAAGACGATCCTGAGCAACAACGGCTACACCGTGCACGATTTGGGCAAGCAGGTGCCGGTCAACACGATCATCGAAAAAGCGGTCGAGTATCAAGCCGACGCGATCGGCCTGAGCGCTCTGCTGGTGAGCACATCGAAACAGATGCCGATCGTCGTCAACGAGCTGGCGCGGCGCGGCTTCAGCTTCCCGGTGCTGATCGGCGGCGCGGCCATCAACCGCCAGGTTGGGCGGCGCATCCTGTTCCTAGAGGACACACAGGAGCCGTATGCGCCGGGCGTCTTCTACTGCAAAGATGCGTTCGAAGGACTGGCGGTCATGGATCGGTTGAGCGCGCCCGAGGCGCGCACCGCGCTCATCGAGCAGATCCACGCCGAAGCCTACGAGGAGCTGGGCAAGCCCGCCCCCATACGCCGCGCGCGCAGCGAAGGGCAGCGTACAGTGCAGCCCGCGCCGGATATCCCGAAGCCGCCGTTCTGGGGCAGCAAGGTCATCGACCAGATGCCGCTCGATATCGTGCTGCGCTATCTGCACAAGCCGGAGCTGTTCCGGCTCTCTTGGGGCGCGGGCAATGCGCATGGCGACGCCTGGACGCAGATCGAGGCTGAGTACGAGCGGCGCTTGGACGCGATGAAACGTGCGGTGCTGCGCGATCGCACGCTGGAGCCGCGCGCGGTCTACGGCTTTTTCCCCGCCAACAGCGACGGCGATGCGCTGATCATTTGGGATGCGGACGTCTACGCACGCAGCGGCGAACGCATCGAAGCCGCGCGCTTCCTCTTTCCACGCCAGCCGTTCGGTGAGTACCTGTGCATCAGCGATTACTTCGCCCCAGCAGACCGCGATCAGGTCGATACGGTCGCGCTGCAAGTCGCCACCGTCGGCGCGGTCGCCAGCGAACAT
The DNA here is from genome assembly GCA_964438415.1 of uncultured Pleurocapsa sp. GTDB lineage: Bacteria > Chloroflexota > Anaerolineae > Aggregatilineales > Phototrophicaceae > Flexifilum. The sequence goes on along the minus strand of CAYTME010000115.1, from coordinate 3,372 downwards.
TTCGACGCGCTGCAAGCGGCGCACGAATACAGTGAGGCGTACTTCTTCCATGGGCTGGCTGTGCAGGCCGCCGAAGCGACCGCCAACTACGTCAACCGCCAGGTGATCAACCGGCAGCTCGGCATCCCCCAGGGACGTGGCAAACGCTACAGTTGGGGCTATCCGGCCTGCCCAGATCTTGAAGATCACACCATCGTCCTGCGGCTGCTGCCGCAGGCAGCGGCGGCGCTCGGCCTATCGCTGACTCCCGCCTACCAGTGGGTGCCGGAGCAGACGACCGCCGCCATCGTCGTCCACCACCCCGACGCGAAGTATTACAGCGTCGGCAGCCTGGATCGCACTGCGCAGATCATGGAGGGGTGATCACACCGGCATTATGGCGCTGCGACGCGTAAGCAGTACCCCGGCACTGGGGTGTTTGTTGATCTTCGCACTTCTGTTCGCCTGTCTGGGCAGCCTCTCATTCGTCCTCGACCAGGCGTGCATGACGACTCTGACTCGGCGGCTGCCGATCTACCCCGGTGCCGAAATCCGTGTCGAGCGTCACAGCTTCTTTCGAGCATTCGGCGTCGGCGAGACGTATCTCCAGCTCTACAGCGCCGACGACCCTGATGTCGTCCAAGCCTGGTACGGCCGCGAAGTCGGCACGTACATGCGTCGGGCCGTGCAGGAGAACGACCCCTTCCTGCGTCTGGGGACGGGGCAGTGGCGCGTCCGCCGCGATGAAAGCGGCAGCGGCAGCGAGATCACCTTGTTCGGCGCGTGCGTCGTCGGGGGCTGAGGGCGCGATGCAGCTTCTCGATTTCATCGCCGCCATGCCCAAAGTCGAGCTGCACGTGCACCTCGAGGGTGCCGTGAGGCCGGAGACCCTGCTCAAGCTGGCGCGCAAGAACGGCGTCGGGCTGCCCGCGGATGACGTCGATGGCATCGCACGCTGGTACACGTTCACCGATTTCCCGCACTTTGTCGATATCTACCTGACGATCTCGCGCTGCATCCAGACGGCCGAGGATTTGGAGCTGGTGACGCGCGAGTTCGTGCAGGGGCAGGCCGCGCAGAACATCCTCTACACCGAGGCGACCTACACCGCCTATACCCACTATCATCAGAAAGGAATGCCGTTCGCCGATCAGCTCGCGGCCATCAACCGGGCGCGCGCTTGGGCCGAAGCCGAGCTGGGCGTCTCGATGAACCTGATCATCGATATTTCGCGCGAGGTCGCGCCAGAATTGGGCCTGATCACGGCCGGTTGGGCGATCGAGGCGCACGGCAGCGGCGTCGTCGCGTTGGGATTGGGCGGTTATGAGGTCGGCCATCCGCCGGAGAAATTCAAGACC